>JAPLOF010000059.1 GCA_026692665.1 Planctomycetota bacterium
GGAGGGAGGCACTTCATGGCGAGAACGAAGGCACGCACGAGCCGTCAGCTCACGATCTTCCCGCGCGGCGGCGCGCGGAAGGGCGCGGGCCGCAAGCCGAGAGGGGAGCGGGCGCTCGTCTCGCACGCGCAGCGTCCGAAGTTGACGCCGCGCGACCCCGTACTCGTCACGACGCGCCTCCTGCCCGGCCTGCCCAACCTGCGTCGCGAGAGGACGCTCGTCGTCCTGCGCGAAGCGCTGTCCGCGGGCGCGGATCGCTTTGGATTCCGGCTGGTCGAGTACTCGATCCAGACGAATCACCTGCACCTGATCGCCGAGGCGGAGGACGAGGGCTCGATCGCGCGCGGCATGCAGGGCCTGCTCGTCCGTGTGGCCAAGGCGCTGAACCGCGCGTGGGAGCGCCGCGGCAGGGTTCTCTCCGACCGTTACCACGCGCGGATCCTGCGCACGCCGCGCGACGTGCGCACCGCGCTCGTCTACGTGCTGCAGAACGCGCGCAAGCACGGCGCGCGCCTGATCGGCGTCGATGCGTGTTCGTCGGGGCCCTGGTTCGACGGATGGAAGGGACGGGCGCCGAAGGACGCGCGACCGATCTCCGTGGCACGCTCGTGGTTGCTGACCACCGGCTGGCGCCGCCGCGGCCTGCTGGGCACGCGCGAAGCCCCGGCCATGCCGCCAGCGAGGACGTGAAGCGTGCTGCCGCGCCGCCGTCGATCCTGGCTGCGCGGAATCGGTGCCGAGGCCCTCGGATCGCCGGCCCTCACGCGAACTCGCGGCGACTCGGATCCCGACGCGTGCCCGGGTCGGGGGCGTGGCGCGTGGCCGAAAGGCTCCGACTCGGTACGAACCTCGGTCCTCTCAGCTCCGCGCGCGGCGTCGGAGTCGAGAGTCTGCCTGCCGCGATCTACAGGCTGCCGCCGCGCAGCGCGACGAACTCCTCCAGCGCATGGCGATCGCTCTCGCCCATGTCGTGGAGGAAGACGGCGATCTCCCAGTGGTCGACCGCCTTGGCGATCCGCTCGCAGCGCACGACGGCGCCGTGCGCCTGGACGCGCGTGCGGCCGACCGGGGTGGCGATGTCGAAGGCGACGCCCAGCACGGTCATGAGCGGCACGGGCCGGTCGAGGAACAGGCACACGCCGGCGCGCGACACGTCGCGGACGCGCGCCTCGCTCGAGCCCTCGGGGCCGACGAGCGTGATCGGCATCTCGGCCAGGGCGCGCGCCCAACGGCGGCGCTCGCGGCCGTTGTCCTTCGGGGGCGGGGCGGATTCGGAACGGCCGGGGAGTGCGGGCGTGGGGGGCATGGGCAGGTCTCGGGCTGCCGATTCTACGCGAGAAGCGCACGCGCTTGGAGCGTGGATCCGCGGCGTTCCCCGGTTCTGCGCGGGGGAGCGCCGGACCGAGGTTCCAGCCGAGAGGGTCCGTGGCTACACTCCCCGCGATCCGAGCGCGGGCGCCGCCTCGATTTCTTGGACCTCTTCCCGCGGCCGCGAGCCGCATGCACGGGGCACATGTCGAGCTTCAACAAAGTCATCCTGATGGGGAACCTCACGCGGGACCCCGAGGTGCGCTTCACCGCCGGCAACATGGCGATCTGCAAGTTCGGCATCGCCGTGAACCGTCGCTTCAAGGACAGCGCGTCCGGCGAGTGGAAGGAGGAGCCCACCTTCGTGGACGTCACGATCTTCGGCGCGCGCGCCGAACCGTTCGCGAAGTATCACTCCAAGGGCAAGCCGTGCTTCATCGAGGGCGAGCTGCGCCTCGACACGTGGGAGGACAAGAACGGCGGCGGCAAGCGCTCGAAGCTCTACGTGGTCGCGAACCAGTGGGAGTTCGTGGGCGGCGGCCGCGGCGAAGGCGCCGGCGGCGGGGGCATGGAGCGCGGCGGGGCGGGTGGCGAGTCTTCCGGCGGCGGGCGAGCCCCGGCCGGTGACGGCTCCTCGGATCGCGCCGCGGAGTACCAGGCCGCCGACGACACGCCGTTCTGAGCCCACGACGGGCCTCGTCGACATCCCGTGGATCTCTCCGTGCGGCTCTTCGCCGGCCTGCGCGAGCGCGCGCGGACCGATCGCCTGGTCGTCCAGGGATTGCCGGAAGGGACCACCTTGGGCGAGCTCAAGGCCGAGATCGCGCGCCGTCATCCCGCACTCGGTTCCCTGGCGCACGTCGCCGGAGTCGTCGGGACGGCGTACGCGAACGACGCGCGCGTGCTCGCGGACGGAGACGACGTGGCGCTCCTTCCGCCGGTCTCGGGTGGCGCTCCGATCGCCGCCGATTTCGAGCGCGGGTGTTTCGAACTGCACGCCGGTCGGCTCGATCCGGCGGTGGCGCAAGCGCGCGTCGCGCACGACTCGTGCGGCGCGATCGCGCTCTTCACCGGGACGACGCGCGCCGAGAACCGCGGCCGCATGGTCGTCCGGCTCGACTACGAGGCGTTCGAAGCGATGACCGAGCCCGAGATGGGCCGCATCTTCGAGCGTTGCCGGACGGACGTGCTCGGAGCGGATCGTGCGCGCATGCTCGTGCTGCACCGCGTCGGGACCGTCGTCGTGGGCGAACCCTCCGTCGTGATCGCCGTGGCGAGCCCGCACCGCGCGCCGGCCTTCGCGGCCTGCCGCTTCCTCATCGACGAGCTCAAGAAGTCGCTGCCCATCTGGAAGAAGGAGATCTACGCCGACGGTCACGAGTGGATCGGGGACCGTTCATGAGCGGCACGCTGCGGGCCTTCGTCGTCCCGGTCACGGCGTTCCAGCAGAACTGCTCGTTGCTCCTCGACGAGGAGTCGGGCGAGGGCGCCGTCGTCGATCCGGGCGGCGAGATCGAGCGCATCCTCGCGACGGCGAAGAAGCGCGGCGTCTCCATCCGGCAGATCCTCCTGACGCACGCGCACTGCGACCACGCCGGCGCGACGGCCGAACTGGCCGAGCGCCTGGGCGTGCCGATCGTCGGGCCGCACGAGGACGACCGCTTCTGGATCGAGAGCCTGCCCGAGCAGGCGGCCCTGTTCGGGCTCGAGCCGGCGCGCAGTTTCGTGCCGGACCGCTGGCTCGTGCAGGGGGATGTCGTGCGCGTCGGACAGCAGGATCTGGAGGTACGGCACTGCCCGGGGCACACGCCCGGGCACGTGGTGTTCGTGCACCAGCCCTCGAAGCTGGCGCTGGTCGGCGACGTGCTCTTCCAGGGCTCCATCGGCCGGACGGACTTTCCGCGCGGGGACTACGACACGCTGATCGCGTCGATCCGGCGCGAGCTGCTCTCGCTCCCCGACGACGTCCGCTTCGTGCCCGGGCACGGGCCGACCTCCACGATCGGAGCGGAACGGCGCTCGAACCCCTTCCTGGCCGAGGCGCGCGGGAACCGCGCGTGAAGCCGCGGCGCCGGCTCGGTATCCTGTTCGGCCCTTCCGCGGAAACCGGGCGCTCCCCGGCATCGACGGCCCCATCGACGGGCCGGACGCGCAATCGACCCTGATGAGCCAAACGCGCCAATACAGCCTGAACCTCCCCGGCG
Source organism: Planctomycetota bacterium (assembly GCA_026692665.1). Classification (GTDB taxonomy): domain Bacteria; phylum Planctomycetota; class UBA1135; order UBA1135; genus JAEUHZ01. The sequence continues at coordinate 3,513 of JAPLOF010000059.1, forward strand.
TCGAGCGCGAGGAGCTGCCGGTCGACGTCCTGCTCGTCGGCGCGGGTCCGGCGAACCTCGCCTGCGCGATCCACCTGCAGCGCCTGCTCCAGGCCAAGGGGATCAGCGACAAGACGGTGCTCGTGCTGGAGAAGGCCGAGGAAGTCGGCAACCACACGCTCTCGGGCGCGGTGATGAACCCGCGCGGGATGGCCGAGCTGTTCCCCGACTGGCGCGAGCGCGGCTGCCCGGTGGAGGGCGAAGTCGGCCCCGACGCGATGTGGTGGCTGTCGAAGTCGAAGGCCCTGCGCTTCGAGGGCGCGCTGTGCCCGCCGCAGCTCAAGAATCACGGCAATTTCATCGTCTCGATGAACCAGGTCGTGGGCTGGATGAAGGCCCAGGCCGAAACGCTGGGCGTCCAGGTGTACCCGGGCTTCGCCGCGGCCGAGATCCTGTTCGGCGACGGGGATCGCGTGCTCGGCGTGCAGACGCGCGACACCGGGATCGACAAGCACGGCGCGAAGAAGGACACCTTCCAGCCGGGCATGAACGTCATGGCCGCCGTGACCGTGTTCGGCGAGGGCCCGCGCGGCCACCTCGCGAAGCACCTGGTCCGCCGTCTGAAGCTCGACGAAGGCCGGAACCCGCAGACCTACGGCACGGGCATCAAGGAAGTCTGGGAGGTCGCGCCCGAGATCGGCGCGCAGTGGCAAGGCCGGGTCGTGCACACCGGCGGCTATCCGCTCGGGACCGACGGCTACGGCGGCAGCTGGATCTACGGGCTGAAGGACAATCGCCTCTCGCTCGGCTTCGTGGTCGGCCTCGACCACCACGACGCGAAGCTCGATCCGCACGCCCTGTTCGTGCAGTGGAAGCAGCACCCCGAGATCCAGAAGCTGCTCGCCGGCGGGAAGGTCCTGCGCTACGGCGCGAAGACCGTGCCCGAGGGCGGCTACTTCGCGATGCCGCGCATGCACGGGGACGGATTCGTCCTCGTCGGGGACACGGCTGGCTTCCTGAACGCGAGCACGCTCAAGGGCGTGCACCTCGCGATCAAGTCGGGCCTTCTCGCGGCCGAGGCGATCGCGGAGGCGATCGTCGCCGGCGACACCTCGAACGCGAAGCTCGCGCGCTACACAGAGCTCTTCGAGGCCTCCTGGGCGCGCGAGGAGCTGTGGAAGGTCCGCAACTGGCGCCAGGCATTCGACCAGGGCTTCCTGTCGGGCATGGTCGACGCGGGCGTGCAGATGGTGACGGGCGGGCGCGGGCTCGTGCAGCGCCGGAAGGGCCACGCCGACCACTCCACGACGCGTCCGGTCGCGGAGTCGCGCATGACGAAGCCCGCCTTCGACGGCGAGCGCTCGATGGACAAGCTGACGGACGTCTACCACTCGGGCACGGTGCACGAGGAGGACCAGCCCGCGCACCTGCTCGTGCTCGACACGACGATCTGCGTCGATCGCTGCACGCGCGAGTTCGGCAACCCCTGCCAGCACTTCTGCCCGGCCGCCGTCTACGAGTGGCCGACCGAGGGCGCGCCCAAGGGGCCGACCGTGAACTTCAGCAACTGCGTGCACTGCAAGACGTGCGACATCGCCGATCCGTACGAGAACATCGAGTGGGTCGTGCCGGAGGGGGGGGGTGGGCCCAAGTACCAGGGCATGTGAGCCCACGTGAGCGCCGCTTGCGGCGCGAACCACCGGTGACGCGCGCGTCCCCGCCGAATGCCCCTCCCGGACTCCGCCGACCCGATCCCGTCACCACCGACCTCGACACCTCGCACCGCCCTCTCACCTCTCGTTTTCTATTGGTCTCCGCTTCGCTTCGACACTGATGAAACTCACCCACATCGAATCCCACGCGCGCCTCGACGCGCACGAACTCGTCGCCGTGCTCGCCCTCGAGGGCGACAAGCCCGACGTGGGCAAGGAACTCGCCGTGCGCGACTTCGCCTGGAAGGGATTCCTGGGCGAGTTCCGCGAGACGCGCAGCGCCGACGCGGCGCACCAGCGCGTGCTGGCCGTGGGTCTCGGGAAAGCCGCGCTGCTGGACACCGAGCGCCTGCGCCGCCTCGGCGCGCTCGTCGCGCAGAAGGCCGAATCCGCCGCGGCGAAGAGCTGCGCGCTGATCGTGCCGCGCTCCATCGTCGAGAAGCTCGGCGCGGAGGCGGTCGGCACCGCGTTGGCCGAAGGCGCGTTGCTCGGCTCCTACCGCTTCGAGAAGGCCAAGAGCAAGCCGAAGCCCCAGAAGCTCGAGACCTTCGCGATCGTCGCCCCGAAGGACTGCGGGCCGGGGATCGAGAAGGGCCGCGTGCTGGCCGAGGCCTGCGCGTTCACGCGCGACCTGCAGAACGAGCCGGCGAACCGCCTCACGCCGAAGGACCTGGCCGCCGCCGCCAAGGGCCTCGTCAAGACGGGCCGCATCACCTGCACCGTGCACGACGAGAAGGCGCTGGAGAAGCTCGGCATGGGCCTCCTCCTGGGCGTGGCCGCGGGCTCGCGCCAGCCGCCGCGCCTCGTGCACCTCGTGTACAAGCCCAAGGGGAAATCCAAGGGTCGCGTGGCGCTGGTCGGCAAGGGCCTGACCTTCGACTCGGGCGGCATCTCGATCAAGCCGGCCGCGAAGATGGACGAGATGCGCTTCGACATGTCGGGCGGCGCCGCCGTGCTGGGCGTCTTCCACGCGCTGCGCTCCCTCGACGTGCCCTACGAAGTCCACGGCCTCGTCGGCGCGACCGAGAACATGCCCGGCGACAATGCGACAAAACCGGGCGACATCCACGTCGCGATGAACGGCACGACCGTCGAGGTCCTGAACACGGACGCCGAAGGCCGCCTCGTGCTGGCCGACGTCCTGTGCTACGCGGGCGCGAAGGTGAAGCCCGACGTCGTCGTCGACCTCGCGACCCTGACCGGCGCGGTCGTCACCGCGCTGGGCCACGAGGTCGCCGGCATGTTCGCCTCGACGCCCGAGCTCGAGGCCGAGCTGCGCGCCGCCGGCGACACGACCGGCGAACGCCTCTGGCCGCTGCCGCTCCTCGACGTGCACAAGGACGCGATGAAGGGCACGTTCGCCGACCTGAAGAACATCTCCGGCGGCGACCTGGGCGCGGGCTCGAGCGCCGGCGCCGCTTTCCTCGTGCCCTTCGTGCCCGAGAAGGCCGCCTGGGCGCACCTCGACATCGCCGGCGTGGCGTGGGGCGGCAGCAACCGGGACTGGGTCGGCGGGCAGCTCGGCTCGGGTTTCGGCACGCGCCTGCTCGTGAACTGGCTCGAGACGCGCTGACCGGACGCGCGCACGGATCGCGAGGCTGCGGGGTTCTCGGGCGCCCCGCGGCGTCCGAGACCGGAACTCGGACCAGGTGGGGGAAGGGGGGGTCGAACCCCCATGCCCTTGCGGGCTTCGGATTTTAAGTCCGATGCGTCTGCCGATTCCGCCATTCCCCCGCGCGTTCTCGCCGAGTCTAGCGGCTTTCGGTGCTCCTCGACTTGACCGCGGGTGGCGCGCGGCTACGCTTCCTCGTCCTCGCGCGGCGGCATAGCCAAGTGGTAAGGCAACGGATTGCAAATCCGTTATTCCCCGGTTCAAATCCGGGTGCCGCCTCCAAGCCCGAGTCCCGACTTCGAGCGCTTTCCGAGTTCGACGGGCCGCTGGCTCGCGCTCCGAATGTTCCTGAGCAGGCGTCCCCCGCGGGACCGCCCCTGAGTCTCGCGTTCTGGGGCTCGCCCTCGAATCCGCAGGTCCTAGATGCGGACTCCGCCCTGCGGTTCATCCCAAGCTCGCCGCGCGCTCCCAGCGCGGGCCTGCCGGAGAATCCGGCGGAGGCTGAGAGCACCGGCTCGTGATCGCCCGCCCGCGCAGGGTTCGCGGACCCGAATTCGTCCCCGAACACCTGGGTCAGGATCCTCTGGGCGCTTTCCAGGGTTTCCGCTGAAGATCCGGACTCCTGCGGCATCTTCGTGGTGCGCACCCCGCCGCTGCCCGATGAGCCGACCTGCACGCCGATTGTCCCGATCCGACTTCGAGCGCCTCGTCCGCGAGTACCACGCCGCGGTGTGGCACGCGGCCCGGCGCGCCGTCCGAGATTCCGCGCTCGCCGAGGACGCAGCCCAGGACGTCTTCATCGCCGTGCTCGAGGGGCGCTTCGTGCCCGATCCGGGCGAGGCCGAGGGTCGATCGCTGCGTTGGTTCGCTGCGCGGCGCGCACTCGAACTCGGGCGCAGCGACCGGCGGCGCCGCGAGCGCGAGGAGAGACACGGCATGGAGAGACCGCAGACGGAGTCCTCGACGATCGACGCCGACGAACGTGCACAGCTGCTGCGCCACGTCGAAGCCCTGCCCGACGAACTGTGCGCGCCATTGCGGCTGCGGTACGAGGAGGGCATGACGTGGGACGCCGTGGGTGCGGCTCTCGCGATCGCGCCCTCGTCGGCGCACGAGCGCGTCCAGCGCGCCCTCGAGAGGCTGCGGGCGGCGTTGCGCGGCGCCGGCCTGCCGGCGCTCGCGCTCGACTTCGAGGATCGACTCGGCGATCTGCCCGTGCCGGGAACTCCGCTCGGGCTGGCCCCACGGTTGCTGGCCCTCGGCGTGCCGGCCGCGGGACATCTTCCCGTCGCGCCCCTCGTCGTTGGGGCGGTGTTGCTCGTGGGCGCGGCGGTCGGCCTCCGCCTGCACTTCGGCGGAGACGCGCCGCGCCACGCGACGCCGGAGTTGGCTCTCGCGCCGGCTGTGCCCGCCCCGGCGGATTCCCGGTCCGAACCCTCGCCGCCCGGAGGGTCCCCGGATCGCAACGAGGTGCGAGCGTCCTCGGAAGTCGTCGCGGCGCCGCCCTCGAGCGCGAGCGCGCGAACGGCGACGATCGAGGGGCGCTTGCTCGATCCGCGCGCCGATCCGCTCGAGGGCATCCACATCCATGCCGTGCCCGCGGGCCAGAAAGGCGGCGCACTCCTGGATGATCCGGGCTCGCTCTCGCGAGCGGACGGCACGTACCGCATCGAAGTCGAGCCCTCCGAGGGTCTGCTGGAGATCCTCGCGGGCGAGGACACGCTCGGCCGGCCGCTGGCTACGAGTCCCTCGTTCCGTTTGGAGCCCGGACGCGTCACGCGCGTCGCGGATCTGCTGGTCGACTTCCCGGGGGCCTCGCAGCCGCGCGGGGATTGGGAGCTCGACATCGTCGTCGCGGACCCCGATGGGCGTCCCGTCCCCGCGGCGATCGCGCGGATCGAGGATCCGGCGCGCGCGCGCTGGAGCAGCAGCGAGACCTTCGGGAGGACGGACGAGGCGGGGCGCGTGTTCCTCTCGGGCGGACGGATCGGTCCGCGCACTCTCGCGATCGACGCCCCGGCCGGGGGTTTCGCGCCCTGGAGCGCGCCGATCGAGCTCACTGCTGGGCGCCTGCAGCAGCGTGTCGTCCTCGCGCGCGGTTTGGAGATCCTGGGGCGAGTCACCGACCTGGAGGGGCGCCCCCTGGCGGATCCCGCGCGTTCCGAGGCTCCGCAGGGGTTCGGTTCCGCGCTGCAAGTGCTGGTCGACGCGGTCGACGGAAGCGACGGCCCGAGCGCTGAGATCGCCGCCGACGGTTCCTTCCGCGTGAGCGGACTCGCCGCCGGGCCTTGGCGTCTGCGGATATTCGCGCCAGGTCGCTCGCCCGTGCGGCTGGAAGTTCCGGCCGGGACCCGCGGGCTCGAGGTCGCGCTCAAGTCCCTGGACGACGAGCGCGACGTGGGCCGCCACGATGCCGAACTCCACGGTCGTCTCGTGGACGAAACGACCGGGATGGGAGTCGTGGCCGGATCCGGCGCGGTGGAGGTCGACCCGCTCTGGGAGCTCCCGGCCGGCGCGGCTCCGAGCGCGGCCGAGTTCGAGCGTGACATCCTGCCCTGGGTCCTCGCGGAGCGGCCCGTGCAACGCGAGATGAGCGGGGATCCGCCGCCCGACACCGACCGGTTCCACGCCGTCGGCCTCGAGGCGCGCGCCTGCGCGCTCGTCGCCCGCGTCGCCGGCTACGGCGTGCGCGTCGTGGGACCGCTCGTGCTGGGCGAGCGCGAAGTGCGCTCGGGCATCGAACTGCGGCTCGCGCGGCCCGTTCCGATCGCGGGCCTCGTGCGCGACACGGACGGGAAGCTCCTGGCGGGTGCGTACGTGGTGCTCGTCGGCGAAGGCCCCTATTCCGAGCGTCAGCTGGTCGAGGAGGACCAACGCGTGGCGCAGAGCGGGCGATCGTGGATCGGCGTCCGTACCGAGACGGACGGCGCATTCTCGTTCGCCTCCCTGTCGCCCGGCATGCGCGTGCGTCTCGCCGTGCTGCACGAGGGTCGCGTTCCGTCCACGTCGGACTGGATCGAAGCCGGCAGGGGGGCGGTCGAATTGCGCGCCGGTCGGGCGCGTTGATGCGGGGCGCGGATCGCGCCGCCCTTCGTTCGCGATCCCGGAGGCCTGTTCCGCATGCCGGCGACGAATCCTCGATGGCCCCGCGCGCCGCTGCCGGATCCGGATCCTCGGCGTCGCGAATCGACGCCAGAGCCCGCGGAAGGCGGGGGAGGCCGAAGCCGGCGCGGTCGCATGCGCGAGATGCTGTGGGGCGTGGACTCCCTCTCGCGTAGATTGGTCGCGAAGCGATGCCCCGGACGAGCCCTCTGCGCGCCGAACCCGAAGTCGGAATCCGGCCGTCGTGGCGCTGGCTGACGCTCGTCCTTCTCGGCGCGGCGACGATTGCCGCGTTCTTCGGCGTGACGCGCGCCGGCTGGATCCTGTTCGACGACCCGGACTACGTCGTGCACAACGCGCACGTCTCGAACGGGTTCACGCTGGACGGCATCGCCTGGATGTTCACGCACCCGCACGTGGGGAACTTCCACCCTCTGACGACGCTCTCGCACATGCTCGACTGCGAGCTGTTCGGCCTGGATCCACGCGGGCCGCACGCCGTGAACCTGGCGCTGCACGTCGCCAACGCGCTGCTCGTGTGCCTCGTGCTGGCCGCCTACACCGGAGCCTGGTGGCGCAGCGCGCTGATCGCGGCACTCTTCGCGCTCCATCCGCTGCGCGTCGAGTCCGTGGCCTGGATCTCGGAGCGCAAGGACGTGCTCTCAGGGCTCTTCTTCTGGCTGACCGTGTGGGCCTATCTTCGTTGGACGCGCAGCCCGACTCGGGGCCGTCAGGCCTGGATGATCGGCATGGCCGCGCTGGGGCTCCTCAGCAAGCCCATGCTCGTCACTCTGCCGTTCGTCCTGCTCTTGCTGGATTGGTGGCCCCTCGATCGCCTCGGGCGTGGCGGCTCATTCGATTGGCCGACGCTCCGCGCGCGGGTGCGCGAGAAACTCGCGCTGTTCGCCGTGTCCTTGATCGTGTGCGTCACGACCTGGCAGGCGCAGAGAGCCTCGGGCGCGGTCGTCGCCATCGAACAGCTGCCCTTGCCCGTTCGCCTGTCGAACGCGGCGCTCGCGATTCCCCGCTATCTGCAATCCATCGCCTGGCCCAGCGACCTCGCTCCCTACTATCCCTACGACCGTGGAGTGCCACCGATCGTCCCCATCCTGTGGGGCGCCGCGACCGTCCTCGTGACGATCGGGGCCCTGCTCGTGGCGCGCAAGCGGCCGTGGCTGACCGTCGGCTGGCTGTGGTTCCTGGGAATGCTGGCGCCCGTGATCGGGGTCGTGCAGGTGGGCGGGCAGTCGCTGGCCGACCGGTACACCTACCTGCCCGCGACCGGGATCGCGATCGCGCTCGTGTTCGAGGTCGCGCGGCTGTCCCGCGACTCGGTCCTCTTGAACCGAGCGGCAGCCGGGCTCTTGTCCGCCGCTTTGGTCGCGAGCGCCTACGCCACGCAGCGACAAGTCGCGCTGTGGCGCGATACCGAGACGCTGTTCGCGCACACGTTGCGGGTCACGAAGGGGAATCCTCTGGCCCATCAGGTCTTCGCGAACGTGGCCCTCGAGAAGGGCGACATCGACTCCGCCCTGGAACATTTCCGAAAGGCGCTGGAGCTTTCGCCCGACTACGTCGAAGCCCACAGCGGCCTCGGGGTCGCCCTGGGCATGAAGGGGCGTTACGACGAGGCGATCGTGGAAATTCGTCGTGCTCTGCAGGCTCGGCCCACCGCGGAGTACCACTACAACCTGGGGTTTGCGCTCGCCCAGCAAGGGAAGTTCGCCGATGCCATCGGCGAGTTCCAAGCCGCGCTCTCCCTGGAGCCCGCCCACCTGCCCAGCCTGATTCGGCTCGGCAACGCGTTCGGATCGCTAGGTCGTCAGGATGAAGCCGCCGCGGTGCTCGAGAAGGCCCTCGAACTCGCCCCTAAGAACGTCGATGCGCTGCGATTCATGGCGATCACGCAGGTGCTGAAAGGCGACGTCGAGACCGCGATCCGCCACTACGAGCGGCTGCTCCAGGTCGATCCGCGCGACCTCGACGCGCTGAACAACATCGCCTGGATTCGTGCCACGCACGCGGACCCGTCCCATCGCAACGGTTCCGTGGCGGTCCTGCTGGCCGAGCGCGCGCGCGATGCGAGTCCGACGCCGAACGCCACCCTCTTCAGCACGCTCGCCGCGGCCTATGCCGAGACCGGCCGATTCGCCGAAGCTGTCCGCGCCGGCGAGCGCGCGGTCGAGCTGGCGCGCACCGAGAAGGACGCAGCCGCGGAGAAGAGCTTCGAGAGCCAACTCGAGCTCTATCGCGTGGGCCGCCCATTCCATCCCTGAACGACGTCGGGCTACCGGCACCCCCGAGAGTTGCCGCCCAAGCTGCGACGGGCCCCGAAATCCGGAGCCCCTGAGAATCAGGGCTGTGGGTGGGACTGCAACCAGCCCTGTTCCTCGCGCAGCTCCCGAATCTCGGCCTCGGTCAGGGTCGAGGTCTTGGGATTGCGGAAGTGCTCGGCCACCGTGTTGACGATCCACTCGACGCGGGCCGCCCGATCCGCGGCGCTGGAACCCGCGTGTCTCTCGGCGAACGGGTCGGGCAGCGGCGCGACCGGGGACGAGGGAGCCAGGGTCACCGGGGCCGCGGTCACCTCGAATGCCTGAGGGGTTTCGGGCTCCGGGAGCGGCTCCGGCGGAGTCGCCGCGGCCTCCTGGATCGCGCGCTCCCTCTCAGCAAGCGGGTTCACTCCGACTCTTGCGGGTGTCGGAGTCTCCAGTTGGAGGGTCTCGCGCGGCGCGGGCCCCGGGCTTGCGGCCGGCGCGGGCCCGCTCGCAAGTCGCGAGCCACTCTGCGGTTGCGTCCGGAGGGTGAACCAGGTTACGGCGACCAGAACCGTGACGATCAGGATCAGAAGCAGGCGTCGGGACATGCGTGGATCTTGCTGGCGATGACCGGTGCGGGGTTGGGCCCTGGCAGCGAGTCCAAGCCCAACCTCACTATCCCACCCTATCCCGGCCCACCCGACAAATCCGGGGTCTCCAGGATCCTGTGCGGGCAGGGGACACCAACCGGTTGCCGTCTGGGTGGGTTCAGCCACCTCGGGGGAGCCCCCTGCCTCTCCTCTTGGTTCCGGCCTCCAGGGGCAGCCGTTACGGCCCATCGCCGAAGGCGTCGGTCCGCCAAGCGACGGTGGTCATGATCGACGCCTGAGTCGATGGGGCTCCGGGGCCTGACATCCCTGCGGAGCGGGTGGTTTCGCGTGGCGAGCCTGCGGCGGTCGATCGCTCCGCCACCTACAGGAGAGCCGGAAGGCACCCAATTCCGTTAATTTTGCGTCTTCCCGAGGCGGCGCGGGCCGTGATAGCCTTCCAGGAGCACTCCCCCCGTTTCGTCCCCAAGCGTCGCGTCTCAGGCGCGTCCAGCCGCTTGGGGGGGCTCCCGTTTCATCGAGAAATCCCCATGCTCGAGTTCCGCCGTTCGGAACCCTTCGTTCGTACCCTCCTCGCCAGCCTTCTGACGCTGTGCGCGTTCCTCGCGGGAACGAGTGCGTTCGCGCAGGTCAGGATCAGCCAGATCTACGGCGGTGGAGGAACGGGCGCAGCCACGGGGATGCTGTACCGGAGCGACTACGTCGAGCTCTACAACGCGGGGGGATCCTCGGTCAACCTGCAGAACTGGTCGATCCAGTACTCATCCTCCTCAGGCACGACCTGGGCGGTGAGCACCATCTCGACGACAGCAGTGAACATCCTGCCGGGAAGGTACTTCCTGGTACAGCTTTCGACGAACACGGTGACCACGGAGCTGGCAACGCTCCCGACTGCTGACTCAACGCCCTCGACAGCGACCGACATGTCCGGGGTGACTGGCAAGGTCGCGCTCGTCAATAGCATTACCGCGCTCACCGGCCTGTCGACCTCCGCAACGATCCAAGATCTGGTGGGCTACGGGACGACGGCCAACTGGAATGAGCCGGCTTCTATTGGGAGCGCATATTCGAGCGCGAACAACGCTCCCAACATCTCGACAGTAACGGCGCTCTACCGACGTAACTGTGGCAACACCGATGCCAACAACAACGCCACGGACTGGACCACGGGCTTCCCCAGTCCGCGCAGTTCCGCGACAGCGGCCGCGGCGGGCATGACGGGCATTGGTTGGGGCGCGCCGATGTTCCCCAAGTCCGGTCAGAACACACGTCTGCACGTAACGCCGTCTCTATGCGGAACGGGAGGCGCGTCCGCCGGCACGACGGTAACCGCGAACCTCACGAGCATCGGTGGTTCGGCGACGCAGACCTTGTTCGACAACGGCACGAACGGCGACGAGACGTCAGGCGACGGGATCTTCACCTTCACGGCCGCTGTCTCGGCCACTTCCGGCAGCAAGACCATTCCGGTCACGTTCACGGACGGAACGAATTCGGGCGGTTGCAACATCGTCGTCGTCGTCAATACGACGGCACCCACCAATGACAATCCCGAGACGGCGACGGCCCTAGTCGGTCCCTACACGACGCCGGTCACATCGTCAGGTGTCTTCACGGGTGCGACGAGCGAAGGCGATCCGATCACCACGCTGGGCGCCCCCCAGAGTCCGGCCCTGGCGGCTGGAATGAACGTCAGCAGCCTTGGCCGTCGCGGCGTCTGGTACTCGGTCACGGGTACCGGCACCAAGTTGAGCGCCGACTTGTGCCTCACGAGCCCCGCAATCGACACGATGATGATCGTGTTTACGGGAACGACGGACGGCCTGACGGTGGTCGCGAACAACGACAATAGTGGCGACTGTGGTGGTGCCGGTGGTTCTGACACCAACAGTGCGTCGAGCCTTGGTGCGAATGCGGGGTCCTCGTGGTGCTCCGTGCTGGGAGCGACCTATTACATCTGGATCGCGCCTCCCGCCTCAGGGGCGTCCACGGCCCCATTCACCATCCGGATCACCGATCGCGGAGCCAGTTGCACTGCAGTGACTTCGGCGAGCATCTGTACGCCGACGCCCGGAGCCGGAGCGGTTCTGGAGGTGGAACCCGCTGATGGTCCCGCGACCGATGACGGCTGCGATGTTGCCGTCGGCGTTTCGAATCGCTTCATGGACCTGTCTGGAGTGGGGTCGACCCCGGTGAACTTCGCCGGCACCGCGCGCAACTGGGCAGCGACCCGCGATCCGGACTGGTGGCGTTTCACCGCGGTGACCACGGGCACCGTGGCTGTCACGGTGACCTCCCAGACCGGTGTCCAGATCGCCATCCAATTGCTCAACGGCGCCGGCGGAACGTGCTCGCCCGCACCGACTGTTCTGGCTGCCTCGCAGTTCTCGCAGCGCTGCGTTCCCATGTCGACCAGCGCGGCCGTGACGGCAGGGAACACGTATGCGATCCGCATCCTGGGCGTCTCGTCGACCCTGGGTGCTGCGAACGCCGGCGGCATCTCCGTTGGAGCAAGCAGCATCAACTACGTCGGCTCGGTCACGTTGAATGCTTCTGCGCCGACGATCTCCGGAGTGGCCGTCTCTGCCAGCCCAGCACTTCAAGGCACCAACCAAGTACTCTTTGCGACGGTCGTGCCGGGTAGCTCTCCTGCCAGCACCGGCTTGTCCGTCGTCGGCGACCTCAGCAACCTCGGCGGCTCGACTTCTCAAGTCTTCCTTGACAACGGTGTCGCGCCCGACGCGCTTGCCGGCGACAACATCTTCACCGCTCAGCTCACGATCGGGCTGGATATCACCGACTCGACGACCGGCAAGATCTTCACGCTGGTTGTGAGCGACGCACAGTCGCGGTCGAGCGCACCCGCGTTCGGCCTGCCGGTTGGATATTGCGCGTCCACGTCGTCGAGCTCGTCCTTCGAGTACATCCGTCGCGTCCAAGTCGGGACGCTCGACAGCACGCCCGCCGGAACTGGGCGGTCGTTCTATACCTACTATCCGTCCATCGACACGTCCGGCGTGACGACGACGACAGTCAATCAGGCCGGAACTGCGGGAATCACGGTCACCCTCTCTGGTGCTTCTTATTCTGGTGACCGAGCCAACGTCTACTGCGACTGGAATCGCAACGGTCTGTTCACGGATAGCGGTGAGACGACCCTGTTGAACGGCGGCGGCGGGCCGACGGGTGCGAACACCAACATCTTCACGGGCACGATCAGTGTGCCCGCTGGTGCCCTCCTGGGTTTCACCCGGATGAGAGTCACGATGTTCGATACCTCGAGCGCGGCACTCTCGAACCCCTGTATCAGTTTTTCCTTCGGTGAGGTCGAGGACTACGTGGTGACCGTGGCTCCGCCGGTCACCCCGGCCAATGACCTCTGCATCAACGCGATCACGATTCCTGCGAGCGGCACAGGTGTCGGCGGGACGAGCGGCAACAACGCGCTCGCCTTGCTCGACGGCGGATCAACCGGTTGCAGCGTCGCGGTCGACAAGGACGTTTGGTACTCGTTCCAGCCTGCGACGACCGGCAACTGGCGCATCAGCACATGCACCGGGACGGCGTTCGACACCGTCGTCGAGGTTTACAACGCTTGCGGCGGCTCGGTGGTGGGTTGCAACGACGACTTCGCGGGCTGCGGCAGCGGTGTCCAGTCTTCCACCACTCTGGCACTCTCGAGCGCGACCAACTATCGCATTCGCGTCGCCAGCAAAGGTGCTGGAGGAGCGGGGGGCGCATTCACGCTCGTCGTGATTCAGCCTCCGCCGGCGAACGATGAATGTGCCGGCGCGATCGCCGCCTTCGACGGTGTCAACGCGTATACGACGGCGTCGGCCACGGACACGACGGTTCCTACCGCGTGCAGCTCGATCACGAAGGACGTCTGGTATTCCTACGTCGCGACGACGACGGGCACTGTCACCGTCACGAACTGCCCGGCGAGCAATGCTGGCGCGAGCAATACCCCTTCCGGCTGGGACTCCGTCATCGGGATCTACTCGGGTGCCTGCGCCTCGCTCACGAACCTGTCCTGCGCGGACGGTGGCGGTGCATGCAGCCTTAACGAGTCGCTCGCCACCGCGAGCGTGACCGCGGGCCAGACGTACTTTATCCGCATTGGCTCGTTCAGCACGAACCCCACGGCGACGGGCACGTTCGTCATCGCTCCGCCGACTCCGCCGCCGGCGAACGACGCCTGCACCGGCGCCACGCTCATCGCAGTGCCGTCGGTCACCAACGGTTCGACGGCCCTCGCGACGGCGGAATCGCCGGTGCCCCCGACCTGCAACGGCCCCACGGGTAGCGGTTCGCAGAGCCTGACGATCACGTCGGGCGTCTGGTACCGCGTCAACGTCGCCTCGACGCAGACGGTCACGCTCGACACGCTCGCGACGAGCTACGACTCCAAGATCTGGGTCTACACCGGCACGTGCGGCGCGCTGTCATGTGTCACGTTCAACGACGACATCAACGCCTCGCCGTTCCAATCGAAGGTCGCGTGGGTCGCGACCGCCGGCGTCGACTACTTCATCCTCGTCGCCCCGTTCAGCACGACGACCGGTGCCTTCACGTTGACGGCCAGCGGAGCCGCGACGCCGGCGAACAACCTGTGCTCGTCGCCCGCGACGATCAGCGGCTTCTCGGGCACCATCGCCGGCACCACGGTCGGTGCCACGGGTGAGAACAACACGGCCTCGTCGGCGATGCCGAGCTGCAACGGCGCCTACAGCTTCTTCGACGTCTGGTACAGCTACACGGCGCCCTGCACGGGCAACCTGACGCTCGGCACGTGCGGCAGCTACGACACGATCCTGTCGGTGCACTCCACGTGTCCGACGGCCACGGTCAGCAACGAGATCGCCGGAGCCTGCAACAACGACGGTCCGGTCGGTTGCACCCCGGGCTCGCAGCTCGCGCTGGCCGTCACCAGCGGCACGACGTACCTGATCCGCGTCGTCGGCAACGTCGGAGCGGCGGCCGGCAACACGTTCAACCTGACGTGGAGCCTGCCCGACACGACCCTGCCGATCATCTCGTCGTGCGCGCCGGCGCAGAGTGCCTCGGCCGGAGCCGGCTGCCAGGCGGCTCTGCCCAGCTTCACGGCGGGCGTCGTCGCCAGCGACAACTGCGGCATCGCCTCGATCACGCAGGTCCCGGCCGCGGGCACGTTGGTCGGCCTGGGTGTCACCCCCGTCACGATCACCGTGACGGACGGCGCCGGCAACACGGCGACGTGCAACACGAGCTTCACGGTCAGCGACACGACGGCGCCGACGATCACCCTCTGCGCGTCGGGCTCCTCGGCCGTCGCGGGTGGCGGTGGCTGCAACGCGGCCGTTCCGAACTACGCGGCGCTCACGAGCGCGACCGACGCCTGTGGCGCGCCGGTGATCACGCAAGTGCCGGCCGCCGGCACGCTGGTCGGCGCGGGCGTCACGCTCGTGACGATCACGGCGACGGACGGCGCCGGGAACACGGCGACGTGCAACGCGAACTTCACGGTCACCGATCCCGCGCCGACGATCACGACCTGCGCTCCGGCGCAGAGCGCGTTCGCCAATGCGTCCTGCCAGGCCGCTGTCCCGGACTTCACGGCCTCGACCGTGGCCGCGGACAACTGCACGGTCACGCTGTCGCAGTCGCCGGCCGCGGGCACCCTCGTCGGCCTGGGCGTCACGAACGTGACGATCACCGCGACCGACGGCGCCAGCCAGACGGCGACGTGCAGCGCGAGCTTCACCGTCACCGACAACACGCCGCCGACCATCACGACCTGCGCGCCGATCCAATCGGCGATCGCGAACGGGATGTGCCAGGGCACGGTGCCCGACTTCACGGCGACGACGTCGGCCACGGACAACTGCGGCTCGGTGGTCTTGACGCAGGTTCCCGCGGCCGGCGCGGTGGTCGGACTGGGCGCGACCTCGGTCACGATCACGGCCACGGACGGCGCGGGCAACACCGCGACCTGCCTGACGTCGTTCTCGGTCAACAGCCCGGACACGGACGGTGACTCGACGATCGACTGCCTGGACGGCTGCCCGAACGATCCGCTCAAGACGGCCCCGGGCCTGTGCGGCTGCGGCAACGTCGACGTCCAACTGACCTTCTATCAGGACCTCGACGGCGACGGTTACGGCAACGCGGGCGTCAGCGTCCTGGCGTGCTCGGCGCCCTCGGGCTACGTCGCGCTCTCCGGGGACTGCAACGACGGCAACGCGGCGGTCAACCCAGGCGCGGCGGAGATCTGCTTCAACCTGATCGACGACGACTGCAACGTCACCATCGACGACCTCGCGGTCGGCCCGGTGTTCAACGTCACGCAAAACGCCTACTTCTGCACGATCCAGGCAGCCATCAACGATGCCAACGCGGGTGACGTGATCACCGTCGGCGCGGGCACCTACGTCGAGAACCTCGCGATCACGAAGTCGGTCACCCTGCGCGGCGCGAACGTGGGCATCGACCCGTGCACGGGCGCGCGCACGGCCGAGACGATCGTCATCCCGGCCAGCGGGACGGCAACGCTCGCCGGCACCCAGCTGTGGGTGACCGTCACGGCACCGAACGTCGTCATCGACGGCTTCACGTTCGACGGCGACAACACGAGCCTGACCTCGCCCTTCACGGCGAACGGCGCGAACCCCGACGTGGACGTCGGCATCTCGTCCGAGGCTCCGACGCCGGGCGACGGCCTGATCGTCCGCTACAACATCGTCAAGAACGTCTTCCAGTTCGGCTTGGCGCTCGGTTCGACGGGCGGTCCGGCGATGGCCGGCCGCGTCGAGCACAACAAGATCCAGAACATCCCGTACTGGGCCGGCGTGCTCGTCTACGACGACTACTACGCCGCGATCGAGGACAACTGCATCGTCGACGCCTGGCGCGGCGTCCAGACGAACAACTTCTACCAGGCCAAGCCCAGCGGCTCGTCGGCGACGATCGCGAACAACACGATCACGACGAAGACGCAAGTGATCGTCGGTGACACCACGTGGACCGACGTCGGCGGCATCCTGGTCAACCTGCACTACTCCAACGCTTCGACCTGGTCGGTGACGGGCAACTCCGTCACCAACACCACGCCGAGCTCCGCGGGCAGCCGCGGCATCGAGTTGTGGAGCATCCAGACCGCCGTCGCGGTGACGTTCGCCGACAACAACTCGACGAACTTCGAGCGCGGCTACAACCTGTGGAACGCGCCCACCTCGTCGACCATCACGGTCACGGGCGGCACGGTCACGGGCGGCCAGCAGGGCGTCGTGGCGACGAACTACGACTCCTACGGCGACGCCTTCTCGAGCGTCTATGCGATCCAACGGGTGACGATCACGGGCGCTGCGCAGCAGGGCATCCTGGTGATCGACGACGCCGCGAACACGAATGCGGCGACCGTCGGGGCCACGATCTCGAACTGCATCCTGAGCGGCAACGGAACCGGAATCCGCGCGTCGGGCGCGACCGGTGACACGACCGTCCAGGCGAACGACAACAGCATCACCACCTCGGGCGGCTTCGCGATCCAGAACCTCGACACGGGGACCCTGAACGCGACCTGCAACTGGTACGGCTCGGCGGCGAGCCAGGTCATCGCTCCGCTCATCGGCGGTCCCGTGACCTACACGCCCTGGCTCGTCTCCGGCACGGACAGCAACCTCGGACTCTCCGGCTTCCAGCCGGTGCCCGGAGCCTGCCTCGGCACGCCGGTCTCGATCGTGGTCGCGAGCATCACGCACCTCGTCTGCCCGAGCGGCAACGGCGGCGCGATCGACGTGACGGCGAGCGGCGGCAGCACGCCCTACTCGTACCTGTGGTCGAACGGGGCCACGACGGAGGACCTCACGAGCATCCCGGCCGGCACCTACATGGTGACGGTCACGGACGCCAACGGTTCGACGGCTTCGGTCAGCGCCACGGTGAACCCGGGCGTCGACGCGACGCCGCCGACGATCACCCTCTGCGCTCCGGCGCAGTCCGCTTCAGCGGGCGTGGGTTGCTCGGCGCTGCTGCCGAACTTCGCAGCGGCCTCGACGGCCACCGACAACTGCGGCGGCGTGACGATCACGCAGGTCCCCGCGACGGGCACTTCCGTCGGACTCGGGACGACGTCGGTCGTCATCACGGCCACGGACGGCTCGGGCAACACGGCGACGTGCAGCACGAGCTTCACGGTCAGCGACACGACGCCGCCCTCGATCACGCAGGGCTCGATCGCGAGCTGCTACACGAGCCAGGCCGCCGCCCAGGCGGCGGCTGTCGCGGCCACGACGGCCGTCGACAACTGCTCGGGCACCCTGGCTCCGTCCAGCGTGGTGACGGTCGGCACGTGCAGCGCGACGATCACGCTGACGTACACGGACGCCTCCAGCAACTCGAGCAGTGCCGTCTACTCGACGCGGATCGACCCGATCGCTCCGACGATCTCGTGCCCGGCCAACATCTCGGTCATCGGCACGGGTCCGACGGCCGTCGTGGTCCCGCCGGCCGTGGCGAACGACAACTGCCCCGGCTTCACGGTCACGAACTCGTTCAACGGCACGGCGAACGCCTCGGGCACCTACCCGATCGGCGTCACGACCGTCGTCTTCACGGTCACCGACGCGTGCGGCAACAGCGCCACGTGCTCGATGACGGTGACGGTCGTCCTGGGCGCGCCGCAGATGCGCATCAGCCAGGTCTTCGGTGGCGGCGGCCAGGTCGGCGCGCCGCTCACGCGTGACTTCGTCGAGCTCTACAACTCCGGCAACGTCGCGCAGACGATGACGAACTGGGGCCTGCAGATGACGACGTCCACGGGCACGACCTGGACGGTCGTCACCCTGAACGGCACGGTCAACCCGGGCCAGTACTACCTGGTCGGTCTGGCCACGGGCACTGCCGTCGTGGCTCCGGCGTTGCCGGTCACCGATGCCACGGGCACGTTCGATCTCAGCTCCTCCGGCACGGCCGGCAGCAAGGTCGCGCTCACGAACACGAACGTCGCGCTCACGGGCGGCACGCCCGCGACCGCCGCGATCGTGGACTTCGTCGGCTACGGCACGGGCTCGAACTGGCGCGAGCCGTTCGCCGGCGGGACGGTCGCGAACAACGCGGCCGGCTCGACGAGCAACCATGCGATCTGGCGTCTCGCCTGCGGAACGCAGGACACGAACAACAACGCCGCCGACTTCGCCAACAACTGGCCGACGCCGCGCAACCTCGCGACGGCGACGAACAGCGGCCTGTCCGGCACGTCGGTCGCCTTCCCGTACCTCGTCGAGGGCGGGCAGACGGTCCGCATCGTCGCGGACGTCTACGACTGCGCTTCGCTCTCCACGCCGGGCGGCACGACCGTCACGGCCAACCTGACGGCCCTGGGCGGCTCGGCGGCGCAGGCCTTGAACGACGCCGGAGTCGGCGGCGACGAGGTCGCGGGTGACGGGCTCTACTCCACGACGCTCGTCGTGCCGTTGGCCCAGACGGTGGGCACGTACTCGATCCCCGTCAGCTACGCGGCCGGGCCCAGCACGGGCGCCAGCTACGCGATGCTGCTCGTGAACCCGACCGCGACGCCCGACAACGACAACTGCGTCGGTGCCACGGTGGTCGCGGGTCCGTACACCCCGCCGGTCGTGGTGACGGGCAACCTCACGGGGGCGACGACGGAGACGAACCCGACGCTCTCGAGCCCGGTCGCCCCGACGACGGGCACCAGCAACCGCCGCGGTCTGTGGCACCAGGTCACGGGCACGGGCAACACGATGACGGCGGCGCACTGCGCCACGTTGCCGTCGTTCGACTCGGTGATCCTGGTCTTCGGCGGCACGTGCGACGGCATGACGCAGGTCGCCGCGGGCGACGACAACTGCGGCACGCTGGCGAGTGCCTCGTGGTGCTCGGTCGCGGGTGCTCCGTACTGGATCTACTCGGCGGCCTTCGGCACGGGCGCGCAGACGGCGGCCTTCACGCTGACCATCAGCGACAGCGGGGTCGCGTGCGGCACCGCGCTGCCGGTGACGGTGTGTGCTCCGAACCTCGGGCCGGTGAACACGGTCGAGCTGGAGCCCGGATTCGGTCCGCAGAACAACGACGGCTGCGACAGCACGCCGGGCCTGTTCCGCTCCGTGAGCCCGAGCTTCCCGGCGGCGACGCTGCGGGGCACCGCGCGCGGCTTCGGCGGGAACCGTGACGTCGACTGGTACCGCTTCCAAGCGGCGGCCACCGACGCGCTCACGGTCACGCTGACGGCGCAGTTCCAGGGGATCGCGGAGATCCGCCTGCTGGGGCCCACGGGCACGTGCAGCACGAACACCCTGCTCGGCCAATCGCCGATCTCGAACCGCTGCTCGACGACCACGGTCTCGACGGCGGTCAGGGCCGGCAACTGGTACGCCGTGCGCGTCCTCGAGATCGGGGCTCCGACCGGTGTCTTCGGCGGGGTCTTCCCCGGCGCCACCACCTACAACTACACGGCCACCGTCCAACTGGGCGGCCCGCCGGCGAACGATCTGTGCGCGAACGCGACGAACCTCACGCTCGGCGCGGCCGCGATCACGGGCCTGATCAACGGACAGACGAACCAGGACGGCACGTCGGCTTGCGACGCCAGCGGCCTGGACGTCTGGTACCGCGTCACGCTGACGGCGCCCAGCAGCACGCTGAGCGCGGACACGTGCGGGTCGTCGATCGACACCGTCCTGTCGCTCTACAACTCCTGTGGCGGAACGCTCCTGGGTTGCAACGACGATTGCGGTGGAACGCCGTGCGGCGCGACGAGCTCGTGCTTGTCGGTCTCCGGTCTGCCGGCGGGCACCTACTTCCTGCGTGTGTCGAACAAGGGTCTCGGAACGGGCACGTTCCAGATCAAGACGTCGGCGACGCTGGACAACGATGCCTGCTCGGGTGCGATCACGATCTCGGTGCCCTCGGTGAACCTCGGCACCACGATCGGCGCGACGGCCGAGACGCCGGCTCCGCCGGTGTGCGTCGGGCCGCTCGGCACCGGTAGCCAGAGCTTCACGTACACGAACGGCGTCTGGTACCGCTTGTCGGTCCCGACGACGCAGACCGTGACGCTCGACACGCTGGCCTCGGCCTACGACTCGAAGATCTGGGTGTTCGACGGTTCGTCGGGTTGCGGCGCGCTGACGTGCGTCACGGCCAACGACGACATCCAGGGATCGCCGTTCCAGTCGAAGGTCTCGTTCGTCGCCCAGGCGGGCGTCGACTACCGCGTCCTCGTGGCTCCGTTCACGACGACGACTGGCAACTTCACGCTGACGGCGACGGGCAGTCCGACGCCGGCGAACGACCAGTGCGCGAGCCCGGCGACGATCGCCGGTCTCTCGGGCTCGGTCGGCGGGACCACGGTCGGTGCCACGGGTGCGAACAACACCTCCTCCCTGGCCATGCCCTCGTGCAACGGGGCGTACGGCTACTTCGACGTCTGGTACTCGTACACGGCACCGTGCACGGGCAGCCTGACGCTCGGGACCTGCGGCTCCTACGACACGGTCCTCTCGGTGCACTCGACGTGCCCGAGCCTGACCGTGAGCAATGAGATCGCCGGCTCGTGCAACAACGACGGCCCGGTCGGTTGCACGCCCGGATCGCAAGTCATCCTGCCGGTGACCGGTGGCACGACCTACCTGGTGCGCGTCGTCGGCTTCAACGGTGCGGCGAACGGCAACACGTTCAACCTGACGTGGAGCCTGCTCGACACGACGAACCCGGTGATCACCACCTGCGCTCCGCCGGTGACGGTCAACGCGAACCCGAGCTGTCAGGGCACGATCCCGAGCCTCGTCGGCTCGGTGGTCGCGTCGGACGCCTGCTCGGGCGTCACGATCACGCAGTCGCCGGTGGCGGGCACGGTGGTGGGTCTCGGGACGACGCCGGTGACCATCACGGTCACCGACGGTGCCGGGAACACCGCGACGTGCTCGACGTCGGTCCTCGTGGTCGACGTGACTCCGCCGACGCTCGTCTGCGGGCCGGCTCAGACGGTCGCGGCAAACGGCAGCTGCCTCGGCACGGTCCCGAACGTGACCTCCTCGGCCACCGCTTCGGACTGCAACGGCGTGACGCTGACGCAGTCTCCCGCGGCCGGATCGAGCGTCCCGCTGGGCACCTCGTCGATCGTGGTCACGGCGACCGACGGCGCGGGCAACCCGAGCACCTGCTCGGTCAGCCTGACCGTCGTCGACCTGACGCCGCCTTCGATCACGACCTGTGCTTCGGGCACCAGTGTCGCGGCGAACGCGAGTTGCCAGGGCACGATCCCGAGCCTCGTCGGTCAGGTCGTGGCCAGCGACGCGTGCGGCGGCGTGACGGTCACGCAGGTTCCGCCTGCGGGCACGGTGGTCGGTCTCGGCACGACGGTCGTCACCCTGACCGTCACCGACGGGGCCGGCAACTTCTCGACCTGTCTCGCCGCGGTGCTCGTCTTCAGCCCGGACACGGACAGCGACGGCACCGTCGATTGCCTCGACGGCTGCCCGACCGATCCGGCGAAGATCGCGCCCGGCCAGTGCGGGTGTGGTGTGGTGGACACCGACACGGACTCCGACACGATCGCGGACTGCGTCGACAACTGCGACACCGTCGCCAACGCCGGCCAGCAGGACTTCGACAGCGACGGGGTCGGTGACGCCTGCGACAACTGCGTGGCGTTCTCGAACCCGACGCAGGGCGACTGCGACGGCGACACGATCGGCGACACCTGCGAGATCGCCAACGGCGTGCCGGACTGCAACATGAACGGCATCCCCGACCCGTGCGACATCGCGTCGCTCGCGAGCGCGGACCTCAACGCGAACACGATCCCCGACGAGTGCGAGATCAACGGCGGCACGCCGTTCTGCTTCGGCTACACGGGCTGCCCGTGCGGCAACAACTCGGTGAACGGTTCGGGCGAAGGTTGCCGCAACTCGACGGGCCTGGGTGCCCGCCTCGTGGGCTCGGGCCTGACCTCGCTGTCCGCCGACGGTCTCCTCCTGTCGGTGACCCACCTCGCCGCGCCGCCGATGGGCGGGAGCTTCTGCCTCTTCTTCCAAGGGGATGCGCAGACGAACGTGCCCTTCCTCGACGGGCGTCGTTGCGCGGCCGGTGCGGTCGTGCGTCTCGCGACGAAGAGCCACACGGGCGCTTCGACGTACCCGCAAGTCGGCGACCTCGCGGTCCACACGCGTGGCCTCGTCGCCGCGCCGGGTGTCCGCACCTACCAGGTCTGGTACCGCAACCCGAGCGGTCCGTGCGGGCAGGGCTCGAACCTGTCCAACGGCCTGTCGGTGATCTGGGTGCCGTGAGCCTGCGCGCCCCGTCGACACGCGTCGACGGGGCCTGCTTCCCCCCGCGCCCACGGGACGCGGGACTCGCTTGACGAACCGGCCGCGGGATCTCTCCCGCGGCCGGATTCGTCGCTGCGCGGGCCTCTGCGGACACTAGCCTGTCGCGCATGCAGGTACGCCGCGCGGAGTGGCTGGCGTTTCTCCGCGCCCTCCTGCGCATCGGCGCGCTGGGAGCGCTAGCGGGCCTCGTCGCCGACTTCGGCCTGCCCCTCGAGGATCGTTGGCGCTCGGCCATCCGGGCCGGGCAGCTCGCGCTGGTGGCGCTCTTCGCGCTGAAGACCGTGCTCGGGCTGGCCTGGGCTCCGGATCGCCGCCGCTTCCTGCGCGAGCGCTGGCTCGAGGTCCTCCTGCTGGCCCTGATCGTGCTCGACATCGCCCTGGGCCTCGCCCTCGAGCGCCGCGGTCCTCTGGCCGGCGCATGGTTCTTCGGCGTCCAGCTCTACCTCGTCGCCCGCCTCCTCCTGTCGCTGGCCCACGTGCAGGAGTGGTTCTCCCGGCGGGCTCTGCGGCCGGCTCTGTGGCTCCTCGCGAGCTTCACGGGCCTCTCGCTCGCCGGCGCGGGCCTGCTGCTCCTGCCGCGTTCGCGCGCGGAAGGGGTCGAGCCGTGGACGTTCACGGACGCTTTCTTCACCGCGACGAGCGCCGTGTGCGTCACGGGTCTCTCGGTGCGGGACGTCGGCAGCGAGCTGTCCTTCCGCGGCCAGGCACTCCTGCTCGCCCTGATCCAGGTCGGTGGCCTGGGCATCGTCGCCATCGCCTGCGCCGCCGGATTCCTGGAGCGCGGCCGGCTCTCCCTGCGCGAGTCGCGACTCCTGGGCGAGGCGGTCGGCTTCCGGAGCCCGGGTCACCTGCGCCGTTTCCTCGGGTTCGCGATCGGGTTCACGCTCGTCGTCGAGGCGGTGGGCGCGGGACTCCTGTGGCTCGCCGTCGAGGGACGCGACCTCGGCGGCCACGACCGCGCGTGGTGGTCGGTCTTCCATGCCGTCTCGGCCTTCTGCAACGCGGGCTTCGCGCTGTCGAGCGCGAGCCTCGCGCCCTTCGCGCGGGACGAGGCCGTGCTGGCCGTGATCGGCTCCCTGATCGTGCTCGGGGGGCTCGGCTTCGCCGTGCACATGGACCTCCTGGCGCTGCGCCCGCTGTCGCTCACGACGCTGCGCTGGGCGCGCTGGCGGCTGTCGGAGTCCATCCACTGGCCCTGGCGTCACGCCGTGTTCCAGGGGGATTCCCCGCCGCGCCTCGCGCTCTCCTCGCGTCTCGTGCTCGTGACGACGGCGGTCCTGCTCCTCTGTGGCACGCTGGCCTTCCTGGCGGGGGAGCGCGGCGGCGTGCTCGGCGCCGAAGGCGTCGCGGAACAGTGGGTCCAGTCGGCCTTCGCCTCGATCTCGGCCCGCACGGCGGGCTTCCAGACGAACGACCTGACGCAACTCGCCGGGCCGACGCTGCTCGCGACCATGCTCCTCATGGTCGTCGGCGCCTCGCCACTCTCGACCGGCGGTGGCGTGAAGACCTCGACGCTGGCCGTCGCGTTCCTGACGTTGCGCTCGATGACGCGCGATCGCGACCAGGTCGAGGCCTTCGGGCGCTCGATCCCGCGGCAGGTCGTGAACGCGTGCATGGCGATCACCGTTCTCTATGCGGTCGCGGTCGTGATCGTGACCGCGGCTCTGCTCGCGACCCAGCGCGGCCTGGCCTTCCAGGGCGCCATCTTCGAGAGCGTGTCCGCGCTCTCGACCGTCGGTCTGTCTCTGAACGTCACGCCGCAGCTGGACGACACGGGCCGCTGGATCGTCGCCGCGGCGATGATCGCGGGCCGGATCGGCCCGCTGGCCTGCCTGTGGAGTTTCGTGTCGCGCGGACGTGCCTTGCGCTACCGCTATCCGGACGAGAACGTGGTCGTCTCATGAGGACACTCTGGTGAAGGTCGCCGTCGTGGGATTGGGTCTCTTCGGGCGGGCGCTGGCCGTCGATCTCGCGCGCGCGGGAGCCGAGGTCGTCGCGGTGGACACCGACATGGCGCTCGTCGAGGACGTGCGCGACGAGGTCGCGCTCGCCGTGTGCCTCGACGCTACGGACGCGAAGGAGCTGCGTGCCCAGGGGATCCACAAGGTCGACGTGCTCGTCGCGAGCATCGGCAACGACTTCGAGGCCAATCAGTTGCTCGTGGTGCTGGCTGTCGAACTCGGGATCCCGCGCATCGTGGCGCGTGCGCCCTCGGCGAACCACGCCCGGATCCTGAAGCTGCTCGGGGCACACGAAGTCGTGCTCCCCGAGATCGAGGTGGCGGAGCGCATGGCGCGCTCCCTCCTGGCCGGCGCCTGATCAGTTCCCCTGCAGCCGCTGCGCCAGCGCCAGGAGCGCCGCGCGGTTCTCGAGGTTCCAGAGGCCCTGTGCCACGAGTCCGGGGAGCATCTCGGAGCCGCCCAGCATCTCCTCGGCGCGCGAGAGGTACAGAGGATCGCCGGTGAGTTCGAAGGCGTAGGCCAGCGAGCTCCAGCACTGCCAACCGTCGCCACCGTCGGCCGTCCCGTCCGCCGGCGGAGGACCACAGAAGGGGGCGTGCGCGAAGTCGGCGTCGCCGACCGCGAGCTTGCTCCAGGGGGCGTGATGGACGTCGCTCCAGCCCGGGGCCGTGACCATCGCGTGGAACGAGTCGCGCAGGTTGCGGCGCAGCGCCGCCGTGCGCCCGAGGTCGACACGGTCCAGCACGGTCTCGGCGAGGCCGACGAGCGCGTGCTCGGTGATGGCCTGCTCGATCGACTGGCGCGCGCGGTAGTGCCCGCCGAAGAGCTGCTCGTAGATCATCGCCTCGATGAAGCCGCTGCACTCGGACTGGCCGGCGTCGACGACGTCGGCCACGCGAGCGAACCAGGCGCGCGAGCGGCCGCGCCACTCCGGATCGGCGAGCGCGTACCAGGCCGTCGTGACGTCCAGGCCCCAGGCCTCGAGACGACCGAACGTGAAGCCCTGGTGGGGGTGAGCCGCGACGTAGTTCTGGTCCGTGCCGAGGCCGGTCGAGATGTAGTGACCGTAGTCGCTGTTCGGCATCTCGTTGTAGGACATGCGGAAGAGGGCCGCGTGCAGGGCCAGGGCCTCCTTCGCGAGCGTGTCGTTGCCGATCCAGGCCAGGGCCTTCGCGGGCGCCGTGTAGCGCACGAGGTGCTCGAGGTCGATGGGTTGGTACGAGCGCAGGGCCGCCTCGTAGTCGGGAGCCCGTCCCTGGGCCTGGACCGCGTCCACCTGGAACTGCGGCGCGCTGGCGAAACCGAACGGGTCGGCGGCCCACAGCAGCGGCGTGAGGAAGCACCAGATGGGCAGCCACTCGCCCGATTGTCCGTGCACGGTCCAGCGCGTGTAGTCGGACGGCTCCCCATCCTCGTCGTAGAGCGCGACCGGCTGCCGATCGGTCAGCATCCGGAGGCGCATCGCCAGCAGGCGATAGCCCGAGTTCGAAGCGATCTCGAGAGCGCGCAGGCCCTCGTACAGGTTGATCTCGTCGCCGCCGGCCATGCCGCCGTGGTCGATGCCCCAGGGATGCGCCCAGCCGAACGCCGGCGCCAGGATCGGGTAACCCGGAGCGGATCCGCTGCGCAGCGCGTTCGCGACCACGGAGTACTGGTTCTCGAGGTCGGCCGCGATGGTCGCCGGGTTCACGTGATCGAGGCGCGGCAGCGCGTGTTTCTGCGGGAAATAGCGCGCCGTCGCGGGATTCCACCACGAGTACAGGGCCGCTCCACTGGCGTTCGTGCCGCGGCGCGCGAAGCCCAGGTTCTGGTCGCGGGCGTAGTCCACGGCGCGATCCGAGTCGGCCATGCGCGCGAGCGCGAGGCGGCGCACCGTCTGCGCCTGGATCGGGAACACGTGCAGCTTGCCGCCCTCGAGGGGCTTCACGAGCGGCACGCGCGTCCACTCCGCGCTCTCCACCGGATCTCCCGTGGCCGCGTCCGCGTCGTCCTGCCAGGCGCTCCAACCGGCCGGCAACCACAGGTCGATCGAATCGAAGTAGATCGTGCCGACCGGGTCGTCGGCGTCCGTCGAGTGGTCGTGGCCGCTGTGCCCGTTGTGGAAGGCGAGGTCGAGCGAGACCACGGGCTCGCCGGCCCAGATCCGGAAGAACGCGTGGACGCCCATCATGTGCGGCAGCGTGCCCGTCGGTCCGCTGGACGGAGCGACCGGCGTCAAGGCGGTCACCACGCGCCACTCGCGGCAAGCGACGCCGTCGCGCAGCGGTTGGACTCCGAGTTCCGGGGCCCGCAACTCGGCCGTGTACTCGTTGCCGAACACGTCCCGCGCCGCGAGGCGCAAGTGCGCCGCCGGTCGCAGGAGCGCGTCGAGCGCGGGGTGGGCCTCGAACGACCCCGCCCCGTGAGGCGCATCGACGATCGAGTACTCGAGGTGCGCGCCGACCGGAGCGTCCTCGGGGCGGTGCACGCGCGCGAGCACCTCGACCACGTCCGCGCCGCCCGCGTCGTCGGGATAGCGCGACACGATCTCGACCTGGGTCGGCACGAGCGTGCCGTCGGTGTCGCGGACGGCGAACGGCACGGCTCCGTCCGCGCGCGGGTACGTGCCGCGCGGCACGGGCACCGTGCCGCGCAGGACGAACTCGCGCGAGGAGGGCGCTTCCAGGGCGAGGCGCGCGACCTCGGGCTCCGTTCCGAGGCCGGCTTGTGCGGCCGTCGAGGACTGCGAGGCGGGGCCGCAGGCGAGGAGCAGGAGGAGAGCCAGGCCCGACGCGCGACGGGGCCAGGTTCGGGGGTACGCAGGCGCGGAGAGACACCGGTGCTTCACGGTGGTTCCTACTTCGCGAGTGAGTCTTGGACCGCGGGGAGGCGGTGGGGGGCTCCCAAGGGGTCTGCCCGTGACGACACGCCACGCCCCGAAGAGGCGGCCGAGACTAAGGCCAACTGTAGGAACCCGCAATCGGGCCCGTGGCGCCCTTCTGTACGGGTTGGGCAGGCGGGCCTAACCGGGCCCCCGATGGCCCCCTGCCGGGTCGAAGGCCGAAGGGGCTCCTAGTTCCGCGCCGGCGCCGCGGCCTCGGCTCCGAGGGTCTGGGCCAACTGGATCAGCGCGGCCCGGTTCTGCCAGTTCACGAGCGGGTTCGCGGTCAGCGTGCTGACGAGGTCCGCGTCGAGCATCTGTCCCGCCTTCTCCAGGAACAGGTGGTCGTGGGTCAGCTCGTAGGCGTACGCGAGGCTCGACCAGGCCTGGTAGTGGTCGGCGAAGCCGTAGTTCCCGTCGGCCGGGATCGTCGAGCAGAACGGCGGTTGCGCCATGTCGAACGGACCGGTCGCCATCATCGCCCACGGACCGTGGTGGACGTCGCTCCACACGTAGGGCGAGACCATGGCGTAGTACGCGCGGCGCAGGACCTCGTTCAGGCGGCCCTCGAGCGCGTCGTCCGTGCCCTCGATCACGCTCTCGCGCAGGCCGGTGAGCGCGTTCTCCATGATCGCGGCCTCGATCGACTGGCGGCAGCGGTACTGGCTCTCGAACACGTTGTACTGCGGCGTGGACTGGATGACGCCGCTGCACGAGGACTGCCCACGTTCGAGGATCCCGACCAAGTCGCGGACCCACGGCTGCAGCGCGGAGCGCCACGCGTCGTCGGCGGTCGAGTAGGCGCACAGCACCGCGTCGAGGCCCCACGATTCGCCGCGGCCATAGCACAGGCCGAGTCCGGGGTAGTCCTGCACGTAGTTCTTCATCGCCAGCATCCCCGTGGAGATGATGTTGCCGTAGAGGTCCTGCGGCAGCGTGGAGTAGCCGAACAGGAAACCCTCGGCCTGGGCGCGCAGGTCCTCCTTGGCCAGCGTGTCGTTGTCGAGCCAGAGACAGACCTTCGCCGAGCGCGTGTAGCGCACGAGGTGCTGCCAGTCGATCGGGTCGTACCCGAGGAGCTCGCCTTCGTACCAGGGCGCACGACCCGCGGCCGCGACGGCCGCGACCTGGTGCGCGGGGGCCTGGCCGTACCCGAACGGGTCCGAGGCCCACAGCATCGGCGCGTTGTACCACCACACGGGGAGGAACTCGCCCGCCGACGCGTGCACGACCCACTCGCTCCAGCGCGCGGGCCGTCCGTCGGCGTTGAACATCACGTTGGGCTGGCGGTCGGTGTACATGCGCAGGCGCAGTTGCGCGGCGCGCAGGCCCTCGACCGAAGCGGCCTGCGCCACGTCGATGCCGTCGTACAGGTAGATCTCGGCGCCGCTGACCATGCCGCCGTGCTGGATGCCGAACGGGTGCGCCCATCCGAGGTTGCCGGACTCGATCGGGTAGGTCCCGGTCGCGCCGCTCGAGACCTGGTTCGAGAGACCGGCCCACTCGTCCGCGAGCTCCGCGCGCAGAGGCGCTTCGTTCTGGACACCCAGGCTCGGGATCGGATGGCGCTGCGAGAACCAGCGGCCGAGTTGGCCGTGCCACCACGAGAACAGCTCGAGCCCTTTGGCGCTCGTGCCTTCGCGACAGAAGGCCAGGCCCTCTTCGCGGAGGAAGGCGGCGGCGCGAGCTTCCGTGCCGGCGCGGGCGATGACGAGGCGACGCTCGAACTGCGCGAACGCCGGCATCACGTGCAGGGCGCCGCTCTCGATCGGGCGCACGAGCTGCTTCGTGGCGCGGCCGTCGACGGAGAGGCACGGACCCGCCCACGGATTGTCGGTCGCCTCGAGGACGACCCAGCCGGCCGGCACCGACAGCTCCAGGGCGTCGAAGTACACCTTGCCCAACGGGTCGTCGTCGTGCGTGGTCGAGTCGCGGCCGCTGAAGGCGTTGTGGACGCGCAAGTCGAGCGAGATGAAGTCCTCGCCGGACCAGCGCGTGACGTAGGCGTGCGCGCCCATGAGGTGCGGCAGCGTCGCCGTGTCGCCCGTCGTCGGGGTCACGGGCTTCAGCACCTCGTGGGTCGCGACCTCCGAGATCACGCGCCCGCGCTTCAGATTGCGCGCCGATCCGCCGCCGACGCGCGCGTCGGCGAAGAGGTCGGCGGTGTATTCCTGACCGAACACGTCGTGCGCGCGCAACAGGATCGCGCCCGGCTCCTCGAGCAGGTTCTCGACGTGCACGGAGGGGTGGCACTGACCCGCGCCGTGCGGCTGGTAGACGACTTCGTAGCGGATGCGCGCACCCGCGGCGATCCCGGTCGGACGGTCGACGCGCGCGAGCACCTCGACGACGTCGGCGCCGTCCTCGGCGCGCGGCCAGCGCGTCACGGTCTCGACCTGCGCCAGGGAGGAGATCCCGTCCGGGCCGCGCAACTGGAGCGGCACGGTCGCGGACGGCTCCACGAAGCCGCCGGCGGGCATCGGGATCGTGCCGTGCACGACGTAGGGGGTGATCGAAGGGACCACGACCTCGAAGACGCCGACGACGTCTCCCGCGGCCGCCAGGTCGCCCAGCGTGGGCGGCGGGCCGTCGTCGACGATCCCTCCGCCGCCGGTGGGTCCGGTCGCCGAGCTCGCACCGCTCGGTTCGGAGCCGCAAGCGCCCAGGGCGAGCGCGCACGCGCACGCTGCCGCGAAGGATCGGAACGCGTGACGACGCGAACCGCCGTGAAAGAGCGCGCCACCCTGCTGGTGCGCTCGAATGCCGAACATCATGGGTCCTCTTCTCGGGGAGGTGCCTGCCCGCACCTCCCACGCCGCCCTAGTTCGGACACCGGGGCGTTCGTTCTGGAATCCGAAGGCGAAGAGCGGGCAGGAACTCTTCGGCCTTGCCCGGCGGCGCACCGCGCACGATGCTCGCGCTCCATGGCACGCTGGTCCACGAAACGGAAGATCCTGCTGTCCCTGGCGGTCCTCGTACTCGGACTGCTCGCGCTGGAGGCCGCCGCGCGCGTGCGCTTCTACTCCCAGTACGGAACCTTCTTCCGCGTGCACACCTTCGCCGTGGATCCGGTGTCCGGCCTGCGGATCCCGCCGCCTTCGCGCCAGACGGGCGCGATCCGGATCGACAGCCGCGGCTTTCGCGGCGACGAGATCCAGGTGCCGAAGCCCGCTGGACGCATCCGCATCGCGTTCCTGGGGGCCTCCACGACGTTCTGCGCCGAGGCTTCGAGCAACCAGGCGACCTGGCCGAACCTGGTGTGCGACGCGCTGCGCGCCGCGCACCCGCGAGCGGACATCGACTTCGTGAACGCGGGCGTCGCCGGCTACGTGCTGGACGACATCCAGAAGAACCTGGAGTTGCGCGTGGCGCCGCTCGCCCCCGACGTGATCGTGTTCTACGAGGCGACGAACGACCTCACCAAGTGGACGCGCGATCTGGCGCGCGAGCAGGGCGTCTACACCGGACACTCGGACGGCGAGGACTGGCTCGCTGAGATCTCGCTGGCCTGGCACCTGATCGAGAAGAACCTGCTGGTGAAGGCGCGGCAGAAAGAGGCGGCCGCGGCCGCGGGACGTCTCGTGCTCGACGAGTCGCGGGTCGTGCCGCCGTTCCGGGAGCGCCTGGAGCGGCTCGTGAAGCGCGCGCGGGAGATCGCGCCGTGCGTCGCGCTCGTGACGTTCTCCCAGGCCGCTCGCGCCGGACAGGACACCGAGCAGCAGAACGCCGCGTGCATCACGCACGCCTACTACATGCCGTACATCAGCCACGCCGCGGTCGTGCAGGGCTTCGGCGCGTACAACCGCGCGATTCGCGAGGTCGCGAAGGAGCAGGGGGCCGCGCTGATCGAAGGCGAGGACTCGATCCCCGCCGACAAGGCGCACTTCGCCGATTCGGTCCACTTCACCGATGCTGGCTGCGTGCTCCAGGCGCGGCGCGTCGCCCACGGCCTGCTGGCGGATCCGTGCGTGCTCGGGCTCCTCGCCCGCTGAACGGCAGCGCGGCCGAGCCGCGCGTTCAGATCTCGCGGCGCGAACCGTGGGTCGCGTCGTCGATCGCCGCGCGTTCGACCTCGCGCTCCGTCATCTCCACGATCATGTCCTCGAAGCGCTGTCGCGGACGCCATCCCAGTTCCCGGCGCGCGCGCGTCGCGTCGCCGCAGAGGTCGTCGACGTCCAGCGGACGGAGCAAGGCCCGGTCGACGTCGACGTGGTCGCGCCAGTCGAGCCCGACGTGGCCGAACGCGACCTCCAGCAGGTCGCGCACGCTGTGCGTTACGCCCGTGGCGACGACCCAGTCTCCCGGGGCGTCCTGCTGCAGCATTCGCCACATCGCCTCGACGAAGTCGGGCGCGTAGCCCCAGTCGCGCCGCGCCTCCAGGTTCCCGAGCGCCAGCCGTTCGGCGGGATCGACGCGGATCCGCGCGGCTGCGCGCGCCACCTTGCGGGTCACGAACTCCTCGCCTCGGCGCGGGCTCTCGTGGTTGAAGAGGATCCCGTTGCACGCGAAGAGTCCGTACGCCTCGCGTGCGATCAGCGTGGCCTGATGCGCGAGCACCTTCGCGCAGCCGTACGGCGAGCGCGGCCGGAAGGGGGTGACCTCGCTCTGCGGCGCGGGCGAGCCGCCGAACATCTCGCTCGATCCCGCCTGGTAGTAGCGCACCTCGCGCCGCGACCGGTCGCGATGGCCGCGGACGGCCTCGAGCATCCGCACGGCTCCGAGACCCGTCGTCTGGATCGTCGTCTCGGGCTGGGTGAAGCTCAGGCCGACGTGGCTCTGGGCGGCGAGGTGGTAGACCTCGTCGGGGTCCGCGCGCTCGGCGATCGCGCGCAACGCGAGCGGATCGCCCAGGTCGCCGTCGTGGAGCAGGAGGTCGGAGCTCCTCTCCGGACCCTCGACGAGGTGCGCGATCCGGGCCAGCGTCGCCGGCGAACGACGCCGCACGAGGCCGTGCACGCGGTAGCCGCGCGCGAGCAGGAACTCGGCCAGATAGCTGCCGTCCTGCCCCGTGATGCCGGTGATGAGCGCGCTCTTTCCCATGGTCGATTCGAGCGGAATCCTCTGCCCCGCGGACGCACGGCCCGCGGCTTTCTTCCGCGGCTTGTGTCTCACGGGGTGCCGCGGGACGCAAGCGCGGTCTCCCGCGCGGTCCAGGCGATCGACTCCTCGAGATCGTGGAGCGGGGTCCAGCCCGTGGCGGAGCGCAGCCGGGCCGCATCGGCGATCCACGACGCGCTGGTGCCGGGCGCGAACTCCACCCGGCTCGTGGATCCGAGTGCGTGCCGCAGGCGGTCGGCCAGTTCGGAGAGGCGGATCGCGCGCCCCGAACCCACATGGATCGTGGGCTCTCCCGGGGGCCGTGTCTCGAGGAGCGCGCGCAGGGCGCGCGCGACGTCGCGCCCGTCCGTGAGGTCGCGCAGGCCGTCGGGACCGGCGAGCTCGACGAGCGGCTCCGCGCGCAGCAGGCGCTCCAGGAGGTCGGGGACGAGGAGGCCCCGCGGCAGACCCGGTCCGAGGCTGCCGAAGAGTCGAGCGACGACGATGTCCAACTCGCCGGCGTATTGACGGGCGCGCTCCTCGACGGCGGCTTTCGCGGCGCCGTAGTCGCCGGCCGGCGCGATGCGGCCCTCCTCGGCCAGCGGCTCCGCGCTCGGCGCCAGTACGTGGGCGCTCGAGACGACGAGCACACGCGCGCCCTCCGCATGTCGGGCCAGGTGGCCCAGCGCGCGCTCGGCGATCCGGAGCGTGGCCGTGCCCTCGACGGCGGCCGAAAAGCGCGCCGGCACGCTCGGTCCCGCGAGCAGCACGGCCGCGTCCCACGCGGCCGCGGGGATGGGCAGCGGCGCGTCACCCGCGAGATCGACGCGACGCGAACCCTCGGCGGGACGGTCCGCCGCGGATCGGGACCAGCCCTCGACCGCGTGTCCGCCGCGGCGCAGCTCGTCGACGAGGAGTCGGCCGAGGAAACCCGAGGAGCCGAGGACGAGGATCCGCATGGCGCGCCGATCCTCGCCTCGCGAGCCCCGCGTCTCCAGCGTGGACGTCAACTCCCGGCGCGCGGGAGGAGCAGATGCCACGTCATCCGCCCGCGCGCGCGATTCTCGAGGGAGAGCCGCCCGCCCTGACCGGCCACGATGCCGGCCGCGGCGGCCAGGGCGTTCGGACCGAGCTCGGGGAAGAGATCGGTCAGGCCGTACGGCGTGACGATGTCCTCCGCGGGGAAGCCCTCGAGCGGCCCGCTCGGGAAATCCAGCGCCAACTCGATCCAGGCGCGTCCGTCCTCGTCGAGGCGTTGGACTTGCGCGCGCACCAGGTCGCCTTTCCGCGAGGTGCAACGCACGAGGAAGAACAGCGCGTCGAGGCCCTGCGAGAGGAGTTGGCGGTCCGAGCGCACGGTGGCGCCGGGCATGCTCTTGAACTGGCAGCGCGGCGCTTCCGGTCCGCTCTGCGCGAGCCCGGCCGCGAACAGGTGGACGATCTCGCCCAGGTCGAACGTCTGCGATCCAGCCGGCGGCGGCGCGGCGACGTAGCCCAGCGTGCGCGTGAACTGCAGGAGCCGCGCGACCTCGCCCTCGAGCTCGCGCAGCCGCGCGCGCGCGTCGTCCAGGTCGCCTTCGTCGATCTCGGGCGCGGCCGCGGCCAGCATCTTCACGGAGAGGTCGATGCGCTGCGCCGCGTCGGCCAGGTCCGCGACCTGGGCCCGCCACCAGGGCGGCGCGTCGATCACCGGGGAGGGCGCGTCCGGCGCGTCCGCGGCTGGCGCCGCTCCGCCGATCTCCGGACCGAGCTCGCGAGCGATCGCCGCCGACTCGAAATCGTCGGCTCGCACCAGATCCGCGCGCGGCTCCGCAACGCGCTCCGCGAACGGAGGTTCCGTGTCCGCGACGCGGACGCGGGAGTCGGCTGCGCTCCGCGCGGGGCCGGCTTGCACCGCGCGCGGCTCGCCCGGCGGCCCGCCCTGTTCGAGGATCGCGCGGACCTGCTCCAGCTCGCTGGCATCCGGCGCTGCGCGATCTTCTTCCCCGGCCGGCGCAGTCTCCGCGAACGCGAAGGACTCGGCCGCGCGGGGAGAGACCTGGGGCCCCGCGCCGCGTCCGCTCGCCTCGGCGGCGCTCGGCTGCGCCGGCTGGCGTGCCGCGGCGACGAACGCGGCGAGCTCCTCGACGTCCGGCGGCCAGTGCGAGAACGGGCGCGTGCCCAGGATGCGCGCCGTGCGCGAGCGCGGATCGGACCCGAGCAGCACGAGTTGGATCCCGGGGTGTGCCGCGAGGAAACGCCGCACGTAGCCGACGTCCTCGGTGGGAGCCGCATCCACGTCGAGGAGGAGGAGCCCGCTCCGTCCCGGCTCGAGCGCGAGCTCGGCCAGATCGCCGAACGCGTGGGTCTCGACTCCCCGGCCGGCGCCGAGGGCGGACAGGACGGCGGCGAGATCGAGCGCGCGCGGGCCCGGCCCGACGAGGAGGACGCCGTTCGCGGCGCGCGGATCCCGGGGGAGCGGGGGAGCCATCCGACCGATCCTATCCACCGCAGAGGCCGCGGCAAGGCTGGGCTCGGCAAGGAACGCGCATTCCTGCCCCAGGGGCGCTCCGCCGCCCGCGGGGGGAATCCCTCAACCCCGGCCCGTCCAGCGGGCGAGGTATCCTCGCCCGCTCCCTCCGATGGCGTCCCCGCTCTCGATCTCGGTCGTCGTCCCCGTCTTCGATGAGGAGGACAACCTGCGCCCCCTCCACGCGGAGGTCGCCCGGGCTCTGGACCTGCTCGGGGAGCCGGCGGAGGTCGTCTACGTGGACGACGGCTCGCGCGACCGGAGTCTCGCCGTGCTGCTCGAGATCCAGCGCGCGGACCCGCGCGTGCGCGTCGTCCAGTTCACGCGCAACTCCGGCCAGACGGCGGCCATGGCCGCGGGCTTCGACCACGCGCGGGGCGAGGTCGTGATCACGCTCGACGCCGACATGCAGAACGATCCGGCCGACATCCCGCGGCTCGTGGCCGAGCTGCGGCGCGGCTTCGACGTGGTCGCCGGGTGGCGCAAGGAACGGCACGACGGCTTCGTCCTGCGACGCCTGCCGTCGCTCGTCGCGAATCGACTCATCGCCTTCGTCACGGGCGTCGCGATCCACGACACGGGGTGCACGCTGAAGGCCTTCCGTCGCGAGGTCGTCCAGAACCTGCTGATCTACGCCGAGCAACACCGCTTCCTCCCGGCGATGGCGGCGGGCAGCGGCGCGCGCGTCACGGAGCTCGTCGTGAACCACCGCGCACGCCGCTTCGGCCGCAGCAAGTACGGCATCGGCCGGGCGACCCGCGTCCTCCTCGACCTCATGTCGATCCAGCTCATCGCGAAGTTCTCGCACAGGCCCATGCAGTTCTTCGGGCTGATCGCGGCGCCGTTCGCCGTGCTGCTGGCGGTCTTCCTGGGCTACTGTGCCGTGCACGCCGACTCGATCCACTTCGACAACGCCTGGGGTCGCGTCGCGCTCATCACGTTCATGCTCCTCTTCATGGTCTGCGCCTACTTCCTGATGCTGGGATTCCTGGCCGAGCTCGCGGTCCGGGCCAGCGGTCTCCACGGCGACGACGGCCGTCGCCTGATCGTCTCGGGGCACGAACGATGACGTTCTCCCCGGAAGAGACGCCGATCGCTCCGGTCGCGCAGGGCGTGGAGCCGGAGTCCGTGCCGCGCGCGGGCCCGACGGAGGGGTCGGAGACCGGTCCCGGCGGCACCGAGGCCGCGAGCTCCGACGCTCCGGCGCCGAAGGCACCGAAGAAGAAGGCGCCCAAGAAGGCGCCCGCCGAGTCCGCGCCCGCGCTCGCGGCTCCGAAGGGCGGACCGCCGGAGATCTCGGTCATCGTGGCCGTGACCACGGGCGACGGCCGCGTGCGCGAGGTCGTCACCGCGCTGTCCGCCGAGCTCGAGCGTCTGGGCCGTTCCCACGAGTTCGTGCTCGTCTTCGACGGTGTGCGCGGACACGCCTGGACCGAGGCCGAGGCGCTGGCGCAGGAACGGCCGGGAGTCGTCGTGTCGATCGCGCTCCAGCAGCAGTTCGGCGAGTCGATGTGCCTCTCCGCCGGTCTCCAGCGCGCGCGCGGCCGGATCGTCGTGACGTCCCCGCAGTACGTGCAGGTGGATCCGTACGAGCTGTCGAACATGCTGGCCGCGATCGACGGCGGTGCGGACCTCGTCGCGCCCTGGCGTCACCCGCGCATCGACCCGGTCCTGAACCGGATCCAGTCCGCGGCGTTCAACCAGGTCATGCGCTGGATCCTGCACGCGCAGTTCCACGACCTGAACTGCACGTTCCGCGTCATGCGCCGCGAGGTCCTGCGCGACGTCCCCATCCACGGGGACATGTACCGGTTCCTGCCCGCGATCGCTTCACGACAGGGCTTCAAGGTCGTGGAGCTCCAGGTCCGACACCTGAAGGAATGGGGCGGCAAGGGATTCTTCGGTCCGGGTGTCTACGTGCGCCGGGCGCTCGACGTCCTGGGCGTCGTCTTCCTGTCCAAGTTCACCCTGAAGCCGCTGCGCTTCTTCGGGACGGTGGGTGGGGTCTTCCTCCTCTTGGGGGCCGTCCTGTGCTCGACGATGGTCGTCCAGGGCCTGGTCCTGGGAGACGGGCTCAACTTCTCCCGGCCCCTGTTCCTGGTGGGAGTCCTCTCGTCCGTCCTGGGCGTGCAGGTGATCGGGTTCGGTCTCGTGGGCGAGATCATCATCTACACGCGAGCCCGGAACGTGCGCGAGTACCGCGTCGAGAAGGTGTGGGAGGGCCGCGATGAGCCAGGCGACGGCGATGGGAGCTCGACGCCCGGCCGCTGACGCGGGGCTCATGCCGACGTCGGTCCAAGGTCCGCTCGATCCCGCCGATGCCGCGCGCACGGAGGCCGGCGCTCCGGCGACTCCGCAACCGCTGGTGGTCCGCACGCTGACGCGCTCGGACGATGCCGCGCGCGACGCCGTCGTGCGCGCGAGTTCCGCGGGTTCGATCTTCCACCTCGCCGGCTGGGAACGCGCGGTCGAGAGCGTCTTCCACCACGAACCGCGCACGCTGGGCGCATTCCAGGGCGGCGAGCTGGTCGGCGTCCTGCCGCTCATGCTGTGCCGTACGCCGACGTTCCGCCGGCACCTCGTGTCGATGCCGTACGGCGTGTACGGAGGTCCGGCCTCGCTCGCGAGCGCGGCGGACGTCGCGCTGGTCCAAGCCGCCGGCCGGATGGCCGAGGACGAGCGGGTCGGCCGGCTCGAGCTGCGCTGCGAGCGCGATCCCGGCGTACCCGGCCTCGTCGGATCGGAGCTCTACGCGGCGTTCGTGCAGGATCTGCCCGACGATCCGGAGGAGATCTGGACGCGCATGCCGAAGCGCGCGCGCGCCGAGGTGCGCAAGACCATCGAACGCAATGGCCTCTCGATCAGCGCCGGGCCCTGGTACGCGAACGACCTGTACGAGCTCTTCCACCGGAGCAAGAAGCACCTTGGATCACCGGCCCTTCCGCGCGCCTGGTACCTGGCGCTGATCCGCGAGCTGGGCGAAGGCGTGATCGTCCACGTCGCCCGCGCCGCGTCGTCGCAGCCGCTCGCCGCGACGATGTCCTTCGTGCACGGTGACAAGCTCGACTTCTACTACATCGGCGTGACCGACGACGCGAACCGCACCTACAACGTCACGAACTTCCTCGTCACGCGCCTGCAGGAGATGTGCGTGCGCCGCGGACTGAAGCGCTTCGACCTTGGGCGCAGTCGCGTCGGTTCGGGGCCCTACCAGTTCAAGAAGAACCAGGGCTTCGAACCGCGCACGCTGGAGTACCGGTACAAGCTCGTCGGGAGCCGCGATCTGCCCAGCTTCAACCCGAGCAATCCGAAGACCGAGAAGCTGCGCGAGACCTGGGGGAAGCTGCCCGACTGGGCGACGCGCGCGCTGTCCGACCGGCTGATGCGCTATCTGCCCTGAGCGATGCGCGGGAGGATCGCCGCGATGGCCGCGTCGAGCCGTTCGGCGACGATCTCGGGCTCGGGAGCGATCCGTGCCCGCTCCGCGCGGCCCTTCCCGGAGAGGACGAGCGCGGCGTGGACACCCGCGGCGCGGGCGGCCTGGACGTCGCGTTGCGCGTCTCCGACCATCCAACTCGCGCCGAGGTCCAGCGCGTGCTCGCGTGCGGCCACGAACAGCAGCCCGGGCTCCGGCTTGCGGCAATCGCACGCGCGCCGCAGCGGGCCCTGGCCCTCGCTCGGGTGGTGCGGGCAGAAGTAGATCGCGTCGACGCGCGCGCCCTCCGCCGCGAGGAGTTCGCCGAGGCGCGCATGGATCGCCGCGAGCCCGGTTTCGTCGATCCAACCGCGCGCCAGGGCGCTCTGGTTCGTGACCACGATCGCCGGGATCCGCGCCTGGTTCAGGGCGCGAACCCCCGCGGCGGCCCCGGGCAGGAGCTCCACCTGGTCGGGGCGCAGCACCCAGTCGTCCTCGCGCGTCAGCACGCCGTCGCGATCGAGGAAGACGGCGGGGCGCCGTGCGCGGTCGTTCACTGCGCGCGACCCGGCGCGGCTCGGGCCGGCGCGGCGGTGGCCACGGGCGCGGCAGCCTTCGGCGCTTCATCCGACAGGCGGTCGAGATCGATGTGCACACGCCCCGGAGAGTGGCCCTCCATCCACTTCAGCGGGACGAGGAAGTCGCGCATCGGGAGCCAGA
Organism: Planctomycetota bacterium; assembly: GCA_026692665.1. Taxonomy (GTDB): domain Bacteria; phylum Planctomycetota; class UBA1135; order UBA1135; genus JAEUHZ01. The sequence goes on from JAPLOF010000059.1 coordinate 42,617, forward strand.
GCGGGAAGTTCCACGTCTGGGGGCCCACGTTCATCTCGCGCCAGAGGATCGAGTAGACCTCGTCGTCGGGCGTCAGGAAGCGCGTCTCCGGCCGGAATCCTGGAACGGCGAAGTCGAGCCGCGCGTCCTCGTCCACGTCGAGCTGGATCACGCAGGGCGTCACGAAGCCGATGTTCCGGCCGTCGAGCAGCACGGTCGCGCCGGGCGGATTCGTCGACAGGTGCACGGCGTGATTCGGCGCCAGGAGGGCACAGCCGGGGAGGCTGGCGAAGGCTGCTAGGGCGAGGAGTCGCACGCCCTGAATGTGACCGTGGGGGAGGGACATGGCAAGCCGCACTCTTGCCTTGGTCGGACGGCTTTGGGACAGGACTGCAATGGATCGGTCGGAACCGGGCCCCGCGGACGCCGCCGCGGCCTCGGCGCGGGGCGCGGGGAGGGTCGCAGACGAGTCCGTGGGCCGCTCGCCCGCGGAGGCGCCGCCCGGGGTGTGCGCGGACCGCTTCGCGCGCGGCCTGCTGGCCGCCGCGCTCGTGCTGGGTCTCCTGCGCTTCCTGCGCCTCTCCGAGTGGAGCCTGTGGATCGACGAGTCGCTGACCTGGGCCGACGCGCACCACGGCATCGAGGGCGGCGAGATCCGCAATCCGCTCGGCTACCGGCTCATCGCGTGGACCGTGGATCTTCTGGGCGGGACGCCGAGCGAGTTCTCCTTGCGCATCCTGCCGGCCGTCGCGGGCTGGCTGTGCATCCCGGCGACGTTCTGCGCCTTCCGCGGACTGTTCGGCGAGCGGCGCGCGGCCGTGGCGAGCCTCCTCGTCGCGGTCAGCTCCTGGCACCTCTACTGGTCCCAGAACGCGCGCTTCTACACGCTCTCGCAGCTCGCGCTGCTCCTCGGCGCGTGGACGCTGTTCGCCGCGCTGGCCCGCGGCCGGTCCGTGGTCGCGGTGCTCGGAATCGCGATCGCGGCCGGCGGCGCGCTGTTCCATCCGTCGGCGGTGCTCCTCCTGCCGGCCCTGGCCTTGGCGCCCCTCCTCCTCGAGCGACTCGGCCGCGGCGTCGCACCGGCGGTCGGCCGCGCGCCGCGCGTCCTCGCCCTCGTGGCCCTCCTCGGCGGAGTCCTCGGGATCGGCTGGATCCTGAAGACCTGGGACACCTACGCCTACCAGAAGGGACAGGAGTCGACGCTCGCGGCCGCGGGCGCCTCGATCGCGCACTTCGCGAAGACCACCGGCTTCTTCGTCACGCCGCTCCTCGCGACGGCGGTCCTGTGCGGCGGGTGGTTCGCCTGGCGTTCCCGCCGCGGACCGGAGGCCTTCGCGGTCCTCGTCGTGGCCAGCACGCTGCTCTTCGCGCTGGTCGCCTCGGCGCTCGTGCGGGTCAGCGCGCAGTACGTGTTCGTGGTCCTGCCCTGGATCGCGCTCGTCGCGGCGCTGCCCGTGGGCAACGGCCTGGCCGGACCCTTCGGACGCCGCGGGGAAATGGCCTGGATCCTCGTCCTCGCGCTGCCGGCGCTCGCCACGTGCGGGCTCTACATGACCGTGCGGCGCGGCGAGCGTCCGCCCTGGCGCGAGGCCTACGATCACGTCGCGAACGCGCGCGGTCCAGGCGACCAGATCTTCGGGATGGAGGCTTCGGTCGGCGAGTTCTACCTGGCGCCCGGGAACACCGACCTGCGCCGACCCACGGCGCTGACCTGGCTCGACTACTTCCACGCGCGGATCCCCGAGCACTGGGCCGCGAAGGGGAGACGCGCGTGGTACGTCGTCAATCCCGAGCAGTTCGCCGGCTGGGATCCGCGTGACGCCGCGGAGTTTCAGCGCTTCCTGCGGGACGAGTGCCGACTCGACGCGGTCTGGCCGCTGTACGTGGAGAGTCGCGACCTCTCGGTGTGGGTGTACCGGCGGGACTGACCCGGCGGTGCCGAGGAGTCCTAGTTCGCGCGGCCCTGGAACTCGCCGTCGACCGTGCTCACCTTCACCATCTCGCCGGCGTGGATGTGCAACGGCACCTTGATCTTCAGACCCGTCTCGAGCACCGCTTCCTTCTTCACGTTCGTCGCGGTGTTGCCCTTCACGGCGGCCTCGGATTCGACGACCTTGAGAGTGACGCTCGGCGGCAACTCGACCCCGATCGCGGACGCCTCGTGGAACGTCACGTCGACGACCGTGTTCTCCTTCACGAAGCCCATCTTCTCGCCGACGAGATCCTCGTTGAGCGGGAACTGGTCGAAGGACTGCTGGTCCATGAAGATGTAGTCGCCGTTCGCCTCCTTGTAGAGGTACTCGGCCTTCTTGCGGTCGAGGTACGCGACCTCGAACGCGTCGCTGGAACCGAGGCGCATGGGCGAGACGACACCCGTGCGCAGGTCCTTCACCTTCATGTGGATGACGGCGCGCAGGTTGCCCGGCGTGTGGTGGTTGTACTCCGTGATCAGGAGCAGCTTGGCTCCGTCGATGATGACGGCACCCTTGCGCAATTCGGTCGCTTTGACGGCCATCGGTGTGTTCCTCGGAGCTTCGTTCGAAGGGCGAGCAGGATAGCGGAGAGGTCAGGCCGGGGGAGCCAGGAAGATCCTTCCGCGGCCCGGCGGCGTCCCGCCGACCGTGGTTCAGGCCGAATGCGGGACGATCCCCGGGCCACTGGAGGAGCGGCTCGCGAGGAGTCGCGGCCCCAGGCTCTCAGAAGCGCTTGCGCTGACTGGAGGACGGGATGCTGAGCGCCTTGCGGTACTTCGTGACCGTGCGGCGGGCGATCCGGATCTGGTCCTTCTCCTCCAGGCGCGCGGCCAGGTCCTCGTCGGACAGCGGGCTCGCCGGGTCCTCGGCGGCGACCAGCTCGGCGATCTTCTGCTTCACGGAGGCCTGGCTCGCGACCTCGCCGCTCTCCATGGTCGTCCCGCCGGTGAAGAAGTACTTCAGCGGATAGATCCCGCGCGGCGTCTGCGCGTACTTGCCCGCGACCGCGCGCGAAACGGTCGAGATGTGCACACCGACCTGATCGGCGACCTCCTGCATGCGCAGCGGGCGCAGGCCCTCGACCCCGCGCTCGAGGAAGCCGCGCTGCTCCTCGAAGATCGCGTGCGCGATGAGGTCGAGGGTGGCGCGGCGCTGCTGCAGAGCGTCGAGGAACCAGCGCGCGGACTCGATGCGCTTCTTGACCCACTCGCGCACGCCGTCGCCCTTCTGCGCGGCCTTGAGCACGTCCTTGTACGCCAGGGACAGGCGCAAGTCCGGGGCCGCCTGGCGGTCGAGGCGCACCTCGTAGTCGCCGTCGACTTCCTCGACGATGACGTCGGGGTGGATCACGTCGGCCTGGACGCCGCCGAAACCCGCGCCGGGGCTGGGCTCGAGTCGCCGCAGCATCTCGAGGGCGTCCTTGACCTCCTCGATCGAGCGTCCCGCGTCCTTCGCGATGCGCGGGAGCTTGTTCTGCTCGACGTCGGCCAGGTGGCGCTCGACGATCACCTTGAGCAGGGGCTCGTCGCCCATGCCCATCGCCTGGAGCTGCAGTTCCAGGCACTCGCGCAGGTCGCGCGCGCCGAGGGCCGGGTGCGAGATGGAGCGGATCTCGTCCAGCACCGCGCGCAGCTCCTCCACGGTGACCGGCGGCTCGTCGGGGCCGACGATCGGCTCCTCGCCCGGCTCGGGCTGCATGCAGTCGATCGCGATCTGCTCCAGCGGCTCCGTGATCCAGCCGCGGTCGTCGAGGGACCACAAGAGGTACTCGGCGAGCCGCCGTTCGCGTTCGGTGAGGTCGAGGATCGCCAGCTCGTCGACGAGCACCTCGGCCAACGTCTTCTCGACGTCGGGCGTGTTCGCCATCGCCTCCATCTTCCGGTCGCCGTCCTCGGCGGAGCCGGTCCGTGTGCGCCGCGAGCCGTCGTCGAGGTCGCGTTCGTAGCGCTCGAACTCCTCGCGCATCGTGGCCACGCCGCGGTCCTCGGCGACCTCGTTCGTGGGCGGCGGCGCTTCGGGATTGTCGTCGTCGGGCGCCCCGCCCTCGGAAGAACCGGGTTCGGCCATCTCGAGGAACGGGTTCTCGACGAGCTCCTGCTGGATACGGTCCTCCAGATCCAGCGAGGAGAGCTGGAGGATCTGCATGGCCTGGATCATCTGCGGCGACTGCTGGAGTCGCTGATCCATCCGCGCGCTTTGGCTGAGTCCGAGTCTCACGGGTGCTGGTGCTCGACGGGGAGCCGGGTGCGTCGTCCCGGCCGAATGCATGCTAACCGCGCGACCTCGATCCCCCTACGGGCGATCGGGGTCCGTGATCCCGGCGCGAAAATGGCGGTCAGAGCGCGCCGACGGTGAAGGTGAGCGCCAAGCCATCGTCGAAGACGACCGCCGGGGGATCGCCGGCCGCGGTCCGTCCCGATCCGGTCACGCGGGTCCTGCGGGGCAGTTGCAGGCGGCCCATCTGCGCCGATTCGCGCGTGGCGACGGCGACCTCGGGGGTCGTCGTGCGCCAGGCCTCGAGGGCCAGGGACGTGCCCACGAACGAGATCTCGGCCGAGAGCCCGTCGAAGGATCGCTCGACGCGCGGCGACGGCATCCAGATCTGGGGCGCGACCTCGAGCCCGTAGTCGGTCAAGTAGGGCCGCTCCGCGCCCGCGGTGAAGCGCGCGGTGCGTCCCATCGACACGGGGAACGACGCGCGCAGGGTGCCGCAGGCGAGGTTCGCGCGCTGGGTGGTCGCGCGCGCTTCCTCGAGCACGCGCACGAGTCCGCGCGCCGATTCGATGCGCGCCGTATCCGAACGCGGGATCGCGAGCAGCGAGCGGCTCCACACGAGGGTGGCGCGCCCGCCGCGTCCCTCGGAGGCCGCGCGATCGGCCTCGAGCAGCGTCGCGAGCGTGGCCGGCGTGAGCACGGCGCCCCCCGCCTCGGGCTCGCCACCCGGCGACACGAACGCGAGGCCCGGCTCCACGGGGACCAGCGGGCGCGGCGCGAGGCTCGTGAACGCGAGATCGAGGAGCACCCAGCCGTCGTTCGACGGGGCCGCATCGGGGCGGGCGGTCGCGCGCACCGAGAGCAGGCTCTCGCCGGCCAGATGCGCCGCGTCCGTCAGCCGGACCTCGAGCGCGCCGCCGCTCTCCATCGCGCCCGAGAAGACGATCTGCGCGCTGTCGACGCGCGGCTGCTCGAAGACACCCATGTCGGGCGTCTCGGGATCGAAGTTCTCGACGGCCCCGATCGCCGCGCTGTCGAACACGCCCTCGAGGAAGACGCGCGATCCGCCCGCGACGCGCGTGGCGCGCAGGTGCAGCCCGGTCCCCGAGATCGCGCTCCCGATGCGCGGTTCCGCCTGGCCCGCGTCCTGCGCGACCTGCACGTCGAAGCCGGCGACGAAGGGTCGCGAGGCGCGGGAGCCCAGGAACACTTCCGAGCCCGCCGTCACACGCCGGCGCCATTTCGTCTCCGGCGCGCCCGCGGTCCGCAGCGTGACCTCGAGATCGATCTCGAACGCGGCCGTCTGCCGGTCCAGGTCGGCGACGAGCGCGCGCGCCACCTCGATCGCGGCCGCGTCGCCGCGCGCGAGGAGCAGGCCCGCCTGCGGACGCGTCTCCAGCTTGAATCCGCGCTGCCGCATGGTCTCGTCCAGCATCTGCTGGAAGATCGCCGGGGGGATCGCGGGCTCCGGGATCTCGAGCGCCGCGGGCCGGAAGGCCCCGTCCAGGTCGAGGTGGGCCGCGTCCAGGAGGACGGCCTCCATCGGCGCGGGTCCGGGGGAGCGGCTGGCGCGGGGGAAGGCGATCAGCGTCCATTCGGGCGCTGCCGCCAGGGTGGTGGCGAAGAGGATGGAGAGCATGTACGGGCGGGGGTCTCCGCCGGCCGAAGGATAGTGACTCGCGACCCCGGCGACTACGCACCGGGAGTGACCTGCGGCGCGCGCCGCGCTACAACCGCGCCGCGCGGTCCCTCCCGCGACGACGAAATCGAAGCAGCAATCGATGGAAACCTCGACCCGACCCGCGGACGGCCGCCGACTCTTCTCCGTGGCCCAGATCCAGCACGTCCTCCGCACGGAGTTCGGGCGCAGCCAGCGCTACAAGTACCCGCTCGCGGTCCTCGTCGTCGCGGTCGATCAGTTGGGTGCCATCCGCGACCGGCGCGGCTACGAGTCCAAGGAAGCCGTCGTCGAGGGCGTCGTGAAGCTGCTCTTCGAGTCCACGCGCTCGAGCGACTTCCTCGGGCGCACTCCCGACGACCGCCTGATGGCCGTCGTGCCGCACACCGACGAGGCCGGCGCGCGCACGTTGGCGGAACGTCTGCTCGCGGGCGCGCGCGCCCTCGCGGTCGGCGATGCCGCCGGCGAGCGCTTCACGCTCTCGATCGGCGCGACGAGCACGCGGGATGGAGAACCGCTCTTCCCCGACGTCCTGTTGACCGCCGCGGAAGCCGCGCAGGCCGACGCCGTGTCCGCCGGCGGTGATCGCTTCGTCGCGGTCCCGCCGATCCCCCGCGCACCTTGAATCGATCCAGCGCATGAGAATCCTGCTCGCCGAGGACGAGGTCACGATCGCGGTGACGCTCGGTGACGCGCTCGAGGCTGCGGGGCACGAAGTCGTCCACGTCGCCGACACGCAGAGCGCGCTGAAGGTCCTGGAGAACGGACGCGTGGAGTGCGTGATCACCGACATCCGCATGCCCGGTGCCGGTGGCATGAGCGTGCTGGCGCGCGCGAAGGAACTAGATCCGCGCCGCCCGGTCGTCCTGACGACGGGCTACGCGACGATCGACCAGGCGGTCGAGGCGATGCGGCTGGGCGCCGCGAATTACGTGCAGAAGCCGTTCCGCAACGAGGCGATCGTCGCGATGGTCGGGACGTTCGCGCGCGTCGCGTCGCTCGAGGCCGAGAACGACGGTCTGCGCCGGCAGCTCGCCGCGCAACAGGGTCCGGAGGGCGTGGTCGGCGCGTCCCCGGCGATGCAGGCCGTGTTCCAGCGCCTGCGCACCGTCGCGCCGACCGACGCGACCGTCCTCGTGCAGGGCGAAAGCGGCACGGGCAAGGAGCGCATCGCGCGCGCGATCCACCAGCTCTCGCCGCGCAGCCAAGGCCCGTTCGTCGCCATCTCGTGCGCGGCGCTCCCCGAGACTCTGCTCGAGAGCGAGCTGTTCGGCCACGAGCGCGGCGCCTTCACCGACGCGCGCAAGGAGCGCCGCGGCCGGTTCGAGATGGCCAACGGCGGCACGTTCTTCCTCGACGACATCGACGACATGCCGCTCGCGCTGCAGGTGAAGCTCCTGCGCGTCCTGCAGGAGCGCGAGATCGAACGCCTGGGCGCGGAAGCGCCCGTGGAGGTCGACATCCGCGTGGTCGCGGCCACGAAGGTGCCGCTGCGCGCGCGCGTGGCGGAGGGGAAGTTCCGCGAGGACCTCTTCTACCGGCTCGACGTCGTGCGCCTCGTGTTGCCGCCGCTGCGCGAGCGCGCCGGTGACGTGCCGCTGCTCGCGCGGCACTTCCTCGACCGACAGAAGAAGGGGCGTGAGCTCACGATCCCGCGCAGCGCCATGGCCGCGCTCGAGAAGTACCCCTGGCCCGGGAACGTCCGCGAGATCGAGAACGCCGTGCTGCGCGCTGTTTCCCTGGCGGGGGAGCGCAACGAGCTCGCGCTCGAGGATCTGCTGCCCGACGATCCGCGCTGGAAGAGCCTGGCCGAGACGGCCGCGCGCGAAGTGGACCAGGGCGTCCGCCCGCTGCGCGAGGTGTTGCACGAGAAGGAGCGCGAGATGATCGAGAAGGCGCTCGCGGCCACCGGCGGCGCGCGCATGAAGGCCGCCGAGATGCTCGGGATCTCGCGCAAGGTCCTGTGGGAGAAGATCAAGGAGCACGGCCTCGGCGAGGCGGACGAGGCCGAAGGCGCGAGCTGAAGGAACGGACTTGGGCCTGGCCGGATATCCTGCGCGCCGTGAAACGGATCGACATTGCCGGATGCTGGCTGGGACGGGACCGCGCGGATCGCGGGCCGCGGCCGACGCGATGACGCCCCCGTCCGCGATTCGCCTCGAGCTGCCGGAAGTCGACTGCGCGCTGCCCGTCGTCGTGATCGCGGACCTGCACCTCGACCTGGCCGACGAGCGCGGCGGCCGCGAGTTCGCCCTGTGGCTCGCGAAGCTGCGAGCGGTCGGCACGCTGGCGATCCTGGGCGACCTCTTCGACGCCTGGGTCGGTCCGGCGCAGGAACGCATGCCCGGCGCTCTGGAAGTCCTCGACGCCTTGAAGCGCGTTGCGCAGTCGGGCACGCAGCTCCTCGTCGTGCACGGCAACCGCGACTTCCTGCTCGACGCGTCGTTCGAGGAACGCACAGGAGCACGAGTCCTGCGCGATGGATTCACGACGCGGCTCGCCGACGGCTCGCGCGCCGCGTTCGTGCACGGCGACACGCTGTGCACGAAGGACGTCGGCTATCTGCGCCTGCGGCGCGTCGTGCGCTCGAAGCCCGTCACGTGGCTCGCGCCGCGCCTGCCGCTCTTCGTGGGGCTCTCGATCGCCCGACGCCTGCGGCGCGCGTCGGTGAACGCCGTGGCGCAGAAGCCCAGCGAGGAGAAGTCGGTCCAACGCGCCGCCGCCGAGGCGCTCTCCGCGGAGACGGGCGCGGAGCTGCTCGTCTGCGGTCACGTCCACGCCTTCCGCGACGAACCGCTTTCCGGCGGCGCGCGCTGGATCGTGCTCGACGCCTTCGGGGGCCAGCGCGACGCGCTGACCCTCTCCGAGAGGGCCGTGGTGGCGCTCGCCACGCGCGACCTCGCGGGCCGCGATTGCGCGGACCTCGCCGTGCCGTAGAATCCAGGGATCGGCATGATCCTCGCCATCGACGGGCCCGCGGGCGCGGGCAAGAGCACGGTCGCCCGGGAGCTCGCGAAGCACCTCGGCCTCACGTTCCTCGACACCGGGGCCATGTACCGCGCCGTGACGTGGGCCGTGGTCGAGCGGCGCGTCGATCCCCACGACGAGGCGGCCTGCGCCGCCGTGGCTCGCTCGCTGCGGCTCGACTTCGACGCCGAGGGCCAGATCCGCGTGGACGGCCGTCCCGGCGAGCCGGCCATCCGCTCCGAAGCCGTGACCGCCGCCGTCAGCCACGTCTCCGCGCATCCGGCGGTGCGCCGCGTGATCGTGCCGATGCAGCGCGAGGAGGCGCGCCGCCGCGGCGGCGTCGTGGCCGAGGGCCGCGACGTCGGCTCGGTCGTGTTCCCGGCCGCCGACTTCAAGTTCTACCTCGACGCGTCGCCCGAAGTGCGCGCCGAACGTCGCGCCAAGGAGGTCGGCCGGCCCGATCTCTACGGCGAGTTCCTGCTCGCGATGCGCGAGCGCGACCGGCTCGACATGACGCGCGCCGATTCGCCGCTCGTGCGCGCCGAGGACGCGATCCTCGTCGAAGCCGACCACCTGGACGCGGCTGGAGTGGTCAAGGTCATGCTCGGGCGCGTGAAGGCCCGGGCACGGGCCTAGAGCACGAGCGCCAGCGAGTGCTCCACGAGCAACGCGCGCGACTGTCCGACTGCTTCTGCGCACGCATCCCTCCGCTCCCCGTGACCGACACACCCAAGTCCTCGCACGCGCGCGACCCCGCCCGTCCCGACGCGCGCCCGTCTCAAGGCGGCGCCGACGCGCCCGAACCCCTGCTGACGCGGAAGACCCTCGTCTACCGCCTCTGCAGCCTCTCGGCCTGGCTGTACTGCAAGATCTGGCACCGCCTCGAGGTGCGCGGTGTCGAACACATTCCGCGGCAGGGCGGCGCAGTCATCGCCAGCAACCACCAGTCGCACGTCGACATCCTGATCTACGGCGGCTGCGTGCCGCGCCACGTGTCCTTCGTCGCGCGCGACACGCTCGCGCACCAGAAGTGGCTCGCCTACGTGATGCGCCAGTGCGGTGCGGTGCTCATCCAACGCGGCGCGAGCGATCGCAAGGCCCTGCGTGCGATGGCGGACCACCTCGAAGCGCAGGACCTCGTGGCGATCTTCCCCGAGGGCACGCGCACCGACGACGGATCTTTGCGCGAGTTCAAGGGCGGCGCGTTGCTCGCGGCGCGCCTCGCCAAGGTCCCGATCGTCCCGGCGGGGATCTCCGGCGCATTCCAGGCCTTCCCGCGCGGCGTCGCGTTTCCGCGCCCGCGGAAGATCCGTGTGAGCTTCGGCGCGCCGATCGACAGCGCGCTGCCCGACGCGCAGGAGCGGCTGGTCGCGGCGGTGTCCGCGCTGGCGAACGCCGCGCCGTACCGCCCCCCGCCCGTGGATCTCGAGCGCGCTCCCGCCGCGGAAGCCGCGCGGGAAGGTTGACGCGAGCAGCGGCGGCGCAATCGTCTCCGTCGTGTCGGGTGAGGTCATTCCCGAGTCGCACCGCGGCCACAGCGCGAAGGCCGGGACATGGGGGGCCGTGTTCGGCTGCGCACTCGCGCTCGACAGCGCGGCTCGATAGACGGAGGAGGATTCTCGTGACAACCCGACCGGACTTCAGGCGCCCACGCGTAGATAGTTCACGGTTGAAATGAGCCAATGGGGGGGGGTAGCGTCCGACCGCATGCAGCATACTCAACTTCTTCGCAGTGGCTTTCTCGCCCTCCTTGCGCTCGTTTCACTCACGACCTCAGCGCCGGCTTTGCCCCCGATGCAGATCACGGTCGGTTGCTTCGGCCCCTGCGTCGTGCCTGCCTGCCCAGCTACCGACTTCCACGTCTGCAACGGGGATTCGTCGTGGACAGGGATCACGATCCACGGACCGAACCCCGGCGAGTCGGCGACGATGCGCCAAGTGAAGTCGAGCACGAACGCCGTCGGTGCGTATGGGATCCTGATCGAACCCTGTGAGGGAAAGACCTGGGGTACCGTCCTGAGGTGCGAGGATGTCTGCGGCTCCTGCGTGTAGCCTGGTCACACTTCCGCTCCCTGCTTCCGATTCTCTTCCCGAGGAATACTCATGAACCGTCTCTCGACCGCCTTGCTCGTCGTCACCTCGTTCTCCGCGGCCCTGCCCCTGGGGCTCCCCTTGTTCGCAGGCACGACTCAGGCCTCCCAATCGCAGGGCAGTCCCGGAGCCGGGCTCGGGGCTTCCCGCGTGGCGTTGGCTGATGGCATGCGCGCCGAGGCCAGCGTGCTCACGACGAAGGCGCTCTTGGATCCCGAGACGGGGACCACGGTGGTGCCGGTGTCCGTGCACATCGAGGTCCTGTTCGGCGGGGTCACCCTGTTCCAGAGTCGCCTGCTGAAGTTGCCCGCCGCGGGGACGGCCGAGCCGATCGGGATGACAGGGAACGGAATCGGCCCGTCGAGCGCGGAACCCGCGCTGGCTGGGGTGCTTCCCAATCGCAGCTACCTCATGCAGGTCCGTCCGAGGCCGGGAACGACCTGGTCCGAGGTGCGGAACGAGACCGACGTCGTCTTGAGCGTCGAAGAACGCTAGGGACAGCACCTCACGCTCAGGAAACTGACCCAGTTGGCTGGCCCTTTTCCGGTTTCCCCTTAGGGCGCTGCGGGGTCCGGGCGGTCTTCTCTGTGCCGAGGCGTGAGGCTCGCTCGAGAAGGAACACCGCATGGGACGGCCTTTCCGCACGCTCCCGCTGCTCCATCGGCATCCGGTCGACCAGGACTGCGTGCCTACGCGCTGCCCGCGCCCGTGCCGCTCGGCGCGCTCGGGCGCCAAGTTCATCGATCAGAACGCGGGCTCGTGCACGTGCTCGGGGGACGTGCGCGTCGTGCGCCGCTTCCGCTGCCTCTCGTGCCTCGTGCGCGTCTCGTCGCAGTGTTCCCGCAGGCGGGACGGGATGGGACGGCTGCCGCGGAGGAACTGGGGCTACTCGAGGCTCGAGCGGAACCTGCGCTGGCACTTGTGGGTGTGGATCCTGTGGCGGAAACACGCGCGCGCGCGAGCGTACGTCGGCGGGAGTCACGACGCGCAAGATCCGGCCGGGGGAGTGCTTCGAGTGGATCGACCGCTTGCCGCTCAACTGCCTAGGCGTCGTGCGGATGAGTAGCGAGGGGGGAGGCGCGATCATGGGCCGTACTGCCGCGCAACTGGGTCAGTTTCCGCCGTGCGCTCCCCAGCGCGAGATCTGCGGCAGCGCCCGGTAGAGCGCCGCGTGGTACAGGCGCCGCGGCATCACGCGACGTAGCATCGCGAACAGGAACGCGTCCGGCGTGCCCGACATGCGCAGCGGCGGCGAGCGCATCGTGAGCGCGCGCTCGATGCGCCACGCCACGAAGTCCGGTGTCGAACGGGACCACGCCATCAGCCGTGCGATGAACGGCTCCATGTGCTCGTAGTGCGCGTGGTACGGGTCGCCACGCTCGCGCAGGGACTGCGCGCTGTCGGCCGTGAACCGCGTGTTCTCGAACGAAGTCGAGTGGATGAACCCGGGCTCGACGAGGGTGACGTGCACGCCGAACGGCCGCACCTCGTACCAGAGCGCCTCGCTCGCGCCCTCGAGCGCGAACTTCGACGCGGCGTACACGGCCATCGTCGGCATCGCCATCATCCCGCCGACGGAGGACACGTTCACGATGCGGCCGCTGCGCTGTGCGCGCATGCCGGGCAGAACGAGCCGCACGAGCTCCATCGGCGCCAGGAAGTTCACGTCCATCTGGGCCAGGCGCTCCTTGTCGCGGACGTGCTCGAGCACCGAGCGGTACGCGACGCCGGCGTTGTTCACGAGCGCGTCGATGCGCCCGAACCGCTCCAGCGCGCGGTCCACGGCCGCGCGGCGCTGCTCGGCGTCGGTGACGTCGAGGCCCAGGATCTCCAGACGCTCTCCGGGCCGGATTCCCGCCGCGGCGAACCGCCCGAGGGACGCCGGGCGGGCCGTGAGGACGACCCGCCAGGGGCCGGAGGCCAGGCGGCGAGCCAGCGCCTGGCCCAAGCCGCTGCTCGCCCCGGTGACCAGCACCACGGGGAGCGCGTCGACGTGCGCGGCGTAGGATGGCGCCACGTCTCCCGATCCTACGCCGACCCGGGCGGGAGCGGGGACCAGGGCCACGTGGTTGCGCGGGGGCCGACCCGGCCGCTACCTTGTTCCGCTTCGCTCGCCGTCCCGTCGAGCCCCGGCTGCCCATTTCGGGCCTCCGTGGAACCCGCTGACCCCTGGATAAGACTCACATTCATGGCCCCCGCCTGGAGCCGCATCAAGCAATTCGAGATCGACCCCGCTGAGCTGGAATCGAAGATCCAGTCCGCCCTGGGTGGGATCACCACCGCCCACTTCGAGGAGCGCCTCGCCGGTTCGATCAAGGACATCAAGCCCGGCACGATCGTCATCGCCAAGGTCGACTCGGTCGACGAGCGCACGGGCACCGTCGTCATGGACGTCGGCGGCAAGTCCGAGGGCCAGATCCCGATCGCGGAGTTCGGCGAGATCCTGCCCAAGATGGGCGAGACCTACGAGGTCTACTACGAGGGCCTCGACGACTCGGACACGGCGATGCTCAGCAAGCGTCGCGCCGATCGGCTGCGCGCCTGGGAGCGCGTCTCCAGCAAGTACAACGAAGGCGACGAGATCCAGGGCATCTGCACCCGCAAGATCAAGGGCGGCCTGCTCGTGGACGTCGAAGGCGTCAACGTGTTCCTGCCCGCGAGCCAGGTCAACCTGCGCCGCCAGCACGACATCGGCGACTTCCTGGGCGAGCCGGTGCGCGCGCGCATCATCAAGATCGACACGGAGCGCATGAACATCGTCGTGTCGCGCCGCAAGCTCCTCGAAGAGGAGCGCCAGAAGCAGAAGGAATTCCTGCTCAGCGACATCCAGGAAGGCCAGGTCCGCAAGGGCACGGTCAAGAACATCGCCGACTTCGGCGTGTTCGTGGATCTCGGCGGCATCGACGGCCTGCTCCACATCACCGACATGTCGTGGGGCCGCATCAACCACCCGAGCGAAATGGTCAAGATCGACCAGGAGATCGAAGTGGTCGTCCTGCGCGTCGACCAGGACCGCGAGCGCATCGCGCTCGGCCTCAAGCAACGCACGGCGAGCCCGTGGGAAGGCATCGAGGCGCGCTACCCGGTGAACAGCAAGCACACCGGCGAAGTCGTGAACATCATGTCCTACGGCGCGTTCGTGAAGCTCGAGGACGGCGTCGAGGGCCTGGTTCACATCTCCGAGATGTCCTGGACCAAGCGCATCAACCACCCGAGCGAGCTCGTCAAGGTGGGCGACAAGGTCAACGTGGTGGTGCTCGAGTTCAACCACACGAAGCAGGAGATCAGCCTCGGCATGAAGCAGGCCGAGATGAACCCCTGGGACCTGGTGGAGAACCACTACCCGATCGGCACGGTCATCGAAGGCACCGTCCGCAACCTCACGAGCTACGGCGCGTTCGTCGAGATCGAGGAGGGCATCGACGGCCTCCTGCACGTCTCGGACATGAGCTGGACCAAGAAGGTCACGCACCCGAGCGAGATGGTGAAGAAGGGCGACAAGCTCCAGTGCGTCGTCCTCTCGGTCGACCGCGAGAAGAAGCGCATCGCGCTCGGCAAGAAGCAGCTCCACGCCGACCCGTGGAGCGAGACGATCCCCGCGAACTACCACGTGGGCGACCTGCTCTCGGGCTACGTGACGAAGATCACGAACTTCGGCGCGTTCGTGAAGCTCGAGGACGACCTCGAGGGCCTGCTGCACATCTCCGAGCTGTCGGACTCGAAGGTCACGAACGTCGAGGACGTGCTCAAGATCGGGATGAAGGTCGAAGTGCGCGTCATCCGCGTCGACGTGGAGGAGCGCAAGATCGGCCTCTCCTTCGTGCACTCGGACTTCGAGGAGAACGAGAACATCCTGAAGGCGGCGGCCGAAGCGCCGGCCGTCGAGGTCGAGGCTGCGGTTCCGGCGGCCGAGCCGAAGCCCAAGAAGGAGCGCAAGCCGAAGGCCGAGGAGAAGCCCGCGGTGGAGGAGGCGAGCTGAACGCTCGCCCGATCCACGCCCTCCGGCTGGATTCGGAGGGCGGCGCGGCGCGGGTCCTTCCCGTGCTGCGCCGCCTGTACGTACGGGCCGCGGCGCTCTGCGCGGCCTCGTTCCTGCTCGCCGCCGGATGCGCGGGTCCCGCGCCCGATCCGGAGAAGGACGCCGCGATCGCGGCCGCCCTCGAGCGCCTGGAGCTCGCGCTCAACGATGGCGACGACGCCGCGGCGCGCGCCGCCTCCGCCCGGTTGCGCGACCTGGGCGCCGGCGCGGCGGAACTGCAGCGGGCCGACGAGGCCGTGCGGCTCCTCGACGCGCGCGTCGAGCCGCGCCTGCAGCCCTCGCTGGATGCCTTGCGCGCGGCCCTCGCGAGCGGCGACGACGAGCTGGCGCACGCCGTCCTGCGGCGCCTGTGGTCCCTGCGCCCGACCGGCGCCGCGGCCGAGCTCGCCGCGGGCTTCGAGCGGATCCTCCTGGGCCGGGACGCCGTGGCGGGGATCGAATTGCGCACCGAATGCGCCTGGATCCCGGATCCGGCCGTGCCCGGGGCGGGAACCTGCATCGTGCGGCTCGCCGCGCGCGCGCGACGGCGTGGCGCGTGCGCTGGAGCCTGGGGCCGCGACCCTGGCCCTCTCGGCGATCACGGTGGACGCGCGCGGCAACGTGAGCCACGGCTCGGAGGCGCGCGCGTTCGACGCGCTGGCGCGTCTCGAGGTCCCGGCCGAGGGCCTGGCCGGGATCGACCTGGCGCGGGTTCCGCTCGAGCTGCCGGCCGGCGCCCTGGCGCTGCGCCTGACGGCGGACCTGCGCCTCAGCCCGGGCAGCGTGCACGACGCCGAGCGCGCGCTGCCGGCCCAGCGCGTCCCGATCCAGCATGGCGAGCTCGTCCTGCTCGCGGGACGCCTGCTGGCGCAGGGAGCCGCCGCTCCCGGGGAGCTCGCACGCCGCGCCTCCGAGCCCGGGACGAACGCCGCGGACCTCCTGGACGTCGCCCTGCGCGTCCGGCGCGAGGACCGCGCGGCGGTGCTCGACGAAGCTTGCGCATTTGCCGGGGATGCGGCGCGCGTGGAGCGCCTCGCGCCGGCCCTGCGCTGGCTGGCTCCCGAGGTGCAGGGCGGCGCGGATCCGCTGGCCTGGAGCCGCTGGCTCGGCGAGCGCGGCGAGCGGCGCCTGTCGGGCGCGCGGCGCTCGGAACCGGTCGTGCCGCGCGCGCTCGAGCCGAAGCTCGCGGGCTCCTGAACGCCCGGCGCCGGACCCCGGCTCTTGATCGCGCCGCCGCGCGCGCGACACTCGCACGCGCCATGGCCTCATCCACGCTCGATCCGCGCGTCGCCGCCCAGATGGCCGTCTTCCGGCGCGGGACGGTGGACTTGATCGAAGCCCCGGAGCTCGAGGCGCGCATCGCGTCGAGCCTCGCGACGGGGAAGCCCCTGCGCGTCAAGTTCGGCATGGACCCGACGAGCGCGGACCTCCACGTCGGTCACGCGGTCCAGCTCTTGAAGCTGCGTGCGATCCAGGAGCTCGGCCACCAGATCGTGCTCATCGTGGGGGACGCGACGGCGATGGTCGGTGATCCCTCCGGGCGCAACAAGCTCCGCCCGCCCCTGTCGCGGGCCGACATCGACAAGAACCTCGCCACGTACGTCGACCAGGCCGGCAAGGTGCTCGACATGTCCCGCACGGAGGTGCGCCGCAACTCCGAGTGGTTCGACGCGATGCGCTTCGAGGACGTGCTGCGCCTCCTGGGCCGCGCCACCGTGGCGCGGATGCTCGAACGCGACACGTTCGAGAAGCGCATGGCCGAGCGCGAACCGATCGGCGTGCACGAGCTGCTCTATCCGCTCATGCAGGGCTGGGACAGCGTGATGATCCGCTGTGACCTCGAGCTCGGCGGCACCGACCAGCTCTTCAACCTCCTGCGCGGCCGCGACCTGCAGGCGCAGGAAGGCCAGGTCGGCCAGGTCTGCTTCACGATGCCGCTCGTGAACGGCGGCGACGGCCGCAAGATGAGCAAGAGCTACGGGAACGCCATCGGCTTCCTCGAGCCGCCGTTCGACATGTTCCAGAAGGTCGTGAAGACCGTGCCCGACACGGCCCTCGCGGACTGGTTCCTGCTGCTGACGCGCGTGCCCGAAGCCGAGGTCGCGGCGCTGCTCGCGGGCGACCACCGCGCGGCGCAATTGCGCCTCGCGCGCGAGATCACCGGGTTCTTCCACGGTCCGGCGGGCGCCACGTCCGCGCGCGACGAGTACGAGCGCCGCGCGCGCGGCGAGGGGCCGGGCGATGTCGAGGAGCGGCGCTGGCCGGCCGAGCACGCGGGCAAGGCGCTGCCGCTCGCGAACCTGCTCGCGGCGGTCAAGCTGGCGAACACGAACTCCGACGCGCGCCGCCTCGTGCAGCAGAACGCGGTGAAGGTGAACGGCTTGGTCGTCGCGGACCCGGTCGCGGCCTACTCGGAAGCGGACCTGCCGTTGCTCGTGCAGACGGGCAAGGCGCGCTTCGCGCGGATCGTGCGCTGAGGAGGCCCGCGCGGCTCTCCGCGTCGCCCTGCCCGCGCTGCCCGACGATCAGAGCGGCGGCGCCGCGTAGGGGGCCTCGACGAGCGGCAAGCTCGGGTCGTCGAGCTCCACGACGAGCTTGCCCGAGAAGGCCTCGCGCGGGAGCTCCGCCGTCGCGCGCACCGTGATCCGCCAACGCGCCGCGCGGCCCGTCGCGTCGGCGTCGATGGGCTCCCACTCGGCGCGCAGGGCCGCGGACGCTCCGCCGTCGAGACGCACCTTGCGCACGACGACGGTCGCGCCGGGGATCAGCGCGTGGAGCGTCGCCTGCGCCGCGCCGTCCGCCTCGCGCGGGATGGCGATCACGCGCGGCTCGACGACGCAGTCCTCGACGATCACGGCGCGGATCGGGACTTCGAAGTTCTGGCCGATTCCCGAGCCGTCGGCGCGCGTCGTCCCGAGCACGACCTTGCCCGTGTGCGGCCCCAGGTTCGAGCCGGGGTCCGCGCGGACCACGATCACCCAGACGGTTTCGCCACTCACCGCCTTGGTCTCGGAGAGCTCGGCGTGGAAGGGGCCCTCGACCGACTCGATGCCGCGGACGAGCGAGCTGTCGCTGGCGTTCTCGGTCGTCACGTCGAGCCGGACGCTCTTGCCCGCGGACAGCGGGACGTCCCTCAACACGGCCTCGGCCGGAACCGCGCGGAAGGACCGCTTCACCAGCACGTGCAGCTCGAACGTCAGGTACGGCGTCGCATCCGAGTCGCAGCGCAGTCGGACCTGCGCCAGCTTGTGCTGGTTCGCACGCTCGACGCGCGTCGTGTCGAGCCCGATCCGCACCTCGAGCGTCGCGCCGTCCGGCACGGAGAGGCCCATGTCGCGCGTCTCCAACGGCCCGTCCACGCGCGACCCGTCGCTCTGGACGACGCTCGCGCGAGGACGCGTGCAACCGCAGTCGGGCAGGAGGTCGTGCACGATCACCGCGCGGCCTTCGCGGTTCACGAGCTGGTAGGTGGTTTCGATCTGCTCGCCCCACAGGCGCTCGCCGAAGTCGTGGAAGTACGGGCGCGGCGCGCCCTCGGGCACGAAGACGAGGCCGACGCCACCCGGGGTCGCGACGGCCGGCTGGCCGGGCGCCGACGCGGAATCGGGGCGGCAGCCGCCGGCGATCAGGCCGAGCACGCAGAGCGCGAAGGGGAGGAAGTTGGGCACGCTGGAGGGGAGACGCGCGTCTCCGGGCACGGGATCCGAGAGGGTGGGAGCGAGAAACGTGCCCGTTGCCCGCCCGCCGCGCAAGTTCCCGTCCGGGCGGCCCGTGCCGTGCGGATCCGCACCGGCGGGGTGCGCGTCCGGTATCCTCCGCCGCCGAGCGAGGAGATCGCGAGCCGTGAAGACCCTGTGCCCCATCCGATCCGTCGCGATCGCGCTCTTCGCGAGCGCGGTCCTCGGCGCCTGCGGAGAGCCCGCGCCGCTCGCGCACCCGAACGTCGTCCTGATCGTGGCCGACGACCTGGGCTTCGGGGACGTGGCCTGGACGAACAGCGGTTCCCCGAATCCGATCCCGACTCCGAACCTCGACCGGCTCGCGGCGGCGGGCGTCGTGCTCGACCAGTTCCGCACTGCGCCGCTGTGCACGCCGGCGCGCGCGGCGATCCTGACCGGAAGGGCTCCGGCGCGACTCGGCCTGCTGCGCAACATCAGCGCGAAGGACTCGGGCGGGCTCGACCCGCGCGTGGCGACGCTGCCCGAGACCCTGCGCGCGGCCGGCTATGCGACCGAGCTCGTCGGCAAGTGGCACCTTGGTCATGCCAGCGCCGAATTGCGGCCCACGCGCCGCGGATTCGAGCACTTCCTCGGGCTGCTCGGGGGCTGGATCGACTACCAGACGCACGCGCGCGGCGCGCAGGCGGACTGGTGGCGCGACGAGAGTCCGCTGGTCCAGGAGGGCCACTCGACGCGCCTCCTCGCGGAGGAGGCCGTGCGCGCGATCCGCGAGCGGGATCCCGCGAGGCCGCTCTACCTGCACCTCGCGTTCAACGCGCCGCACGCGCCGACCTCGGTGCCCCCGGGGCGATCCGTGGACGAGGTCGCGGGCCAGGATCCCGTGCGGCGGCAGTACGCGCTGCTCGTGGACGAGCTCGACCGCGGCGTCGGGCGCGTCCTCGACGCGCTCGAGAAGGAGCGGATCCGCGGGCAGACCCTCGTGGTGTTCGTCAGCGACAACGGCGCGCCGGCCGGCTACGGCGGCTCCAACGGGAAGCTGCGCGAGGGGAAGGGCACGGTCTACGACGGCGGCCTGCGCGTGCCGGCGATCGTGTCGTGGCCCGGGCGGCTCGCCTCGGGACGCAGCGCGCTCATGGCGAACGCCGTGGACCTCGTGCCGACCCTGTGCGCGGCCGCGGGCGTGGACCAGGCCCCCGACGCGCTGCGCGACGGCGTGAGCCTCTGGCCCGCGCTCGCGAGCGCCGCGGCGCCTCCGCACCGGATCGCGGTCTTCGGCGTCGAGCGCGCGGACGGGTCGAGCTGGGCCGCGTTCGACGGCCGCTGGAAGCTCGTCGTGGCCGCCGACGCGCCGCGCGCCGCGCTCTTCGACGTGCTCGCGGATCCGGGCGAGTCGCGCGATCGGGCCGCCGTCGAGCCCGAGGTGGCCGCGCAGCTCGAGATCGAGCTCGCGCCGTGGCGCGCGCTGCCGCACCTGCCGTTCGTCGGGGACGAGGGGCCGCAGCGCGGACCGGCCGAAGCTCAGCGCGGGACGAGCGGCGACGCCAGCAAGTAGTCCGCGATCGTGCGCGCCAGGAGCTCCGAACCGCGGTCGTTCGGGTGCACCTCCTGGAAGAAGAGCAGGTCGCGCCGGCCGGGACGGCGCCACTCGGCCTCGATCTCGGCGCGCGGACGATCGGGTGCGGCCGCGACGGCTTCGGCGATCTTCTGCGCGACCTCGGCTTCGCAGGAGGCCTCGACCAGGGCGCCGGACTCGACGATGGGCACGTCGAGGTCGCGCGCCAGCGCGCGCTCGATCTCGATCACGTGCTCGAAGCCCGCGACCTGGTCGCCACGCGACGCATGCCGGTCGAGGTGCCAGCGCGGCAACGCCTGCGTGGCGAACAACACCTGCGCTCCGCGCGACCGGCACAGCGCCACGATGCCGGTCAGGTTGCGCCGCGTGTTCGCGAACCCGAGCTGCGGCGTCGGGTTCGGCGCGTGGAGGTACGGATCGGTCTCGAAGTTCGGCTTGTAGTTGCGGATCGCGTAGAAGCCCAGGTCCACGCGCGCGGCCGCGTAGTCCGTGAACCAGCGGCGGAAGACCAGGTACGTGCGGCTCTTCGCCGCGATCCCCTCGATGGCGCTGGGCCGGTCGGTGGGCCAGGCCTGCCGCCAATGCGTGTTGTCGTGCTGGACTTCGCCGCCGGGCGTGTAGAGCGCGCAGCGCATGTCGTTGATCGCCTCGTAGACGATCACGAGATCCGGGGCGAGGTCGAGGCCGCGCAGCGCCAGGTTGATCAGCATCTCGTGCGTGGACCAGCCCGACACGCCCAGGTTGACGACCTCGATGCGGAAGCCGGGGCGCGCGGCCTGCAGCATGTCCTCGAGCTTCTGCGACCAGACGGCGGCGTCGCTCGACTCGCTCTGGCCGTACACGCTCGATCCGCCCGTGGTCACGATGCGGAAGACCCCCGGCGGCTTCTCCCAGGTCGTCTCCTTGCCGCGGAAACCGAGTGCGTTGTGCGAGACCTGCTGCGTCGCGCCCGGAGCCGTCTTGTAGTTCGGGATCAGCGCGTAGCCGAGGTAGGGGTGCGGAGCGGACCGGGCGCCGGTCTGCTCGAGGCCGCGCTTGGGGCTGCCGTACTCGAGGGTCAGGTACGCGAGCCGGTCCCACAGGTCGAACTGCGCAACCTCGCCGGGCGCCTTGTAGGCCGGGTCCAACGCGCGCTTCGCGAGCACGCGATCGGCCCAGCGCGACCCCAGCTCGACGCCGACCTCGAGCAGGACGAGCGTGAGCACGAACGCGAGGAGGAGCTTCTTCCAGACCGGGCGGGTCGTGCGGACGGGTTCGCTCATCGGGGGCTCGCGCTCTCCAAGTCCGCATCTTGCACGCCCGGCGCGGGGTGGTCCAGGCACCAGTCGGCGCGCGGAAGCGTCTGGCCGCGCCGCCGTGGTCCGACTACCTTCCCCGCCGCCCGAGGGGCGACCGAGATGGTGCACGCGACACGGACGAGGCGGTGGGGGCCCGGGCGACCCGGGACGGCGCGCGCGCGGCGAGGACCCGCGTGAGCCCGGCCAGGAAATCCACCCGTTCCGGCTCGGGCGGCGGCTTCGGCCGCACGTTGCACCGCAGCCTGATCGCGGCCGAGGCCGTGCTCGTCCTGGGCGTCGTCAAGGACTGGGTGTGGCGCCAGGTCGTCGCGTCTTCCTTCGCGAACTGGACCAAGGTCGCGTTCGCGATGGCGACGACGGTCGGGATCTTCGGCGGGCTCTACCTCGTGGTGCAGCGCTTCATGGCGCGCGGCGTGTCGAAGACCCACCAGGCGGCGTCGGGGCTGCCGGTCGTCGTGCCCACGTTCGTCGTGCACGGGATCCTGCTCTTCGTGCTGTTCCTGCTGTACGCGCGGATGCTCGGGATCACCGTCCTGTGACCTGCAGGGTCCACCCGGCACGTTAGGATCACGTCCATGGGCGCGCAGGAAGATCTGGTCTCGAAGCGGATGGCGTACATCCAGCGCATGAAAGCGCTGAAGCCGGGCACGGTCGACGTGCACTTCCAGGGGCGCCGCCCGGAGGGCACGGGGCCGACGAACCGCCACGGCATGCCGCAGCTCCCGACCGGGCAGCGCGAAGTGAAGAACTGGCCCGTGCTCGACCTGGGCGACGTGCCCGAGATCGCCCTCGCCGACTGGCGTCTCGAGGTCCTGGGCGCGTGCGAGAACCCGTTCACGCTCACGTGGGAGCAGTTCCTCGCGCTGCCGCAGGCCGAGGACGTGAGCGATTTCCACTGCGTCACCACGTGGAGCCGGATGGACAACCGCTGGCGCGGCGTGTCCTTCCGCACCCTGGCCGAGCTCGCGGTGCCGCGCGCGAACGCGCGGCACGTCCTGTGCACGGGCTACGACCGCATGCCCGGCACTTCGATCCCGTACACGACGAACGTGCCTCTCGAGCGGGCGCTCGATCCCGACGTGATGCTCGTGCACACGTGGGAGGGGCAGCCCCTGCCGATCGAGCACGGCGGCCCGTGCCGGATGATCACGCCGCGGCTGTACGCCTGGAAGGGCGCGAAGTGGCTGCGCAAGGTCGAGTTCCTGGAGGAGGACCGGCCGGGCTTCTGGGAGGTCCGCGGCTACTCGAACTCGGCCGAGCCGTGGTTCGACGATCGCTACAGCCGCTGACGGCTCAAGCGACCTCTTGTCCGTGGTGCGCGAGCAAGGCCGCCGAGCCCGCCGCGCCGAGGTACCGCTGGCGCAGCTTCGGGGCCGTCTCGACGAGGTCCACCACGACCAGCGCGTCGAGCGCGTCCTCGAAATCCGCGTCCACGTTCAACGCCACGAGCTTGCCGCCGAGCTTCAGGTACTCGCGCAGCAGGACGGGGATGCCCTTCTCGTCGCGCTCGATCCGCGGCACGAGGCGCGCGAGGTCCGCACCACCCTCGACGAGCGCGCGGAGCCGCTCGGGCCGCAACCCGTCGACGCTGCGCCACGCGAACGGACGCTTGCCGCGCACATGGCCCGCGAGCCCGGTGTGCGCGTGGCTCGCTTCCAGCCAATGCGCGACGAGCTGGCGCGACAGGAGGTCGTAGTCCGCCGACATGCTGACGGGCCCGAAGAGCCGCCGGTACCGCGGATTGCGCGCGACGTACTCGCCGATGCCTTTCCACAGGGTCAGGAGCGGCGCGTAGGAACGCTGCCAGCCGGGGGCGACGAAGGAGCGGCCCAGCTCGAGCGCCGGCCCGAGCGACTCGATCGCGCCCGCGTCGTAGTCGAAGAGCGTGCTCGTGTAGAGCCTGCGCGCGGTGCCCAGTTCGTCCGTGGCCCCGAGCCTGTACGCGCCCGCGATCTCCTGCGTGCCCGTGTCCCACAGCACGAGGTGCAGGTAGTCGAGGTCGAAGCGGTCGAGGTCGCGCGCGCGGCCCGTGCCCTCGCCCACGGCGCGGAAGGACACCTCGCGCAGGCGGCCGATCTCGGCCAGGGTTCGCGGGATCTCCGGGGCGCGCGCGATCCAGGCCTCGAGAGTGCCGGACTTCGCGAGGCGCGCTTCGGGCGGCAACGCCGCGATTTCGGGCACGATCTCCTCGCGCAGGACCGGGGTCGCGATGCGTTGCTGGGCGCGACGCGGGCGGCGGGCTCGCCGCCGGACGGGCGCGCCGAGCGCGTAGGTGCGCAGCCGGCACCAGTCCGTGCGCTCCTGGTCGTCGCGCAGGCTGGCGAGCTCGGCCGGATCGATCGGATCTCCGAACGTGAGGTCGATGCGCGTGCCGCGCTTGTTCACGAGCTCGCGCGGCAGGAGCGCGGTGCGCAGTCGCGGGTGCAGGAGCCCCGCGACCTGGAACAGGGCGCTGTTGCGCCCCGCGAAGAACGCCGGGCAGACCGGGGCGCCGGCACGGGAAGCCATGCGGGCGATCGACGGACTCCAGGGCGGGTCGATCACGCTGCGTTCGCCGAGGTCGAGGCTCGAGACCTCGCCCGCGGGGAAGATCGCCAGCATGCCGCCGCGTTCCAGCCAGCGGATGGCGTCGCGCAGGGCGCGCGCGTTCTCGGCGATCGCGCCGCGTCCGCCGAAGAGGTCGACGGGCAGGAAGAGCTCGCGCATCTCGGGGATCCGCCCCAGGACGCGGTTGACCAGGATCTTCACGTCGGGACGCACCTGCCGCAGCACGTGCGCCAGGACGAGCCCCTCCACGGCTCCGAAGGGATGGTTCGCGGCGACCAGCGCCGGACCGTGGCGTGGCAGGAGCTCGAGCCCCGCGCGCACCTCGTGCCCGACGTCGAGCACGGCGAGCGCTCGTTCCAGGAAGGCCTCGACACCCGGCGTGCCGCGGCAGCGCGCGTGCAGGTGCCCGAGTCGGGTCAGGGAGATGGCGCGCTCGATGGGCGCCAGGACGCTGCGCGGCAGGCGGGTCGCGCCGGCGTCGATCCGGAATGGGCTGGACGAAGAGCTCGGGGTCGTGTGCATCGCGTGGGGCGGGCGTTTGCACACCGCGCCGCGGAGGATTCCGGGCAGCGGGTGGAGGAGTTCATCGCCACCGGCGGTGAGCCGGCGAGGAAGGGGCTGTCAAGAGTCCATAGAAGTCCCGGCCGGCGGTCCCCGCGGGTAGGATTCCGGCCCCTTCGGCTCGAAACCGGGTCCCCGCGACTCCGGTTCCGGGGACCGGACGCAGCGCACCCCAACGGACGCGGACCACGCGCGTACACGGAACGATGATCGCCAGCCTTTTCCTCGCCCTCGCCTCGGTCGGTGCTCCCGAACGCTTCCTCGAGCCGGTCCCGATCGAGCGCGTGAAGCTCAGTCACGAGTTCTTCGTGAAGCGCCTCCAGCAGAACACCCGGGTCACGATCCCGCACTGCCTGAAGGAGTGCGCGGACACGGGCCGGATCGCGAACTTCGCCATCGCGGCCGGCACCGCGAAGGGCGAGCGCAAGGGACTCCTGTTCGACGACTCGGACGTCTACAAGACGATCGAGGCGATCGGCTGGACGCTCGTGTCGGTCAAGGTGCCCGAACTCGAGGCGCAGGCCGACGCGATCATCGACAGCATCGTCGCGGCGCAGAAGCCCGACGGCTACCTGAACACCTACGTGCAGCTCACGCCCGGCAAGGCGCCGTGGCAGGACCTGAAGGACGGCCACGAGCTCTACTGCGGGGGACACCTGATCGAGGCCGGCATCGCCTACGCGCGTGGCACCGGCAAGACGAAGCTCCTCGACGCGGCGGTGCGCTTCGCGAACCTGGTGGACCGGACCTTCGGGCCGGGCAAGAACCCGAACGTGTGCGGGCATCCGGAGATCGAGCTCGCCCTGGCGAAGCTCCACGAGCACACGGGCGAGCCGCGCTGGCTCGAGCTGGCGCGGTTCTTCCTCGACGCGCGCGGCAATCCGGCCCGCAAGGAGCGCTTCGGCGAGTACGCGCAGGACGACAAGCCCATCCGCGAGCAGATGTCGATCGTCGGGCACGCGGTCCGCGCGGGCTATCTCTACACGGGCGCCGCCGACGTCGCGATGCTGGCGCCCGACGCGACGCTCGTCGAGCCGCTCAAGGCGTTGTGGGCCGACGCCTGGGACACGAAGACGTACATCACCGGCGGCATCGGCAGCTCGGCGAAGAACGAGGGCATCACGAAGTCCTTCGACCTGCCCAACGCGACCGCCTACTGCGAAACCTGCGCCGGCATCGCGCTCGCCATGTGGAGCCAGCGCATGCTGATCCTCACCGGGGAGGCGAAGTACGCCGACGCGGTCGAGCGGATCCTCTACAACCACGCCGCGGCGGCCACGAACCTGGCCGGGGACAAGTTCTTCTACGCGCAGCCGCTCGAGAGCGACGGGACGCACCGCCGCCAGCCCTGGTACGAGTGCGCGTGCTGCCCGCCGAACATCGCCCGGTTCTGGCCGCAGGTGCCGGGCATGATCTTCGCGCAGAAGGGCAACACGCTCTACCAGACGCAACTCGCGTCGGCGGAGGTCGATGTCGAGTTGGCCGGTTCCAAGGTCCAGGTCCGCATGCTGTCGGATCTGCCCAACTCGGGCCGCCAGACCGCGACGATCGTCGCCGACAAGCCCGCGACCTGGACGATCAAGCTGCGCAAGCCGAACTGGAACGTCGATGCCAAGGTCAAGCACGACATGAAGGAGCAGGAGCACGACCTCTACGACAGCGAGCACGGGAGCGGCTGGGTGCCGTTCGAGCGCGGGTACGAGGTCACCGACGGCTTCATGATCCACTTCCTGGCGCCGGTGCGGCGCGTGAAGGCCGACGAGCGCGTCGAGGCCGACCGCGGTCGCGTGGCGCTCATGCGCGGGCCGCTCGTGTACTGCCTCGAGGGCGTGGACAACGGCGGCGCGGCCCGTTCGGTGGTGCTCACGCCGGAGACGGAGATCAAGGTCGAGAACGTCGGCACGATCCTCGACGGCACGCGCGTGATCCGCGCGCGCGCGAAGCGCGTCGTGGCCGGCCCCGATGGCGCGCCCACCACGAAGGTCGCGACGATGACGGCGATCCCGTACTACCTGTGGGACAACCGCGAGGCGGGGGACATGACGGTGTGGATCGCGGAGTCGCCCGAGAAGGCGCGGGTTCCTCAGTAGGAGTCGGTAGCGGTGCGGCGGCGGTACGGAGCCAGGCACAACTCCGCCGTTTTCGTTGTCCGCGCCGGCGGCGCGGCCAACGAAAACGGCGGAGGTGTGCCAGGCGCCGTACCGCCGCCGCACCCCTACCGACGTCCCCGCCTCAGGCGGGCCCGCCCGGAGCCACGTGCCCCGTGCGTTC
>JAPLOF010000060.1 GCA_026692665.1 Planctomycetota bacterium
GTTGGAAGTTCTCCTTCTCCGCGTCGCGCACGGCGCCGGGAACGACGAGGACCGTCGAGGCCCCGTAGGTCTTCGCGTCGGCGATCGCGCCGCGCAGGGCCGCGACGGCACGCTCGCGCACCGCGGGGCTCGGATCGGAGAACCGCGTCTGCCAATGCACGGAATCGATCACGCCGTGCACCAGGACACCGGTCTTCGCGGACGCGTCGACCACCGCCTGGCGGTCGATCTCGTACGGGCTGTCGAGTTCGACGCCCTCGAATCCGCACTCCTTGGCCAGCTGGAATCGGTCGAGGACCGAGCCCTCGATCGCGATCATGTCGTACTTGACCGCCTTCCGCAGAGCCGGGGCGGACTTCGCAGCGGTCGGCGTCGACGACTTGGCCGGCGCGGTGACTCCATCTTGCGCGCGACCGGCCCGCACCAGCCCGACTCCGACGGCGACACCGAACAGGGACGAACCGAGCAGACTGCGGCGTGTGGGGTCGAGCATGGCGTTCTCCAGAGGATCCTCGCGCCGGAGGATCGAACGGGAGCCGTGCCCTGTCAACTACGCGGCTTGGACTCCCTGTCCTTCTCCGGTCAACTCCGCGACCGTCGCGACGAGGTCCTCGGGCTCCACGGGCAGAGCCAGGTAGCGCTGCGCGCCCGCGCGCAAGGCTTCCTCGGCGTGCTCGGGATCCTGGTAGATGTGGCAACCGAGCACGATCGGCAGGCTGTCCTTCGGATGGTGGTCGCGGATCCGCCGGCACAGGTCGAATCCGGTGCTTCCCTCGAGGAAGACGTCGAGCAGGACCAGCGCCGGCTTCGACTGGCGCAGCCACGCCAGGCATTCCAGGGCGCTGGACGTCGACCGCACGCGCCAGCCGGCGCGTTCCAGCGCCGTCCGGCGCAGGCCGGGGCTCGATTGGTGGTCGTGGACGAACAGGATGTCTTGCATGGTGCCTTTCGTCGACTAGCTGGCCAGGGCGCGCGCGACCTCACGCTCGTTCGTCAGTCCGCGGCGCACGAGATCGCGACCGCGTTCGTCGAGCGTCGTGACGCCGAGTGCCGTCGCTGCCGCGCGAATCTCCGACGCGCCATCCCGCTCTGCGAGGCGCTGGCCGAGAGGGCCGCGGAAGTCGAGGACCTCCGCGAGGTGCACCGCGCCGCGGAGTCCCGTTCCCCGGCAATTCGGGCACTCCGACGCGGCTTCAGCCGCGTCCGGGGCCGGGGGGCATGCGGTGCACGAGAGCCGGGCCGCGCGCAACGTCACCGTGCCCAGGCACAGCGCTGCGGCCGCCGCCGGGTCGGCGACGACGCGCCAGATCGAGGACACCGCCTCGGCCCCATCGGCCGCCTCGCTGCGCGCGATGACGAGCGCGCCGGAGTGCGCCAGATCGAGGGCCGCGTTCCAGGACTCGGCGCCCGCCAGCAGTCCGGTCTCGACGACGTCCGGACACTGCCCGCCGATTGCTCGCAGTTCGAGGGCCGTCGCGCGACCGGCGGTGCGGGCCACGCTGACGGCTCCTTCGACGGCGTCGTCGCCGAGGCCGAGACGGTAGACGCGGCGGCCCGCATCCGCGGCCCGCGCGGCGAGTCGGCTCGCGAGCGCGTCGCAGCCGGCAGCGGCCGGACCGACGACCACGACGAGGCCGTTCGCGGTGAGCCACCCGAGGAGCGAGGTGAGCTGCTCGAGCTCGACGGGCAGGTGCTCCGGCGCGAGCGGCGCCATCTGCGTGCGCAGCGCGATGCGCGTGCAGCGGCCGTGGATTCCGAGGATCGTGGCGACGTCGATCGCGACTCGATCCTCCTCGATGTCGAGCGATCCGGTCGCGCGTTCGGAGTCGGGACCGGCGCCCGCGAGATGGAGAGCGGCGCGCGCGCAGGCATCGGCCCAGTCCGTCGTGAGCCGCGCCGCCGGAGTCCTCGCCCCGTCGACGCGGAAGGACATCTCCGCCCCGCGCGCCGTGGCCTCGACGTGGAACGAGTCGGCTCCGATCGCGCGCGCCTCGCGCAACGCCGCGCGCACGAGCATCTCGGCGGCTTCGTCCGGGTCGGTGTCGGGCAGCGGGCCACGGACGAGCGTGAAGCGCGGCGCGTCCTGCGAGCTCTGCGCGGGCTCCGGGTTGGCCCCGTGCAGGCGCTGGATGACCTGGAGGATGCGCTCGGGATCGGCGTGCACGGCGAAGACCGGCTCGCCCAGGGCGACGGAGATCGCGTCGACGTCGTACTCCTCGGCCGGATCCTCCATCGCGACGGTGATACGACCCGCGACCCGGTGGACCGGAATGGCCACGTACTGGCGCGCCATGGACTCGGGGAGGAGCCGCGCCACGTCGGGATCGACGATGCCCGGGGTCAGGTGCAGGCAGTGGACACGGCCCTGGGAGCGCAACGCACCGGCGAGCTCGTGCTGCGTCAGGAGGTGCAGGGCGACGAGCGCCTGGCCCAGCTTGAGCCCCCGTTCCTCGCGGTAGGCCAGCGCCGCGGCGAGTTCCTCGCGCGTGAGCTTGCCCTCGGCCACGAGGAGCTCGCCGAGCTGGGAACGCCGCAGGAGAGTCGGACTGTTGGACATGGAGGCCTGTCGCGCACCGGACCCGGGCGCGTGGAGTGGTATCGGAAAGGGATTCCGCGCGGGTTGAGGCCGAGACGGATCCGGGATCGCGGGATCGGAACTGGGCGCGCCCGAGGCTCGCCGCGCAGGCTGGCCCGGGGCTATCCTTCCTCCTGATCCGCGTCCCGCGACGGGATCGCACGACCGTCCCGCATGACTCCCCCGCCGAACGAGACGGCCGGTGCCCCCCCCGCGCCGGAGCCCCCGCGCCGTCCGGCCGTGGTGGTGACGGTTCCCACCTTCAACGAGTCCGGGAACATCGGGCTGCTGCTCGACGGGCTACTCGCGCTGGGTCCCGGCTTCCAGGTCGTCGTGATCGACGACGATTCGCCCGACGGCACGTGGAAGATCGTCGCCGATCGTGCGGCGCGGGACCCGCGTGTCCACCTGCTGCACCGGCGAGCGGACAAGGGACGCGGGCGTTCGGGCCGCGACGGCTTCGTGAAGGCCCTGGAACTCGGCGCCCCGGTCGTGATCGAGATGGACGCCGACCTCTCGCACCAGCCCAAGTACATCCCCGACATGATCCGGCGCCTGAACGGCGGCCCTTCCGCGGTCGGGCTCGTGCTCGGGTCGCGCGCCACGCAAGGCGGGAAGGACGCCGACCGCGGAGTCGCGCGCCGCGGCATCACGAAGCTCGCGAACCTCTACATCCGCGTCGTGCTGGGCGTGCCGGTGCGCGACTGCAACTCGGGCTTCCGCGCCTGGCGCCGCGAGACGCTGGAGACGATCCGCGTCGGCGAGACCTTCTCCGCCGGGCCGGCGATCGTGCAGGAACTGCTGTTCAAGACGGCGCGCGCGCGGATCGGCATCGCCGAGGTGCCGATCGAGTTCCAGAACCGACAGCATGGCGAGTCCACGCTGACGATCGGGAAGCTCCTGACCGGGTACGTGACCGTGTTGAAGTTGCGCTGGATGTCCCTGGTCGGCCGGATCTGAGGGCGGCCACGATGCTGCGCATCCCGAAGGGACTCCTGCTGGCGGTCGTCGTCTACGTCGTCCTGCGTGCGCTCATCGTGACGACGAGCTTCGAGGATGTCGCGCTGCCCATGTACGAGCTGTACCCGATGGGGACGATGGCCGAGCTCTCCCTGCGCGGCATCGACTTCCCGCTGCGCTACTTCTACGACAACGCAGCCGGACAGATCCTGATGGGCTTCCTGACGGTGCCCGTGTTCGCCACGTTCGGCTCGAGTTACCTGGCGCTGAAGATCCTGCCGGCCCTGCTGGGCCTCTCCACGCTGATCCTCGTGTGGCACATCGTCGATCGCCACTTCTCCCGGCGTGCCGCGAACTTCGCCGGACTCCTGTTCGCGGTGGGTCCGCCGACGCTGACGAAGTACTCGCTGATCAACTCGGGCAACCACTTCGAGAACCTGTTCTTCACCAGCGTCGCCCTGTGCTGCGCCTACAGCTGGTTCGCCAGCGTGTGGAAGACCCGGGCGGGGCTCTTCGGCTACGCGTTCGCGTGCGGCTTCGCGTTGTTCGTGTTCCTCGGAGCGCTGATCCCGGTCGGCATCCTCTTCGGGATGCACGCCGGCCTGCGGGGCGCGCGCCGGACGCTGCGCGACCTGCCCGTCTTCGTCGCCGGGTTCGCGCTCGGTCTCAGCCCGTTGCTGCTCGTGAACATCTCGACGGGCGGGCGCGGCCTCGGATTCCTGGATGCAAAGTTCGGTTCGGACAACAGCGGTCGAGGTGGCGACGTCCTGGCGCGCGTGGGCGAATTCCTCGGGCCGGCGCTGGCGCGCTCCCCGGTGTTCGAGCCGTTCGCGGGCCTGTCGCGCGAACTCCTGACCGCCCTGTTCCTGGCAGCGTTCGCGCTGGCCTACCTGGCGTCGCTTCCGCGCACAGGCGCGAGCCTGGTGCAGTTCGCGCGCACGCTCCTCGGACCCGCGCCGTCCCCCGGCGAGGAAGCCCGTCGCTTCGAGGCGTCGAAGTTCGTGCCCTTCGTGCTCTACGTCCCGCTGGCCGCGCTGGCCTTCGGCGTGTCGAACTTCCGTCTCGGCGGCCACGCGGCGCCGGTCGAGGTCGCGGGCTATCGCTACTTCCTGCCGACCCTCCTGTTCGCGCTCGTCCTGGTCGCCGTGTGGGCCGACCGCTGGATCGCGCGCGGCGGCATCGCGAAGTACGCCGGCTACGCGCTGCTCAGCGCGGCCGCGATCCCCGGCGCGTCGAGCCTCGGCATCGTCGACTGGACCTTCTCCGCGACGGGTGTGGGCTCGAAGCTCGACGGATACAACCTGGCGCAGATGGCGCGCGCCCTGGTCAGCACGCGCAATGCCGTCCCGAAGGACGAGATCGTCGCGCGCATCGACGCGCTGCCCGACGACGTGCGGCCGCGCGTGATCCAGGCGCTGGGTTTCAACCTGGGCGTGCAGGCGGCGGAGAAGTCGCTGGCGCGCGGCGCGACGCTCGACCTGCCCGAGTTCCTCGCGCCTTGGCCGCCCGCGTGGCACGAGGCGCTGACGACGGGCCTCGCCAACGGTCTGCGCTGGCAGGCGCGGATCCGGCACGCGCCGATCGACGCCGCGTTCGCCGACTCCGAGCGCGTCGCGAACGCGAACGACACGCAGCGCAACTGGATCGAGTCGGGGCTCGCGCGCCCCGGTGTCGCGCTGCCCGTCCCTTGGGACACGGAGTCGGTGGTCGCGGAGAACGCGGACTGGATCGCGCGGCACGGCGCGGACTCTCCCGCGTTCGTGCGCGGCGACGCGCTCTTGCGCCGGGCCCTCCTCCAGCGCGGCATCGAGAGCGATCGAGCGCTCTTCGAACACTCGGGCGCGGAAGGCCGAGCCGGTCAGTAGCGCACGTCTGGATGCGCAGCGCCTGCGTGTGCCCATCCAACCTGCGCCTCTGAGTTGGCAGCTCGGCGCGCGCTCGCCCCGCCCTGACGCAGCGCCCCGGACGCGCGCTTCCCCTCGCGGGCGGACGACGGCACCGCTAGGCTCTCGATCGCCAGACGCGCTCGAGAGCCGAACGGATGGCTCGCCGATGACGACCTCGACCACGGACGCCCCATCTCCTCGCCGGCCCGGTCACGTGGCAGTGCTCGGCGCCGCGGGTGGCCTCGGTCAAGGCGTGCTGCGTGTGTGCCGGAAGGAGGGCATCGGCTTCACGGCCATCGTTCGCTCGCGTCCGGAGCGCATCGCCGACGTGCCGCGAGGCTCGCGCGTCACCGTCGTCACATCTCTCGCCGACGTGCGTGCTCTCGAGGCGGCGTTCGTCGGCGCGGACGCCGTGCTCACCGTCCTGGGCGTGACGGCGACGAGCTCGGATCGTTCCGCGCTGCTCTCCGCGAACATGGGCCCGGTCGAGGAGGCCATGTCGGCCGCGGGCGTCGACCGCATCCTCGTCATCAACACCCTGATCGCGGCGCCTCCCGGGCAGCCCGCGAGCCGGATCCTGCGTTTCTTCTCGTGGATGCCCGGCGCGATGGGCCGCGGAGCCGCGGAACAACAGGCGGTGATCGATGCGCTCGGGAACGGGGCCTTCGCGTCGCTCCGCTGGACCCTCGTGCGCGCGGCCCTCAACGCGCGGGGCAAGGACGAGCCCCCCGTGGCCGCGCCGGAATGGGACCGCCGCGTGCACTCGTGGCTGCCGGTCTCGTACGAAGCCATGGGCCGCTGGCTGCTCGAGGAGGCGGCGGCCGACGCGTTCGTCCGCGCCGCGCCGCTGGTGTCGCGTCGCCGCCGATGAGGGCCGCCGACGAGCGACCGGGATCTCCCTGCCGGCGGGCGGACTTCCGCCCCTTTGGCCATCGATCGTTGGACCGCCAAGACGCACGAGGAGTCGCATGAACTGGGACCTGCCGGACACCCTGGACCTCCTGAGTCGGACGCCGGAAACACTGAGCGCGCTGCTCCGCGGAACGAGCGCGGCCTGGCACGACCGCAGGGACAGCCCCGAGTCGTGGAGCGCGTTCGACGTCGTCGGGCACCTCATCCACGGTGAGGAGACGGATTGGGTTCCGCGCGCTCGCATCGTCCTCGCGCACGGCGAGAAGCGGACGTTCGAGCCCTTCGACCGCTTCGCGCAGCTCGAGCGCTTCGCGGGCTTCTCGCTCGACCGGCTCCTCGACCGGTTCGCGGAACTGCGCCAGCAGAACCTCGATGTGGTGCGGGGATGGCAACTCACCGAGGCGCAGCTGGCCCTGCAAGGCCGCCATCCGTCCCTCGGAGTCGTGAGCCTGGGACAACTCCTCGCCACGTGGCCCGTCCACGATCTCGACCACGTGGCCCAGATCAGCCGTGTCCTGGCCAAGCGGTACAGCGCGGAGGTCGGAGCCTGGCGGGCCTATCTGCCCATCCTGAAGCCCTGATCGGGCGGTCTTTCCGCGCGGCGATCTCGTTCGGGGCTGCCGCGCAGCGTGCGCCCGTCAGGCGCCCGGCGCCGGCCTCAGCACGAGGCGCACGCGCGCTCCGGGCAGCGCGCCGATCCGCATCCCGCCATAGAGCGTGCGGAAGATCGCGCGCTGCAGACGCTGCGCAAGCGTCGGCGCCCGGGCCTTGAACAGGTGCGCCGGCAAGGGAACCGAGCGTTCGACGCGCTCGACCGTGAACCCGGCGCGCTCGGCGAGCGTGCGCAACGCGCGCAGGTCGAACTCGAGGATGTGGTAGGGGTAGCCGTTGTCCGCGCCGTCGAACTTCAGGAGCTTCAGCGTCTGCGGCCCGAGCAACGCGCGCGGCACGAGCTTCTGCAGGAGCTGCATCGCGCGGAAGTAAGGCGAGTTCACGTAGCTCGGGCAGATCACGATCAGAGCGCCGCCGGGCCTGAGCAGTTCGCGCAGCTTCTGGAGCACGCGTTGCGGATCCGTCGTGTGCTCGAGCACGTTGTCGGCCAACGCCAGGTCGAAGCTCGCCGGCGGGAACGGCGCTTCCTCGAGCAGACCGCGGAAAACGGGCAACCCCAGCTCGCGGATCGAGTATTCGGCGGCCGGCGGCGAGAGTTCGACGCCCTGCACCTTCCAGCCACGACGACGGGCGGCCTCCAGGAAGAACCCGCCGGCGCTGCCCAGCTCGAACAGGGCCCCCTTGGCGAGCCCCGTCTCGCGCTCGTACGCCGCGACGACGCCGTCGTAGTGCGCGAGGAGCTCGTCCTTGCGCGCGAAGTAGTTCTCCGTCTCGACGCCCAGGTTGTAGCCGTGGGTGTAGTAGTCCGGATCGTCGTACATCGCCCCGAGCGTCGGACCGTCGGGACTCGGGTTCACGTACACCATCCCGCACGCGCAGCGCACGAGGTCGAAGGAGGTCGCGCCGATCCGATACATCCCGCCGCGGTACGGACGAGCTTCGTCCGCGCCGCAGACGACGCAGCGGACTTTCTCCGTGCGAACGGGGAACGCGCGCGGGGCGCGCGCGCTCGGGGCGGCGCTCGGGTCCTTGGGCGTGCTCGCGGTCACGGGGGCCGGGAATCCTATCCCGCCCGCGGCGCCGGGGGCAGCGCGCGCGCGGCCCGGACTGCGCGCGGCCCGGGCCATCAGCGGCACAGCGTCAGGGCGTGGTGAGCGGCGCCGCGCCCAGGAGCAGCCGCACCATCTGGTCGAGGTCGAGGACGTTCGGCACGCGCGGGTCGTTCGCGTTCAGGGTGACGACCTTCAGGTTCAGGTTCTCCGCGGCCTTGCGTGCGAGCAGGATCCGCCCTCCGTCCGAATCGTAGAGCTCGTTCGCCAGGATCTCCTGCAGGCCCTGCGCCTGCAGGAGCGCTCGATCGCCCTCGGCCACGAGCCGGTCGTACTCGGCCTGCCCCTCCACCTTCCGGCGGCGGTCGTACTCCTTCGCCTCCTGCTCCAAGGCCACGATCTGCTTGCGTCCCGCAGCGAAGCGCGTCTGGATCACGGAGTCGCGCTCGGCGCGGATGGCCTTCTCGGCCGCGTCGATGCGCGCCTCCTCCACCGCGATGACCTCGCGGTTCGTCTCCAGCTCGCGTTGCGCGGCCGTCATCAGCTCCTGCTGCGCCAGGAGCTGTTTCTCCTGCAGCTTCTGCTCGTACTGCATGGCGAACAGGAACTGGGTCACGAGCAGCGACTCGGCCTCGACGTGGTACTCCGCCAGAGGCTCCTTCAGGCGCGCGAGTGTCGCCGCGCAGCGCGCGAGGCGGACGTCCGTGTCGGCGTACTCCGTGCTGGTGAGCTTGCCGAACTCCTCCAGGACGATCTTCTCGGTCGTCCCCTTCACCCGCTGGTGGTAGGCGGTGCGCAGGCCGTCCTTCACGAGCGCGTGCGCCTCGCCGGGTTTCACGCGGTAGAGCAGCGACACGCCCAGGTGGCAGATGTTGCCGTCCTTCGTGCGCACCTCGATCGGCGGCCAGTCACCGCCCTCGCTTTCCCAGGCGAAGTCCAGCACGTGCGTCTTCTTCTCGACGTCGTGCCAGGTCACCAGGCCGCGCGGCGCGAAGTAGATGCCAGCCGCGTAGTCGACGGGGCGGATGCCCGCGCCGAAGTTGTCCTGTCGCACGCCCACGAAGCCGGCCGGGACGCGCTGGAATCCGAACCACCCGATTCCGAGCGCCAGCGCGGCGAAGACCGCCGTCCAAGCCGCCGTGCGCACGAGCGCCAGCACGACGGAGGCCGTGGCGCGCAGTGTGCGACTCCGTGCCGCGGCCACGGTGCCGCGCCAGGACCAGCGCGCCAGCCCCCGCATCCCGGATCCGATGCCGCGCACGATCGCGCCCGACACGCGTTGGATGGCCCGGACGACGCTCGCCAGCAGTTCACCGAGGGCTTGGAAGAAGGATCGCATGGTTCTGGCCTCAGGGCTTGGCTGCGGGTTGCTCGTACTCGATGCGCTGCGGCGCGGGATCGCGGCTGTAGGGCACGATCTGGATCTGGATCCCGCCCAGCTGATCGACGAGCGCGGCGCGCACGGCGCCCGCGCCATGGACCCGCAGCGCTTCCGCGCGCGCTTGCGCGTCCTCCGCGAGGCCGCGGTACTTCGCGCTGAGGACAGCAGCCTGGAGCTCCTTCTCGGCCTTCGCGATGCGCCCCTGGCTGACGCGCTCGGCGACCACGTTGTCGGCCTCGGCGCGAGCGCGGATCAGCTCGCCCTCGGCCTTGCCCACGTCGCGGGCCAGGTTGCCCTCGAGCTTCAGGAGCTCCAGGTCCTTGTCCTTGCGCACTTGCTGCTGGCGCAGCTCGCCGGTCGCCTGCAGCGACGCGATCTGCACGCGCAAGCGCTCCGTCTCCTGGTTCGCGAGCTTGCGGCGGTTGATCAGGTCCTCGTAGCCCTTGTCGAACGCCGGCTTCGGCGAGCTGACCTCCAGCACTTCGATGCCGTGCGCCTCGAGAGCCGCGTTCATGCGTTCGAGGCTCGCGCGCGTCGCCGCGGCAACCGACTCGGGCCGCACCGACTCGCCGGCCGCGAAGCGCCCGAACTCGTCGCGCAGCATC
Organism: Planctomycetota bacterium; assembly: GCA_026692665.1. GTDB lineage: Bacteria > Planctomycetota > UBA1135 > UBA1135 > JAEUHZ01. Next base: position 9,981 of record JAPLOF010000060.1, read on the forward strand.
GCGCGCGCGTGGCAACGCAGGAGCTGCTCCTTGAACGCGTCGCCGCCGCCGGAGTCGTCGAGCACTTCGCCCGCGCGCTCGACGCGCAATGCGTACTGGAGCGTCACCTCCTCGAACCAGAAGCTCGAACCGTCGCGCGCGCGGATCAGGAGTCGCGGCACCTGATCGAGCCCTTCCGAGCGGTTGCCCCGGAACACGAACGCGCCCGGGCTCTTGTCGATCGTGTGGACCTCCTGGAACCAGGGCAGGTAGGGCCGATAGCCGGGCGTGTCGACCACGGTCTTCGTCCGGTTCCAACCGTCGACGACAATCCCGACCTGATCGTCGCGGATCGAGGCCAGGCCGGTGTCGTCCCCCACGCGACGGACGCACTCGATCGCGACGAACGGCGCCAGGGCCAGAGCGATGGCGGGCTCCAGCCAGCGCCGGGCTCGTTTCCGGGCGGAAACAGGCGTTTTCGCGGGCGGGGTCGGGTTCGGGACGTCTTCCATGGTTTCCTTCCTGGAACCACAGCACCGCCGCGTGCGCGGCATCCTTGGCGTCCATCCGGAAGAATCGTCGGGCTCCTGCAAAAGCACCCGAACCGTTCGTGGTGATGCTTGCGCTCGGCGGGAGGCGTCGCCAACCTGCTCGCGTCGCAACAGCAGCATCCAACACAGAACCATGAAGCACATCCTCGTCCCCACCCTCACGATCGCGGCTCTCGCCTTGGCGGGCTTGACCCTGACCTCGGCCACGCCGCCCGCCTCCGCGGCAGCCGTTTCCGCTCCGGCAGCATCGGGCAGCTACACGGTCGATCCGGTCCACTCGACCGTGATCTTCTCGACGACGCACATGAACACGAGCCGTTCGTACGGCCGCTTCAACGCCATCTCCGGCACCTTCGCCGTCGACATGGCGAAGCCCGAAGCGTCGAAGGTCGAGATCCAGATCGACGTCAACAGCATCGACACGGCCAACAAGGACCGCGACGCCCACCTGCTCGGACCCGACTTCTTCGACGCGAAGCAGTTCCCGGTCGCGACCTTCCAGAGCACGAGCGTCAAGAAGTCGGGCGAGAAGACCTGGTCCGTCACGGGCACGCTCGCGCTGCACTGCGTCAAGAAGGAAGTCACCATCCCGCTCGAGATGACCGGCACGGGCAAGGGTCGCGAGGGCGAGGCCCTGATCGGCTTCCACGGCACGTTCTCGATCCAGCGCGCCGACTACGGCATCCAGTACGGCAAGGGCATGCTGGGCGACAAGGTCGACCTGATCGTCAGCGTCGAAGCGGCGGCCAAGTAGGACGCGGCGCCGCGGCGCTCGACCATGGACGGACCGTCGGCGATCGTGTTCGGCATCCTGATCCCGGCGGTCCTCGCCGGGATCGTGTTGCTCGTGTCCGCGCGTCGCGCGCGCACGAAGCCGGACGAACCTCGACCGGTCGCCGGGGCCCTGGCGCTCGGCGCGGGCTACCTGGTCGCGCACGGTGGGCTGGTCGGCATTCCTCCGCTCCCCGGCTCGGGGAACACGGTGCCCTTCCTGGGCTGGATCTTCTGGACGACCGCGGCCGCGGTCGTCCTGTCTCCCTTGCGCGTGGCGCCGGGCGTCGCGCGCTTCGGCAACGCGTTCTACGTCGCGCTCTTCGCGATCCTTCCCTACCACTGGATCCGCGCGCCCGGGGTCGACACGACGGTCCTGAGTTTCTCCGGATTCGGCGGGGTCCTCCTGGCCTACGGCGTGTGGAGCGCGCTGGAGAAACTGAGCCTGCGCCGGCCCGGACCGTCTCTGCCGCTCGCACTGTGGGCCGCCTGCGCCGGCACGGCCGCCATGGCGCTCGGGAACTCGAGCGCATCGCAGGCACAGCTCGTCGGCGCCCTCGCCGCAGGCCTCGGCGCCGCGGTCGTCGTCGCGCTCCTCGTGCGCGGCGCGCACCTCGCCTCGGGCGCGATCGCGATCCTGGCGGTGGTCGTCGCATCGGTGGTGCGCCTCTCGGTCGTCTACGACCTGCCCACCGTGTGCTGGGTCCTGGTCGCCGTCGCCTTCCTCGGGCCGTGGCTCGGCGAGCTGCCGAGCCTGCGCGCCCGATCGCCCCTCCTCGCGGGCGCAGTTGCCTTCCTGGCGGCCCTGCTCCCCGCTGCCGCCGCGGCGTGGCTCGCGTTCGACGCGCGCCCGCCGTCGCCCTACTGAAGGCGCGAAATCCGGAGCGCGGAATCCGCGGACCCAGACGGCGCGAACGGCGAAGCATGCCCGCGAACTCCCCCCGTGTGCCCGAGTTGCGCGTCGTGGCGCGCAATCCGCGCGCGGTGCGCAAGGCCGGCGACTACGTTCTCTACTGGATGACCGCCAACCGGCGGACCGGCTGGAACTTCGCCCTCGATCGCGCGGTCGAGCTGGCGGCCGGACTCGACAAGCCGCTCCTCGTGTTCGAGGCACTGCGCGTCGGCTACCGCTGGAACAGTGACCGCCTGCACCGCTTCGTCCTCGACGGCATGCGCGCGAATCACGCCGCGTGCGCGGCGGCGGGCGTCGCCTACTACCCCTACGTGGAGCCCGAGGAGGGCGCGGGGTCCGGACTCCTCGAAGCACTCGCGCAGCGGGCCGCGGTCGTCGTGACCGACGACTTCCCGTGCTTCTTCCTGCCGCGCATGGTCGCGAGCGCCGCCGCGAAGCTCCCCGTGCTGCTCGAATCGGTCGACGCGAACGGACTGCTGCCGATGCGCGCCGCCGAAGCGCCCTACCCGACCGCCTACGCCTTCCGGCGCTTCCTCCAGAAGAGCCTGAAGCCGCATCTCCTCGAGGCGCCGCTGGAGCACCCGCTCGAGGCCGCCGCTCGGCTCGGAGACGTCGTCGCCGTCGCCCCAGGGATCGAGAAGCGCTGGCCGCGCGCCACTGCGCAGCTCCTCGAAGGAGATGCGGGCCTGCTCGCCGCGCTGCCCATCGACCATGCGGTGCGCGTCGCCCCGAAGACGGGCGGCTCGGAAGCCGCCGCGCTCGCCTTGCGCCAGTTCGTGCGCCACAAGCTGCCGCGCTACGCCGAGGAGCGCGGCGACGTGTCGGAGGACATCGCGTCCGGTTTCTCCCCCTGGCTGCACTTCGGCCATCTGTCCACGCACCAGATCCTGGCCTCGATCGCGCGGATCGAAGCCTGGACGCCCGCGCGCATCGCCACGACGACGAGTGGCAAGAAGGACGGCTGGTGGAACCTCTCGCCGTCGGGAGAGGCGTTCCTCGACGAGTTGGTCACCTGGCGCGAGCTCGGGTTCAACCTGGCTTCGAAGCGCGACGACCACGACCGCTACGAGTCGCTGCCCGCATGGGCGCGTCAGACGCTCGACGAGCACACTGGCGATCGGCGCGAGCACGTCTACTCGCTCGAGGAGTTCGAGCGCGCCGAGACGCACGACGAGCTGTGGAACTGCGCGCAGCGCCAGCTCGTGCGCGAGGGACGCATCCACAACTACCTGCGCATGCTGTGGGGCAAGAAGATCCTCGAGTGGACGCGCGATCCGCGCGCCGCCCTCGAGGTGATGATCGAGCTCAACAACCGCTGGGCGCTCGACGGGCGCGACCCGAACTCCTACAGCGGCATCCTCTGGACGCTCGGGCGCTACGACCGTCCCTGGGGCCCGGTGCGGAAGATCTTCGGCACGATCCGGTACATGAGTTCGGACAACACCGCGCGCAAGATGGACGTGAAGCCCTACCTCGGGAAATTCGCCGCGAGCGCGAGCTGATTCCACACCGTTCGCGCCGGCGCGGCCCGCAGCGAGGCTCCGCGGACGTGCGCGCCGCGCGTCACCAGGTCAACTGCCAGACCAGCGGCTCCTTGCCGCCGCGTGCCGGCTCGATCGGCACGATCAGCGTGGCGATCCGCGCATCCGAGCTGCTCTTCGTGCCCCGCACTTTGCCCGTCGCGCCGATGCTCACCACGGAGGACGGCAGCTCGATCTCGATCTTGAAGGTCTTGCCGACGTCGCGCGCCTGGCCGCTGACCTCGAACGCCTCGGCCGCGGATCGGCGATCGGCCTCCGAGAGCGGCACGAACAAGCCCGGCCAGCGCGCATCGGGCCCCGTGGGGACCTCGACCCGCACCCAGCGCAGGCCGCTCTCCGACGCGCCGCCCGAGAAGCGCACGTCGCCGACCCGCAGGCCCTCGAGGGTCGCGAAGCGGCCTTTTGCCCCGCGCAACTCGACCTGCCGGTCGAACGTCGCGCCCACGGCGGCGCCCTCCACGGCCCCCGGACCCACCGGCTGCGCCAGCGCGCTCGTGATGATCGTCCCGGAGAGGTCCTCCTGGAGCCGCAGGCGGACCGAGATCGCGTTGTCCTCGTCGCAACCCGCGGCGACGAGCAGGAGGATGAGGGCGGAGAGGACGCGCAGGAGCTTCATGGGTCGCCAGTCTAGGTCCGGAAAATCGCGAAAGGGAGAAGGATCGCCGGCACCCACGGCACGCTGACTGCGGAACCATGCCGCCCCCCGCACAGAGCCCCTCGCCGGCCGGTCCCGAGATCCGCCTGCGCCAGCGCATCCTGGCCGGGGAATCGGGCGCCGCGGCCGAGTTGCTCGACGAGCATTTGACGCCCGTCTACCAGTTCGTGCATTTCCGCGTTGGACGTGACCGCGGGCTCGTCGAGGACGTCGTCCAGGACACGTTTCTGACGGCCCTGCAGTCGCTCGCGAGCTGGGATGGGCGGTCCAGCCTGCGCGGCTGGCTGGTGGGCATCGCCAAGAACAAGATCCGCGAGACGCGCCGGAGGCGAGCGCCGATCCCGCTCGAGGACGCGCTGGCCGAGGCCGCGGCCGACATCGACGCGATCCTGGCCGACGTTTCGCGCGAGCCGCTCCCGGATCACGTCCTGGAACGGCGCGAGACGAGCGAGCTCGTCGGTGCCGCTCTCTCGTCCCTGCCCGAGGACTACCAGCGCGCGCTGCTCGACAAGTACGTCGAGGGCCGGTCGACGGCCGACATCGCGCGCTCCACCGGCCGCAGCGAGAAGGCGGCCGAGTCGTTGCTCACGCGCTCGCGCACCGCGTTCGCGCGCGTGTTCGAGCTCCTGGCGCGCAAGCGCGGAGGGTTGACGTGACCTCCGACGATAGGCCTGGCGATTTCCGGCCCGAGATCCTCGAACAAAACCTCGTGCGGCTCTTCCGCGCGAGCTGGCGTCCGGTCACGCCGAGCGCGCGCTTCGCGGCCGATCTGCGCGCAAGGCTCGAGGCCGAGTCCGTCCGCCCCGCGCCTCGATCGATCGAGGCGCGCCGGGTTCCCACGCTCGTGGCGAGCGCGCGCCGCGTGCGCCTGGCGGCCGCGTTCCTCGCTCTCGTCGCCGGTCTCACGGCGGCGTGGTTCCTGCTGCGCGGCGCGGCGCCCGCGACGAGCGCCGACACGCTCCTGGCCGCGGGCCACGTCGCCGTGCAGGACGATCCGGATGGAACCACGTGGCGCGCGGCCAGCTCCGGCGAGCTCGCGCGCGGCATCGAGATCGCGGCGCACGCGGCGTGCGTGGCCACGCCCGCGGAGATCGCCGTGACGGTCCACCTCGGAACCGCTGGCCGCGTCGAGGTCGATCCGCGATCGCGCGTCACCTTCGGAGCTCCGGGTGCCGGCGGCCAGCGCGACATCGCGCTCGACGGCTCGTCCGCCCGGGTGCGCCGGGACGACGCCGGAGAGCCTTGGCGCCTGGCCATGCCCGGAGGCGTGGTCGCACTCGCCCGCGGCATCCTCCAGTGGTCTCGCGCGGCCAACGATCCGAGCGGGGGCTCGAGCCTGGTCCAACTCGCCGCGGGAATCGCCTGGGTGGCGACGGAAGACCGCGCCGACCTCATGATCGGACAGCGCGTGTGGTTGCGCGACGGACGGATCGCGCTGGTCGGCGTCCTCACGGAATCCGGCGCGGCGGCCACCTCGCGGACTCCCGCCGCTCCGGGCGGCGGGACCGACGACCCGCGTCCTCCGGACGCCGCGGCAGCGGCCCCGGTCCTCACGGGCACGCTCGTCCTCCCGAGCGCCGCCAGCGCCCCCGCCTCCTTCCGCGTGACGCTCTTGCGGCGCGAGCGCCTGCCCGCCGTCAGCCAGCCCGAGACGGCGACGTTCCGGGGCTCGTTGGCCTTCGCCTACGAGAAGCTGCGCGCCGGGACCTACGACGTCTACATCGAGGCCCCCGGGTTCGCCGTGGCGAGCCGCTCCGGCATCGAGATCACGGACGGATCCGCGAACGACCTGCGTTTCGAGCTCGCTCCGAGCCGCTCCGTGAGCGGCGTCGTGCGCGACGCGGCGACGGGCGCGCCGATCGCGGGCGCGACAGTGCTGGCGGAGACCCGGATCCCCGCGCAGGTCCTGGCCCTGGACGTGGACGCCGAGGCCGCGGGGTGGAGCGCTGCCACGCGAACCCGTGCCGACGGCTCGTTCACGCTCGACGGGCTCGATGCCGAGCCGGTGACGTTGCGCGTGTCCGCTGCGGGACATGCCGCGACCTGGGTTCCCGATGTCGCGGCGCGCGCCGCCACGACGGAGCTCGCGCCGGTCGAGCTCGCCGCGGGCGGCGCCGTCGCAGGCCGCGTATCGCGACCGGACGGATCCCCCTGGCCGCGGGCGATCGTGATCGCGAGCCGGATCGGCAACGGCGGCCTCGGCGAGCGCATGAGCTACGGCATGGCCCAGTGCACCGCGGACGGCGACTACCGGATCGACGATCTGCCTCCGGGCGAATACGTGGTGTTCAGCTTCGACCCGAGCGCGAGCGGCACGCCGGCGACGCGCGACCTGCGCATCCGCGGGACCGAGCTCGCGCGGCTCGACCTCGGGGCGACGGACCGACGCACCCGGCTCGTCGGCACCGTGCGCGACGCGCGCGGCTCCGGCCTGGCCGAGATGGACGTGATGCTCGGCCACGGGGGCAGCGGCGGAGCGCGCGATTCGACCTGGATCGCCACGCGCACCGATGCCGAGGGACGCTTCGCGTTCGAGGGCGTGGACCCGAAGCACTACGACCTCTTCGTCGGTCGCGGGCTCGGGACGAGCTTCGCCATCGTGGACGAAGTGGACGTGCAGCTCGCGCCCGAGACACGGCACGACGTCACGCTCGCCGCCGGCTCGCTTCGCGGACGCGTGCTCTCGATCGAGGGCGCGCCGGCCGCGGGAACGTGGATCATCGTGACGGATTCGGCGGACACCGCGGCGCGCTTCGTCGGACGCGCGCAGACCGATCGCGCCGGGTCGTTCGAGGTCCTCGGGCTCGCGCCCGGGACGTACGCCGTGTCGGCGCACGATCCGCGTGCCGGCGTGGCCGCGGTACGCGTTGCCGACCTCGTGGTCGGGAACGAAACACGCGACGTCGAGCTGCGCTTCGCGCCGGGCGTCGAGTTGCGTGTCCGCGTCGTCGACGCCGCCGGACACCCGGTCGCCGGGCGCGCGGTGCGGTTCACGGACGAGCGCGGCGTCGAATGGCAGTTCTCGGCCGAAGGCACGACGGACGCACGCGGCGTCCAGGCCGTGCCCGGCCTGGCACCCGGACGCTGGCGCGTCGGGGTCGACGGGGCTGGGACGCAGGTCCTCGATCTCGAGCTCGGCCCGCCGCGCGACGTGCAGTTCCGGATGGAAGTGGATCCCGACGCGCAGCGATCGGGGACGAAGGAAGGCAAGGAATGACGATGAATCAGCAGAGCGTGCTCACGGTGGTCTTGGCGGTCGTCGGCGGTGTCGGCGGCGGTTTCCTCGGTGCGCGGCTCGGAGGTCCGCCCGCCCCCCCGGTCGCCGCGCCCGCGCTCGGCGTCGCTCCGGAGCCGCAGCACGCGGCGGAGATCGCGGCCTTGGTCCAGCGCAACACGTCGATCGAGCGCAGCCTGGAGGAGATCCGGCTGGCGCTGGCCGACGTCTCCGCGGCCCAGCGCACCGCGATCGCGGCGCGCGCGTCGGAGCCGGCGTCAGCACCCATCGCGTCCGCGACGTCGAGCGCGGCGAAAGCCGACGCGAAGCCGGACGCCGGCACCGCGATGGACCGCCTCCTCGCCGGGGGCCTCGAGTGGGAGGAGGCGCAGGCCCTGTGGAAGGAGGTGGCCGCGGCCGGCAAGCTCGACGAGCTCGTGCAGATCCTCGAGCAGCGCGCGAAAGCCCGCGGCAACGATCCCGATGCGCAGACGCAGTTGGGTCTCGCCTACCTGCAGAAGACCTTCCGCGCGGGCGGCGGACCGGAGGCCGGGATCTGGGCCACGAAGGCCGACCGCGCCTTCGACGCGGCCCTCGCCGCGGACGACAAGCACTGGGAGGCGCGCTTCCAGAAGGCCGTGTCGCTGTCGTTCTGGCCGCCGATGCTGGGCAAGCAGCCGGACGCGGTGAAGCAGTTCGAGACGCTCGTCGCCCAGCAGGAGGCCTCGGGCTCGAAGCAGAAGGGCTACGCGGCGACCTACCTGTTCCTCGGCAACATGCACCTCCAGATGGGCGCGAAGGACAAGGCGCTCGCGGCCTGGAACCAGGGGCTCGCGCAGTTTCCGGACGACGCCGAGCTCCTGAAGAAGATCGCCGACGTGCACTGATCGGGGCGCGCGGCACCCGGAAGCGGATTTCGCGCGCTCCCCGGGATTGACCCGCTCGCAACGGTGTGTTGCCGTGCGCGCGATGGGTGCTTCCCCCGCCATCGTGCGCGCGCGCGGTCCGCTCGCGGTCGAGTCCGCGCTCCTCGCGGAGTTGCGCGAGGAGATCGCGTCCCTCCGTTCCGATCCGCGCCGACTCGCCGCGCCGCTCTCGATCGCCGTGCCGTCCGACGGGCTGCGCCTGCACGTCACGGCACTCCTCGCCCGCCAGCTCGGTGCCGTGGCCGGAGTCCGTGTCGAGACCCTCGCCAGCCTGGCCCACGACACGATCGCCCGCGCCGGCGAGACGCCGCTCCAAGGAGGCTCGGCGGCCGCGATCCTCGTCCTCCGCGAGGCGCGCGCGGCGGTGCGGCCGGAGGGCGAGGCCTGCGCGGCGGCAGCGGCGGCCTCGATCACGGACCTGCTCGACTCCGGGTTCACGCCCGAGCTCGAGCAGGCCGTGCTCGAGACCGTGCTGGACTCCGCGGAGTCCGCCTCGATCTCCGCGCTCGAGCAGCGCATCGTCGGCGCCCTCGTGCGCGGCGCCGTCCGCGCACGAGAGGCTTGTGACGCGCACGGCGTGGCCCGTCCGGCCGACGTCTACGCGCGCGCCGCGGCCGTGCTGCGCGCCGCGGCGCGGACCGGCGGGCCGCGTGCCGTGTGGCTGTACGGGTTCTCCGATGCGACGGGGTTGCAGGGCGACTGCATCGAAGCCCTGGCGGCCCGGATCCCCGTGCGCGTCTTCTGGGACGACGCCGCGCTCGCGCCGCGCTTCGGAGCCGCGTTGCGCGCGCGCCTCGGCATCGAACCACCGGCCGCTCGTGACCACACGGTCCTGGTGCCGGCGCACTTCCGCGCCCGCGGCGTCGAGGCCGAGGTCCGCGAAGTCCTGCGCCGCGCGCGCCGGTTGCTCGACTCCGGGGTCGCGCCCGAGCGCATCGCGATCGTCGCCCGCGCTCCCGAGCCGTACGGTTCGGCGTTGCGCACGCACGCCGCGCGGCTCGCGATCCCGATCTCGGCCGAGGGCGTGCCCGGACCTCTCGGTGCACGCGGGCGCCTGGATCTCGCGCGGCTCGAGATCCTGCGCGAAGCGCGGCGCGTGCCCGTCGAGCGCTGGCTGGCCGCCTCGTTGGTTCGCCGGTCGGACGAGCTGGCGCTCCTGACGGGCCTGCGCGTGGCCGGCGCGGCGCGACTCGGCGCCGTCGCGGATCTCGACCTCGAGCGAGTCCTCGGCGACCAGCCGACCCTGAAGTTGCCGTTCCTGGTGGCGCGGGCGAGCGACACTCAGGCGGCGCGCGAGCAGGAAGACGAACGCGAGGGCTCGGACGAATCGGACTCCGACTCCGACGTCGCGGCCCTCGAGCGACCCGAAGACTCGGACGTGGAGTCCGCGCGGACGCTCCCGCGCAGCTCGCTCGTCGGCGCGATCGACGCGGCGCGCGCCCTCCTCGCGGATCTCGACGCCTGGCCCGCGAGCGCCTCGTGTCGCGAGCACGCGCGGCACCTCGGGCTCGTGCTGCGTCGCCTCGGCTCGGGCCCCGACGATGCGGTCGCACGTTCGGCCGCGCTGTTGTGCGCCGACGTCCCCGCGCAGATCTCCATCGATCGGCTCGAGTTCCTGGATGCCCTGGCGCCGGCGGTCGAAGCCTCCGCCCGCGAGCCGCTCGGCGGTCGGGGCGGTGGGATCCTCTGCGCCAGCGTCGCCCTGGCGCGCGGCCGCGCCTTCGAGCATCTCTTCGTGCTGGGCCTGAACGCCGGGGTCTTCCCGGCGGCGGCGCGCGAGGACCCGCTGTTCGGCGACGACATCCGCCGGCTCGCGCAGGCTTGCCTCGCCGATCTGCCCTTGAAGCGCGCGCGCTCCGAGGAGGAGTCGGCGACCTTCGCGCAGCTCCTCGCGGGCGGGGCGCACGTGACCCTGTCGTGGCTCGTCGCCGATGCCGACGACCTGGTGCTCGCTCCATCGCCGCTGCTCGATGCAGCGGGCATCGACAAGCCGGAGGCGGTCGAGACCAGCCGGGGCGCACTCGAAGCCGCGGAGGGCGTGCCGCAGCCCGTGCACGAGCACGCGCTCCTCGCGGCGCGCGCCGGAGGGCACGCGGGCCTGGCGGAAGTGCTCGAGCTCGCGATCTCCGCGGGACGTTCCGCGAACGGACTCGACACGGCATCCGCCGCGCGCACCGCTGCCGCGCGCCTCGGCGCGCTGGCCGAGCTCGACCGTCGGCCTGGACCTCCGGAGGCTCTCGGCGCCTTCTTCGGATCGACGGGTCCCGCCGCGGCGCAGATCCGCGGCCGGAACGAACTCCCGGTCACGACGCTCGAGGGGCTGGGCCGGTGTCCGTGGCAGGCATTCCTCACGCGCGTACTGCGCGTGCAAGCACCGCTCGACCCGCTCGTCGGTGCTCCGCGCCTCGACGCGCGCGTGATCGGCACCGTCGCGCACGCGCTGATCGCGGGGACGGCCCGCCGATCCCACGTGAGCCTCGAGGTCGCCGAGGAGGAGGACGGACAAGTCGCCGCGTGGCCGACGCCCGAGCGCCTGCGCGCGCAGGCGCTCGACCTCGCAGCGCGCACGCTGCGGGCGGAGGGCCTCTACGCGCCCGGGCTCGACGCACTCGTGGCGGCCCGCGCGCTGGAGCTCGCGGCCGTGGCACGCCGCCTCGACGAAGCCGATGCCAGCCTGCGCGTCCTCGCGGCCGAGGTCACGGGCTGGATCCCGATCGCGAAGGAACGGAAGCTCACCTTCCGCGCCGACCGCGTCGAGCGTTCGCAGGGCCGTCTGCGGCTCACGGACTGGAAGAGCGGCCACGTCTTCGGGAGCGAGGTCGCGACGGAAGCGACGCGCGCGAAGCACTCGAGGATCCGGCTGCGCCGGGGCACGCACCTCCAGGCCTTCGTCTACGCGGTCGCCGGCGGCGCGGGCCGCTATGTCGCCCTCAAGCCCGACTTCCGCGACGACGCACACCGCGCCTACCCGGTCTTCTTCGACGACGAGGAGGCGGGCAAGATCTTCGCCGGCACGCGCGACACGTTGCTCTCCGCCTGGGACGAGGGCGCCTTCTTCCCGCGGCTCGTCGAGCACGCCGGCCGGACGGAGAACCCCGCTTGCGCGTCGTGCGAAGTCGCGGCGGCCTGCGTGCGCGGGGACAGCGGCGCCCGCAAGCGCTTCGGTGCCTTCGTCCGCCGCGTCCCCACTCCCGAGGAGCAGCGGGTGGAAGGCGCGCTCGGCGGACTCGTCCGCCGCGTGTTCGCCATGCACGCGCCCGAGCCGAAGACCACTTCGGTGAAGGCCCAATCCGAATCGAAGCCGGAGAAGTCGAAGAAGCCCCGGAGCCGCAAGGCCGACGCGGAGGACCCGGCGTGAACGCGCTCCAGGCCGACACCGACGCGCGCGCCCTCGCCTCGCGAGAGTTCGCGCGTCCCCTCGTCGTCGTCGCTGGCGCCGGGACCGGCAAGACGACCACGCTCGTCGGCCGCGTCGTCACGTGGCTCGTCGTCCACGGCTGGAGCGAGTTCGCCGCCGCCGGCGTCGCGGACGAGGCGGTCGCGCCGCGCGCCGTCGACGCCGTGCTCGCCATCACGTTCACGAAAGCGGCCGCGGCCGAGATGGACGCGCGCGTGCGCTCCGCGCTGCGCGACCTCGAGAACGGGACGCGCCCCGTCGGCGTGGTCCTGCCCGACGGCGCCGTTTCGCCCGACGCGGTCGTCCGACAGCGCGCCCGCGCGCTGCGCCTCGCGCTCGATCGCGCGCTGGCCACCACGATCCATGGTTTCTGTCAGTCCCTCCTGGCCGAACATCCCACCGAGGCGCGACTCGCGCCGGGCTTCGCCGTCGACGCGGAGAGCGAGCTCGTCCCCGAGTTCGCGCGCCGCGCGGTCGAGGAGGACCTGGCGCAAGCCTTCGTGGCGCGAGGCGACGAGGACTGGCTGCGCGTCGCCCGCGACGGGGTGGGTCCGGACGGCATCGCGGCCTGCGTCGCGAGCCTGCGGGGCGAAGGCGTACGCGCCGCGGACCTGGCGGTCGACCCGTCCTCGGACGCGGCGATCGGGGAGGCCTTGGCCGATCTCGGTCCGCGGGTGGAAGCCCTGTGTGCGTTAGCCCTGGTTCCGCTCGGCAAGGCGCGTGGCTCCGCGGTGGCAGGCGCCGTCGCTGGTCTCGCGGCGATACGCGCACTGTTCGCGCGCCGCGACCCGGCGGACCCGTGCGCGTTCGTGCGCGCGCTCGCGGAACTCGACCTCGCCGACCTGCGGAAGAAGCTCGGTGAGTGGGCCGAAGGCGAATTCGGCGCGACGGGGGCGGCAGCTCTCGGCGAGGACATCGGTGCCGCGCAAGCCGCTGCACGCCAGTTGAAGGCGCCCCTGCTGTCGCTCTCGAGCTTCGACGTCGACGGCTTCCGCGCGCGTCGCGCGATCGTCCGGCGAGTCCTCGCGCGCGCCGAAGCGCTGGGCGAAGAGGCTTCGGTCCTGACCTACGGCGACCTGCTCACGCGCGCCGCCCTGCTCGTCGAGGAGGACAGCGCGCTGCGCAATCGGCTGCGACGACGCTACCGCCAGATCCTCGTCGACGAGTTCCAGGACACCGACTCCGTGCAGTGCCGGCTGGTGCGCGCGCTCGCGCTCGGCCCGGCGCGGGATCGCCCCGGTCTCTTCCTCGTCGGCGATCCGAAGCAATCCATCTACGGCTGGCGCGGCGCCGACCTCGAGGCCTACGACGAGTTCGTCGACGAGGTCCTGGCCTCTGGAGGCCTGCGCGTCGAGCTCGTGAAGAACTTCCGCTCGACGCCCCAGATCCTGGAGGCCGTCGAGCGGTTCGTCGCGCCGACCATGATCGCAGAACACGGCGTCCAGCCCCCGTTCCAGCCGCTGCACGCCAGCGCGGAAACGCCAGGGCCCGTGCCCGAGATCTGGATCGCGTGGAACGTGGATCCGGGGGCCGCGAAGAGCTTCGGCTCGACTCTCGTCGACGATTCGGCGCGACGCGAAGCGGCCAGGCTCGCGCGCGCGCTGCGGGAACAGCACGAGGCCGGCACGCACTGGAAGGACATGGCGATCCTCGTGCGCGCGCGGACACGCCTCGACGTCGCGCTCGACGCGCTGCGCGCGGCGGACATCCCCTTCCAAGTCGAGGGCGATCGCAGCTACTACCAGCGACGCGAAATCGTGGATGGCGGCGCGTTGCTCGGCGCCATCGTGGATCCGGGCGACACGCTCTCGCTGCTCGCGCACCTGCGCTCGTCCGTGTCGGGGCTTCCCGACGCCGTGCTCGAGCACCTGTGGGAGCGCGGACTTCCGCAGGAAGCCCAGATCCTGGGCGGCGATCCCGCCGAGGACGCGCGGGCGATCGAGCGCGTCCTCGGCGCCGCGCGCGAACGGGCGCGCGGACTGGCCACCACGGGATGGCCCGGCGGTCGCGGCCTGCCGGAGTTCCCGGCCGGGCTGGGCCACGCTCTCGAGTCGTTGGCGCGACTCCGACGCAGCCTGCGCGAGGACACGGCGGACCGCTTCATCGAGCGCCTGCGGGAACTCGTCCTCCTCGAGCCGACCGAAGCATCGCGCTACCACGGCCATTACCGCGCCGCGAATCTCGAGCGTTTCTTCCGGCGGCTCGGAGAGGACCTCGAGGCGACCGGCGACGCGGTCTCCGTGCTGCGTGCGCTGCGCCGCTCCCTCGACGAAGAGCGCCAGGCCAAGGAAGCGCGACCGCGCGACGAGGTCGAGGATGCCGTGCGTTTCCTCACGATCCACGCCGCGAAGGGCCTCGAGTTCGAGTGCGTCTTCCTGACCGGGATGGCATCGGGCTCGAACCAACGGGGACGGTCCGGCGACGGCTTCGACCGCGCGACCGGCGAGCAGCGCCTGTGCGGCTCGAAGAGCCCCGGCTGGTGGCGCGTCGAGGAGGCGGCGCGGGCGCGCGAGGGCGCCGAGCGCGTGCGCCTCCTCTACGTCGCACTGACGCGCGCCAAGCGCCGGCTCGTCCTGTCCGGAGTGTGGCGCGAGGTCCCTGTGCTGCGATCCGCCACGCAATCCAAGTCGTTCTGCGATCTCGCCGAACACGGGCTGCCGGCCGAGTTCGGCGCCGAAGCGCGTCGCCATGTGGAGGCGCAGCGGGCCGCGTTCGAGTGCGGCGGCCTGTCCCTGGTGCTCGCGACCGACGACGACGTGGAAGCCGCGGCGCGGCGCGAAACCGTGCCCGATCCGGGTCTGGCCGCTCGGGCCGTGCGCGACATGCAGCTGCTCGCGCCGCTCGCCGAGGCCGCGCGCGAGCGAGCCGCGCGGCCGCGCGTCGCGACGGCCAGCGCGTCGCCCGTCGAACCGGCCGCCACGTCGACCGCCGCGCGATCTGGATCTGGACTGACCCGGGACGAGGCGCGGCTCGTCGGCACGCTCGTCCACGCGGCGTTGGAGCTCGCGCCGGATTTCGCGGCGGCTCGCGCGCGACTCGCGTCCATGGCCGAGCGGATCGCGGCGGATCCGGGCGTGCGCGCCGATGCCGGTTCCGTGCTCGACCTCGTCGAGCATGGCCCGCTCGGTCAGCGCCTCCGGGCACTGGCCGACTCCATCGTCGCGCGCGAGTTGCCCCTGGTCCTGTCCGCATCGGGATCCGAGGGCCCCACGGACGCCTGGACGGGATCCGCGGACCTCGTGCACCAGGACGGCGACGCGTGGGTCGTCGTCGACTACAAGACCGAGGGGCTCGCTGGAGGCCGCTCGAGCGAGGCGGCGGAGGCCCACGCGACGCAACTCGGGATCTACGCGCGTGCCCTGCGCGAAGCGCTCGGACTCGCGGAGCCCGTGCGCCGCGAGGTCTGGTTCCTGCGCGAAGGCCAGCGGGTCGAACTGGCGTGAGCGGGTTGGGCGCGAACGCGCGCGACGCGAGCACGGCGGAATCGGCCGGCACGAACGCGGACGCGCCTCGAGCGGGCCGGATCGCGGCCGTCGACGCCTTCCGCGGACTGACGATGGCCGCCATGGTGCTGGTGAACAATCCCGGGGACTGGGACCACGTCTGGAGCCCGTTGCGGCACGCGACCTGGCACGGTTGCACGCCGACCGACCTCGTCTTCCCCTTCTTCGTGCTGATCGTCGGGATCGCGGGCGCGATGGCGCTCGGCGCGGCCACCGACTCGCGCGCCGCGGGCCGCGGCATCCCTCCCGGGACCCACGCGGCGCTGGCGAAGCGCTGCGCGATCCTCTTCGCACTGGGCCTCGTCCTGAACGGATTCCCGCGTTACGAGTGGGAGAACCTGCGGATTCCCGGCGTCCTGCAGCGCATCGCGCTCGCTTACGGGATCGCGGCGCTCGTCGCGCTCCACGCGCCGCGTCGGGCGTGGATCCACGTGGCGCTCGGGATCCTCGCGGCCTGGTTGGCGTTCCTCGTGGGCCCGCTCGCGGGCGGTCACGATCTGACTCCGGCGGGCAATGTCGCGCGCGCGGTGGACCTGGCGCTGCTCGGCGAGCGCCACCTGTGGCGCGGGGGCGCGACGGACCCCGAAGGGCTCCTGTCGACGCTGGGCGCCGTCGCGACGGCGCTCCTCGGCTTCGTGCTGGGATCTCGCCTGCGCCACGCGCCGCGCACGACGCGGACGGCGCTCGGGCTGGCCGCGCGCGGGATCGTGCTCGCGCTCGCCGGGCTGCTCCTGCGCTTCGCCGTGCCGTGGAACAAGCCGTTGTGGACGCCCAGCTACGTGCTGTGGACCGCTGGCATCGGAGTCCTCGTGCTGGCCGGTGCCTGGTATCTCGTCGAAGTCCGCCAGCACCGTCGAACGGCGTTCGTGCTCGACGTCTTCGGGCGCAACGCGATCCTGCTCTTCGTGGCCTCGGGCGTCGTGGGCCGTCTCCTCGGCGCCATCGAGGTGGAGCCGGGCACGAGCGCGAAGACCTGGATCCACGTGCACGCATTCGCGAGCTGGCTGCCTCCCCACGCGGCCTCGTTCGCGTTCGCCGCGGCGACTCTCGCGGTGTGGTGGCTGTGCCTGCTGCCGCTCCACCGCCGAAAGCTCTTCTGGCGCGTCTGACGACCGCGCGGAGGCCAACGCGCCTCGGCCAGCGTCGTCCTGGTCCACGGCCGTGCCGGTCGGCAGAGGCGGCGCCGGCCGAGGCTCGTCCGGTCGCTCGGTGCGCGGCCCGGGATCTCGCCCCGGACGGCTATCCGCGCGGATAGATCGGGAACGCGCGCGCCACCTCGGCGACCTCGTCGCGCACGCGGCGCAGCACGGACTCGTCCGCCGGCTTCGCGAGCACGTCCGCGATCCAGCCCGCGAGCCGGGCCATGTGCTCGGGCGCGAGACCGCGCGTGGTCACCGCCGGAGTCCCGAGCCGGATCCCCGAAGCCTGCATCGGCGGCTTCTGGTCGTACGGGATCAGGTTCTTGTTGCAGGTCAGATCGACCCTCGAGAGCGCGTCCTCGGCGGCCTTGCCCGTCAGCCCCGTCGCGGTCACGTCGACGAGCATCAGGTGATTGTCGGTGCCTCCCGAGACGACGCGCAGGCCGCGCTGTTCCAGGTGCGCGGCCAGAGTCCGCGCATTCTCGATCACGCGCTTCTGGTAGGCGACGAACGCCGGGGAAGAGGCCTCGCGCAGCGCGATCGCCTTGGCGGCGACCACGTGCATGAGCGGGCCGCCCTGCACGCCCGGGAACAGCGCCGAGTTGATCTTCTTCATCGTCTCCTCGTCGGAGAGCACGAGGCCACCGCGCGGGCCGCGCAGCGTCTTGTGCGTCGTCATCGTGACGACGTCGGCGTGCCCCACGGGCGTGGGGTGCTGGCGCGCCGCGACGAGGCCGGCGATGTGCGCCATGTCGACGAGGAGCTTCGCGCCCACCTCGCGCGCGATCGCCGCGAACGCCGGGAAGTCGAGGGTGCGCGAGTACGCCGAGGCGCCCGCGAGGATCACCTTCGGCCGCGTCGCGAGCGCCTTCTCGCGCACGCGGTCCATGTCGATGCGCTCGCTGCCCTTCTCCACGCCGTAGCTCTCGATGGCGTAGAAGATCCCGGAGAAGTTCTTCGGGTGGCCGTGGCTCAGGTGGCCGCCGTGATCGAGCGACATGGCCAGGATGCGGTCGCCGGGCGCGAGCAGCGCGATGCACGCGGCCATGTTGGCCTGCGTTCCGCTGTGCGGCTGCACGTTGGCCGCGGCCGCGCCGAACAGCTCCTTCGCGCGCGCGCGCGCGATGTCCTCGACGACGTCGACGTGCTCGCAGCCGCCGTAGTAGCGCTTCCCGGGATAACCCTCGGCGTACTTGTTCGTCAGCACCGAGCCCATCGCGGCCATGACCTCGCGCGAGGCGTGGTTCTCCGACGCGATCAACTCGAGCTGACGCTCCTCGCGCTCACCCTCCGCGTCGACCGCCGCCCAGACGGCGCGATCCGTGCGCATCTCCGATTCCGTTTGCACGCTCATGGTCAGATCCTTCTTCGCTCGGCGGGGCCGCGCTCGTATGAGCGCGGCGGGTGCTCGGGCTGTCGCTACTTGGGCGCCGCGGCCTGGAGGTTGTCGTTCTTGTACTCGCCGGTCCGCGCCGCGTCGGGCGTCCCGTCCTCTGCGAAGTACTGCCAGGGTCCTTCGCGCTTGCCCGCGACGTAGCGCCCCGCGAAGGAGAGCTTTCCGTTCGCGTGCCACTCGCGCCATTCGCCGTCGGCCATCCCGTCCTTGTACTGGATCTGTGCCTGCAGCTGGCCGCTCGGGTACCACATCGTGGCCGGACCTTCGGACTTCCCGGCCACGAAGGTGGCCTCGGATTCCTGGCGCCCTTCGGCGGTCCAGGACTTCCACGTCCCCACCTTCTCGCCGCGCGCGAAGCGCACTTCGCTCTGCTGCCGGCCGTCGGGGTACCAGCTCGACCAGGGGCCGTCCTGCAGGTCGTCGACGTACTGCCCCTCGCGCTTCTTCTTCCCTTCGGGGTGGAAGTCCGTCCAGAGCCCTTGGCGCACGCCGTTCCGGAACGTGCCGATCGACTCGACCTTCCCGTTGTCGTACCAGATCGTCAACTGGCCTTCGGGCTTGCCGTCGACGAAGCTGCGCTCGCTGCGCTTGTCGCCGTTCTCGTGGAACTCGGCCCAAGTCCCCGTCATCTTCCCGTCGATCCAGGAACCCCTGGCGGAAACCCGACCGCTCGGGTGCCAATAGGTCCACTCGCCCACCTGGACGCCGCCGCGGAAAGCGCCTTCGGCCTTCTTCTGCGTCTTGGCCTCGTCGTGGTACTCGACGAACGGACCGTCGGGCGGCGGGGTCGGGGCGGTCGGCGCCGTCATCGGCGTCCGCGCCGGTTTGCGAGGGGCGGGCTTCTCGTCCTTGCAGCCCGTGAGGAGACCGCCCAGGGCGAGGAACAGGACCGGGACGAGGATCGAGGCCAGGCTCCGCGCGGGAGCTCTCCAGGTACGAAGACGGGTGCGCGACATCCAAGGAGATTAGCGGGATGCGGCGCACGGTGCACGGGGGCGCTTTCTCGGGGCGTGCGCAGGCCCTAGGATCGGATCCATGCGCGTTTCCGCACTCGTTCTGGCAGGCGTCGGTCTGGCCGTCCTCGGCGGCGCGTGGTGGTACGTGGGGCGGAAAGCGCCGCCGCGCTGGAACGTGGTCGTCCTGACGCTCGACACGACCCGCGCCGACTTCCTCGGGTGCTACGGCCGCCCCGGCGATCCGACCCCGGTGCTCGACGCGCTCGCGCGCGAGGGCACGCGCTTCGACCGCGCGATCGCCACGGCGTCCGTCACGCCCGTGTCGCACGCCTCGATCCTCTCGGGGCTCGACAACCAGGAGCACGGCGTGCGCGTGCTGGCCGGGATGTGCGGCTACAAGCTGAAGCCCGAGGTGCCGACGCTGGCCACGATCCTGCAGTCGCAGGGCTACGCGACCGCCGCGGTCCACAGCGCCTTCCCGGTCTCGGCCTACTACGGCTTCGACCACGGCTTCGACGTGTTCGAGAGCTTCGAGGGCGTCATCCAGAAGAGCCAGGCGGGCACGATGTCGTGGCCGCTCACGAAACTGCAGCGCCGCTCCGACGAGACGACGCGCATGGTGATCGACGAGCTGGCGCACCTCGACCAGCCGTTCTTCCTGTGGGTGCACTACTGGGATCCGCACGACACGGTGCTCCTCCCGCCGCCGGAACTGACGGCCGGCCTTCCGCACACGGCGGACGGCCAACTCGCCGCGTCGCGCGAGCTCTACGGCGCCGAGGTGAGCTACGTCGACAGCCAGATCGGTCGACTGTTCGAGACGTTGAAGGCCTCCGGCGAGTGGGAGCACACGCTCGTCGTCGTCGTCGCCGACCACGGCGAGGGACTCGGCGACCACGACTGGCAGTTCCACCGCATCCTCTACCAGGAGCAGATCCGCGTCCCGCTCCTCGTGCGCGTGCCCGGCCTCGCGAGCACGCCGTCCGTCGCGGCGACGGTGAGCACGACGGACATCGCCCCCACGGTGCTCGACTACCTCGGGGTCCGCGCACCGCGCGCGATGTCGGGCCGCACGCTGCGTCCCCTGCTCGAGGGTCGCGCCGACGCGCCGCGCAGCGCGTTCGCGGACCAGATCAACGGCTACGACCTGAACGCGGCGATGCTCACGAAGCGGCCGTTCGACGACTTCCTGTACGCGGTCGTCGATCAGGGTTGGAAGCTCGTGTGGCGTCCGCTCCACCCGGAGAAGAGCGAACTGTTCGACCTCGACCAGGACCCGGGCGAGCTGCGGAACCGCTACGCCGACGCCCCCGACCAGGCGCTGCGGCTCCAGAAGCTCCTGGCGCGCCATGGGAGCTGGGTCACGACGCCCTGCCACACGCCGGAGGACCCGGGGCTCGACCGCGCCGCGGCGCTCCAGATCCTGGAAGGCCTGGGCTACGCCGGCGGCGGGGAGACGGTCGAGGCGCGCTGGGGCTTCGCCTGCCCCGAGGCCCCGGGCCGGGTCGTCGCGGACCCCGCGGAACTCGACTGCGCGGACGGGTACCTGCTCGTCCCGTCAACCGCCCGTTGAGGACGGATCAATCTTCGGCCGGATCCGGGGGGAGACTCCCAGGGGCTCGTTTCAGGGGATAGACTCTGGAGATCGGTGGGCCTCAGGAGCCTTGCCGATCCGCACCCGTGCGCGTTCCCCAGTTCGACTCCCGGGGAAAGGCGCCCGACCCGTGTGGACACTGCCGTGCGTGGCCGACCCCACCCGCGCACGCGCATCCAGCCGACCCCCGGGGACTCCCTCAGCCCATGTTCCGCAACCTCCGTCTCATCGCGGCCGGCCTGGCCCTCCTCGCCGCCTCCGCTTCCGCTCAAGTCAAGTTCAACGAGCTCTTCGTGAGCCACATCGGCACGGACGACCGTGAGTTCATCGAAGTGCGCGGCACGCCCGGCACCCCCTTGACCGGCTACATGATCCTGGTCGTCGAAGGCGACTCGACCAGCTCGTTCGGCGCCATGGACGTCGCGATCGACCTCTCCGCCGGCGTGATCGGCGCGAACGGTCTCTACACCGTGGGATCCTCCACGGTCGTCCCGGCCGTGAACCAGGTCGTCACGGGGACGGGAACGCCGCCGAACGCGAACCTGTTCGAGAACGGCACGGACACCTTCTATCTGATCGAGACCACGAACGTCGCGGGCGTCCTCGCGAACCTGGGTCTCGACCTGCGCATCGGCGGCATGGGCACGGTGACCACGCTCACGACCGACCCCGCCATCACGATCCGCGACCTCGTCGGCCTCTCGGACGGAGGCGCGAGCGACGTGATCTTCGACAGCGCGCTCACGTTCCAGGACGGCACGTTCCTCCCGGCCGGTGTCGTCCGCTGCGGCGACGCGCCGTTCGCCTGGAACACCCAGCTCCTCGACTTCGACTTCATCCCCACCGTCGGCTACATCGACGTCTCCCCGACGACGGCGAATCCGAACTGCAGCCTCACGCTGGGCACGGCCTACTGCTTCGGCGATGGCTCGGGCCTCGCCTGCCCGTGCGCGAACAACAGCACGGTCGGCAACGGCGAAGGCTGCCTGAACTCGCTCGGAACGGGCGGCAAGGTCACGGCCGCGGGCACGGCCAGCATCTCGGCCGACACGGCCGTGCTGACGGGCACGGGCATGCCGAACTCGAGCGCGCTCTACTTCCAGGGCACGAACCAGCAGGGCGCCGGCCTCGGCGTCGTCTTCGGTGACGGTCTCCGCTGCGCGGGCGGCGCGGTCGTCCGCCTCGGCACGAAGAACAACGTCGCCGGGACGAGCGCGTACCCGGCCGTCGGGGATCCCTCGATCTCCGTCCGCGGCCTGATCACCGCGCCGGGCATCCGCACCTACCAGTGCTGGTACCGCAACGCGGCGGCCTTCTGCACGGCCTCGACCTTCAACCTGTCGAACGGCCTCGAGATCACCTGGGGCGCGTGATCGCCGACGGGCCTCCACCCGGAGGCCCGCGGTCGCAACGAGCTGGCGCCGCACACGCGGCGCCAGCTGCATTTCGCGGGTGCCTCGCCGGACGCCCGCCTCGGGCGCGAAGCCCTCGACCGCACGGCGACGAGGCACGCGCTCACGGACAGGCGTCGTTGTCGCGGCGCGGCGTTCCCAGGTCGGCATTCGTCGCGCTGATCGCGCTCGAGGAGTGGCACCAGTTCGCCGGATCGTCGTTCATCACCACGTCGCGCGCGACCAGCTTGAGCGAGATCGAGCGCCCGGCGAGGTCCGGCCACAGCACGCCGTCGTCGTACGCGACGCGGTCGACGAGCGTGCCGTCGGCGCGCGACAGGACGATCTGGTCGGCGCCGTTCGAGAGCGAGAACGAGCTCCAGACGTAGTCGACCTGCACGCCGCCGTTCAGCGCCGGGTCCGAGTTGTTGCCGAGCACGAGGTACGCGCCGGGGGCCATGCGCAGGCCCGCGCCCCCGGTCGAGATCACGTGCGTCGCCCCGGAGTCGTCCGAGAGGACCCAGCCCTCCAGATTCACGCGCCAGGGCAAGGCGTTGTAGACCTCGATCCACTCGCCGCGCGCGTCGGACACGCTGCTCGGGTCCTTCATGAACTCGGTGATGACGACCTGCCCCGACTGCGGGGGCGGTTCCACGAGCAGGGCCTCGGTCGTCGCCTGGGCGAGCGCCACGCTGGGCCCCTGGAAGGGCGTCGCAGCCACGGCCGGCGCGGCGAGGCCCAGGGAGAGAATGGAAACACGGACGATGGCTCGGAAGTGCATGGATGATCCTCGGGGGCGCCCGCTCGGAAGCACGCGCTCCGTGCCCCCGGACGGTGCGCGCGCACCCCGCAGACCGCTCGAACCGGGAAGGGGTTGCAGGTCCGACGCGTGAAACGCGCAGCCTGGCGACGGAAGGACTTTCCGGCGGCCGGTTTGTGACCTTGACCAACTCGGAACTTCGGGTGAGGATTGAGGGAGCTCGCTCGCGCCCCACCGGCGCGGCCCCTGCGTCGGTGCGCGCGTCCTGCGCCTGCTGGCGGCTCTTCCCGTTCCAGAATCTGGCCCCTTCATCCAACAGGGATCGAGCACCCTTGGCACTCCGCCCCCTAGCCCTCGCCGCACTCCTCGTCTCGGCCGTTTCGTTGACCGCGGGCGCCGTCGTCCAGACGCAGGTCGCGACGACCCTGAACGACTTCCGCCAGCCGGGCACGCAACCGGGGCAGCTGCTGCAGCCGATCGCGACCTCGGGCAGCTGCACGGGCTGCCACAGCGGGTTCGATCCGCAGACGGAACCGTACGAGCACTGGGCCGCCTCCATGATGGGCCAGGCCGGACGCGACCCGATCTTCTATGCCGCGCTCGCGATCGCCAACCAGGACGCGGCGAACTCCGGCGAGTGGTGCCTGCGCTGCCACGCCCCGGGCGCATGGCTCGACGGGCGCAGCACGCCGTCCGACGGTTCGGCGCTCGACAACAACCTGGGCGACCTCGACGGCGTCACGTGCAACCTGTGCCACCGCATGGTGGACCCCGTCTACGACCCGGGCCACAGCCCGGCCTCCGACTACCGCATCCTGGACCAGCTCGCGCAGCGCGGCGGCATCCCGCCCACGCCGAACAACGGCCAGTACGTCATCGATCCGCTCGACCGGCGCCGTGCGCCCTTCGACCTGGGACCGAACTTCTTCTACCACGATTGGGAGCAGTCGCCGTACCACCGCGAGTCGCTGAACTGCGGCACGTGCCACGAGCTTTCGAATCCGACGCAGACGAAGCAGCCCGACGGCAGCTTCGCGCTGAACGCGCTCGACGCGCCGCACCCGACGCACAACAAGTACGACGAGTTCCCGATCGAGCGCACGTACAGCGAGTGGGAACAGAGCCGCTTCGCCGACGGTCCGGTCGAGATGGGCGCGCGCTTCGGCGGCAACCGGACGAGCTACTCGTCCTGCCAGGACTGCCACATGCCCAAGGTGACCGGCGGCGCGTGCCAGCCCGTGCTCGGGCCGGTGATCCGCGACGACCTGCCGCAGCACAACTTCAACGGCGTCAACTCGTGGGTCCTGCGCGCGGTGCGCTCGCTCTATCCGGACTACGAGACCGGCCTCACCGCGCAATCCGTGGCGGACGCGGCCTACCGCACGGAGGAGATGCACCGCGACGCGGTCGACGTGAGCGCCTGGGCCAGCCAGGGCAACCTGCGCGTGCGCCTCGTGAACCAGACCGGCCACAAGCTGCCCACGGGCTACGGCGAAGGCCGGCGCATGTGGATCCACGTGGTCTTCAAGAACGCCGCCAATCAGGTGATCGCCGAGCGCGGCGCGTACGACGGCGCCACGGCGACGCTGACGACGACCGACACGAAGGTGTACGAGATCGAGCAGGGCGTGGACGCGGCGCAGGCCGCCGCCACGGGTCTGCCCGTGGGCAAGTCCTTCCGCTTCGTGCTGAACAACAAGATCTACTCGGACAACCGGATCCCGCCGCGCGGCTTCACGAACGTCGCGTTCGACGCGATCGACGCCGAGCCGGTCGCGTACTCGTACGCCGACGAGCAGTACTGGGACGACACGGCGTTCGCGATCCCCCCGGGCGCGGCCAGCGCGGTCGTCGAGGTCTTCCACCAGACGACCACGCGGGAGTACATCGAGTTCCTGCGCGATTCGAACGTCACGAACGGCGCCGGCCTCCTGGCCTACAACCAGTGGGTCCTGCACGGCAAGAGCGCGCCGATCCTGAAGGGCTCCAGCGTCGTGAACTTCGCGGTGAACAGCTGCGTGCCGCCGATCCAGTACGGCGCTGCGAAGCGGCTGTCGAACGGCCGCACCCCGGCGCTCGCGTGGTCGGGCGTTCCGAGCGTGAGCGGCGTCGGCTTCGCGGCCGTCGTGCGCAATGGCCTGCCGAACTCGTACGGCGCGCTGCGCGCGGCCCCCGCGACGGCGAGCGTCCCCTTCCAGGGCGGCACCCTCCTGCTCGGCGGCCCGATCACGAACGTGGTGAACTTCGTGCTCGACGGCACGGGACAGGCGCTCCTGCCGATCGCCATGGCGCCCGGCATGGTCGGCGTCCAGACGAACTACCAGGCCTTCTTCCGCGACCGCGGCGTCGTCGGCGGCACGGCGATCACGAACGGACTGCACGTCCAGTTCTGCCCCTGACGGCACGGCGAGCGGACGAGGGCACGCGGATCCGGTATCGTCCGGTCCATGCGCATCCTCGTCCGTGTCGCGATCGGTCTCGGGCTCCTCGTCGTCCTGGCCCTGGGCCTCGTCTGGATCTTCCAGGGCAGCGTGGTGAAGGCCGCCATCCAAGGCGGTGGCACGTGGGCCACCGGCGTGGAGACGCGCGTCGAGGACGTTTCGGCCGGCCTCCTGGGCGGCAAGCTCGAGCTGCGCGGCCTGACCCTGGCCAACCCGCCCGGTTTCAGCGCGGAACCCTTCTTCGGCCTGCGCGCGGCGAAGGCCGACTGGGACACGGCCTCCCTCCTCAGCCAGAAGATCCACGTCCGAGAGCTCGAGCTCGACGGCCTCGCGCTGCGGATCGAGCGCAATTCCTCGGGCACGAACTACGGGCGCATCCTGGAGCACGCGAGCCGAGGCGGCGCCGCCCCCGCACCGACGCCGGAGGCCCAGCCGGGCGCCCAGCGCGCCCTGGTCGTGGACCGCATCGTGCTGCGCGATGTCTCGGCCGAGCTCTACCTGGCCGACCTCCCCCTCGCGAACGGCCCGCTGCGCGTGACCGTGCCGCGCGTCGAGATCACCGACTTCCACAGCGACGGTCCCACGCACGAGATCGTGGGGCAGCTCCTCTCGGCCGTCGTGAAGGCGGCGCTCGAGGCCAGCCTCGACGCGGGCCGCGGCACGTTCCCCGACGACCTGAAGCGCGACCTGAAAGCGCAACTCCAGAGCGCGAAGTCGGCCCTCGAGGGCGCACTCCAGGGCGACGTGAAGGGCTCGCTCGAAGGACTGAAGGACGTGTTCGGCGACAAGAAGAAGTAGCCCGGCTCTCGCGAGCGGCGCGGGCACCGAGCGCGCCGCCGCTCGTCACGCGGAGGAGCCCTCCGGCGCGGCCTTCTCCTCGCGCCAGGCCTGGATCCGCTGGTAGACCTTCGCGCGCGAGATCCCGAGCATCTCGGCGGCGCGTCCTTTGTCTCCGCCCGCCGCTTCGAGCGCGCGCTCGATCGCCATGCGCTCGAGCTCGGCCAGGGTGACGAGCGGGACGTGGGTCGGCCGCTCGGACGGCTCGGCCCGCGTGTCGGACGCGGGCCGGATGAGCGTGGGATCCTCGAGATCCCCGGCGCACATGACCAGGAGCCGCGCGATCTCGTTGCGCAGCTCGCGCACGTTGCCGGGCCAGGAACGGCGCGAGAGGGCGGCGACGACCTCGGCGCTCGCGTGGCGTGCCGGCCGTCCGCGCGCGGCCTCGAGGCGCAGGAAGTGATCGACGAGGAGCGGCACGTCCTCGACGCGCTCGGCCAGCGACGGCATCTCGATGCGCAATCCGTCGAGCCGGTAGAAGAGATCGGCGCGGAAACGCCCGCCGCGCACTTCGGCTTCGAGGTCCCGGTTCGTGGCGGCGATCAGACGGAAATCCACGCTTCGCACGCGCGCTTCGCCGAGCCGGCGCACTTCGCCCGTCTCGAGCACGCGCAGGAGCTTCGCCTGCAGCTCGATCGGCAGCTCGCCGATCTCGTCCAGGAACAGCGTGCCGCCGTCGGCGCGTTCGAAGAGGCCCGGACGCTCGTTCTCCGCGCCCGTGAACGCGCCGCGCACTGCGCCGAAGAGCTCGGCCTCGACCAGAGAGGCCGGCAGCGCCGCGCAGTTCTCCACGACGAAGGGTCCCGCCGCGCGCGGTCCCGTGGCGTGCAGAGCGCGCGCCGCGAGTTCCTTGCCGGTCCCGCTGTCGCCCGACACGAGAACGGGCAGCGTCGTCGCCTGCGCCGCGCGGGCGATCCGGTCGTGCACGCGGCGGATCGCGGGCGAACGCCCGACGAGTCCCGTGGCGACACCGGGCATGCCCGCGTCGCGCAGCGCTTCCTGCGCGCTCTTCAGGTCGGATTCCGTGTGCGCGACCTGCTCCTCGAGTCGCCGGTTCAACCGCCGGATCTCGCCGACCCTCTGGACCTGACGGATCGCCAGGGCGGCCTGGCCGGCGAGCAGGGTCAGCAGACGCTCCGCGCGCGGGCCGAAGGCTCCCTCGCGAACCCGGTTGTCGACGTACACGACGCCGCGTGTCTGCGCGTCGATCGTGAAGGGCACGCACAGGATCGAGCGAAGGTCCAGGTTCGCGACCGAAGGCGCGCCCGCGAGGTCCGGATCCTCCACCGCGTTCGAGACGAGCAGCGGAGTTCCGCGTTCCAGTGCCTGAGCGACGACGCTGCGGCTCACCTCCAGCTCGGGCGTGTCGATGTCACCGCGTCGCGAATCGAGGGCGGTGTCGAACACGAGCTGGCCCTCCTGCTCGAGGACGACGAATCCGCGCTGTGCGCCCGTGACCGCGAGCGCGTGCTCGACGATCGCGCCGAGGAGCTTCTCCGGTTCCTCCTCGTCCACCAGCCGCTGGTTGATCTCGAGCAGCCTGACCACGTCCATCTCGTCCTCCTCTTCCTCCGCGCCGCGCGCGGAGAGCACACTCATGTCGGCCGGCCTCGGATCGGGCCGCGCCAGGAGATGGCGCGCCAGCGCCCGCGTCTCCGCATCCGGAAGTCCACGCGCGCACGCGGCGAAGCACGCCGCGGCTTCGACGCGGCCGCGCGCGCGCAGGGCCGGATCCTCGGCCTGCGCGGCGATCGCGACCCACGCGCGGGCCGCGCGATCGTCGCGGCCCCGCAGCGCGAGCGACGCGGCGAACTCCGCGTCCGCGAGATCGCGGGCCGAAGGATCCACGGTGCTCCTCCCTGCCGACTTCGCCGTGTCGCGCGTCCCGACGTCCCCGCGCGCGAGCAGTGCGTCGAGGCGTGCGTCGTCGTCGCCGCCGCCGGTGCCCCGCTCTCCGCGCAGGAGCGCGAGCACGAGTTCGGCCTCGGCGCGCACGGCCTCCTGCTGCAGGCTGCGGGCCAGGTCGCCCGCGCGCCGCGCCCGGTCCCTGGCCGAAGCCGTGTCGCCGCGCATCCAGGCCGCGCGCGCCAGGGCCAGCAGGGCGCGCGGATCCGCATCGAGCGCGACCGAACCGGCGCGAGCCCGCGCCCCTGCGGCAGCGGGACGGCCGACGCGCGCCGCCAGTTCCTCCGAGCGTGCGTCCAGCAACGCCGCGTGGGCGCGCCGTCCGGCCGACTCGAGGGCCGCCGACGCGCGGCGGAGCTCCTCGCGCGCGGCGTGCACGTGCCCGCGATCGGCGAGGACGAGCCCGAGCGCGCCGCGCGCGACGGCCGCCTGCAGCGGGTCGCCCAGTCGTTCGGTGAGGTCGAGGGCCGACCGTGCGGCGTCCGCCGCGGCGCAGAGTTCGCCCAGTTCGCGCAGGACGCCGCCGAGCTGCGTGCGGGCATGCGCGAGCCCCGCCGCCGAGCCAGCCGTCGCGTGCAGGTCGGCCGCGCGCGCGAAGAGGTCCTTGGCCAACTCGAGGTTCCCGGCCCGCCGCTCCAGGGTTCCGAGGTTCTGCGACAGCGCCGCCGCGCGGGCGGAATCCCGTGCGTCCTCGGCTTCGAGGAGCAGATCGCGGAACATCTCCCGCGCGCGCGCGATCTCCCCGCGGCGCTGCAGGCTCGCCGCGACGAGGTTCCGTGCGTTCGCGCGCGTGCGCGCGCCGGTGCGCTCGTCGAGGTCCCCGGCCAGGCGTTCGAGACCCGCGTCGTCCGCGGCATCGAACAACGCTCGGGCTTCGAGATCGACGCGCGCATCGCGCCACGCGGGATCCAGGTCGGCCGCAGCGCGCGCCTGTTCGAGAGCCCGGGGCACGTCGCCCGCGGCGAAGGCCAGGGCGGAGCTCACCGCACGGCGAGCCGCCTCGAGAGCCGGCACGCCTCGCGGCGCCTCGGGATCGAACTCCTCTCTTGCGCGCGTGCTCTCGCCCAGGCGGATCCACGACAACGCGCGTTCCACGGCGAATCGCGGGTCCACAGCGTGATGCGCCGACCGCAGCGCATCTTCCGCGCGACGCGCGAGATCCAGGGCTTCCGCGGGAGCTCCCGATTCGCGCGCGGAGCGGATGTGCGCGAGCATCGCCTCGGTGTTCTCACGCGATCCCGAAGCCGCGAGCTCGTGCAAGCACAGCGCGCGTTCCATCCGCGTTTCGCCGCGCGGCCCGCTCGTGATCTCCGCCGCGCGCCGCGCGTGCAATTCGCGTACTTCGAGCGGATCCAGCTCGAGGGACTTGGGGTCCACGTCGAGCGCGAGCTCCCCGCCCTCCGCGAGACGCAGCCAGCGCGGCCGCTCTTCGAGCAGGAGGTTGGGATCGGCCTGAGCGAGCCGCGCTGCGTCCGTGAGCGGCGCGCGTCCGCCGAGGACCGCGATCGCCGTCACGAGGCGCCGCGTGCGCGCGTCGAGAGAACGGGCGTCGATCGCGCGCGGCGCGAGTTCGGCTTCCGTCGGCGAGCGGCCCGCGCGCAGCCGTGGACGCGAATCCCCCGCCAGGATCCACCCGTCCTCGACGGCGCGGGCGAGGCGCGCGCGCACGTCGTGCGCGGTCGCATCCGCGGAGTACAGCGCGCGCGCCAGATCCTCCGCGCGCGGTCCGGGTTCGAGATCGATCTCGCGTCGCAGGAACGCGACGACGTGCGCGAGCTCGGGAGCGGGCAGGGTCGTCGCCCGGAAGGTCGCGTCCGGAGCGGGCTCGGTCGACACGACGACGAGTCGGCCTCCACGCGCCGCCATCGAACGCGCGAGCTGCAGACAGCGCGCGCCGGACGCGGCGTCCGCGTCGGGAGCGAGGAACGCGGCGTTCTGGCCGCATTGAGCCGCGATCTCGTCCGCGCGGGCCACGAGCGCCGCGGAGCCGGGCTCGAGTCCGCCGATGCGGGCCCGCTCGATCGCGGTCGTGTCCTGTCCGGCGACCGCCGCGGCGAGGCGCACGCACGCGGCGACCTCGGACGCGTTCTCGCCGTCTCTCACGCGGATCCAGTGCGATCCATGCGCCGACGCCAGGTCCGCCACGACGCCCGCGAGCCAGTCGGCGCGGCCTTCGAGCACCGGGAACTCGAGTTCGACGCGCGCATCCAGGTCCGCGCGCAGTCCGAGGCGGCCCGCGAGCGTTCGCGCGACGCTGGCCGCGGAACGACCGCGCAGCGCCGGATCGCGCTCCACCAGGGCGATGGCGACGTCGCGCGCCCAGTCCGGCAGGTCCTCCACCGCGACACCGAGGGCCTCGAGGAAGGGCACGGCCGGGAAGCGCGCGTAGAGTTCGCTGGCGCGCAGCTCGCGCGGGACCAGCGCGCGCACCAGCGTCGCTCCCAGGGAGAAGAGATCGATCGCCGGGCTCGCGGGCGCGCCACGCAGGACCTCCGGCGCGGCGTAGAACGGCGTGCCGGCCGCGCCGCGCGCCGCGCCGCGTTCGCTCGCGAAACCGAAGTCCGTCAGGACCGGCTCTCCGTCGTCGCGGACGATCACGTTCTCGGGCTTGAGGTCGCCGTGCACGAACCCGCGCCCGTGCAGGTGATCGAGCGCGGTCGCGAGGCGCACGAGCAGGGCTCCGAACTCCGCGTCCGCACCCGCGGTGCCCCGTCGCGCGCGCCACCAGCTCGCGAGGTCCCGCCCCTCGATCCAGGCGCGCGCCGTCCAGTGGGTCCCGTCGGCCAGGGTCCCGTGATCGACCAGGCGGGCCAGGTTCGGATGCCGGAGCCCGGCCAGGACGAGCAGCTCGGACAGGTTCGCCGCGCTCCTCGGCGCGGAGGGCACGAGGCGCAGGACCACCGGCTCGCCCGCCCGCTCCACGAGGAGCACGCGCTCGGGCCCGCCGCGCGAAAGGTCGCGGACGGGGGTGGTGCCCGGCGGGAGCGGGGGCCAGGATGCAGGCTCGTAGGGCACAGCGGGAGGGCGGTTCCGGGGGTTCGCGGCGGATTGTCCAGAAGGTGGACGCTCGTCCAGATTCTGGACGATGCGCGGGGTCTGGGGCAGCCCCAAGGCCGATTCGCGGGGTTCGGAGGGGCTGCGGGGCATCTGCCCGGGCCGGGTTCACCGCGCGTGCCAAGCGGCATATGGTTTGGAAGCAACCGTCCAGAGACTCCCTCGATGCGCAACCTGCACCTGCTCGGCCTCACCCTGCTCGCGACCGCCGGCCCCGTCCTGGCCCGCGGCCAGGTCACGGTGTTCCAGGGGGCTCCCGGACAACCCGGGGCCGTCCTGGCGTACGACGAGAGCAGCGGGGCCCTGGTCGCGTCCCCGGCGGAGCTGGGCGCCGCCGAACTCCTCCCCATCGAAGCGGCCGGGCGCACGGCGCTCGAGGAGTTCCTGCCCGGCAAGCCGCGTCGGATCGAGGACGTCGGCGGAGCGAGCCGGCTCGCGCTGCCCGACCAGCAGGGATCGCTCTACCACTACGCGCGCGGGCCGGCGGGAGCGCGGGTGTTCGGCTACTTCGTGGTCACGCGCGCCGGGATGCCGCGCGTCCTCGTCGAGCGCGCTGGCATCGGTGCCGGCACGGCGCAAGACCCGTTCCTCGATCGCGTCGCGGTCGCTCCGGATGGCCGCGCGCTCCTGTGCGCGACGCGCGCCGAAGCGGGCGGCGACCTGCTCGAGGTGCGCTTCGGCGCGGACCCGATCGAGGTCGTCGACCGCACCGCGGGCGCCCCGCCGCTGCGCCTCAGCGCGCGCGGGCTGGCACTCACGGCGACGCACGCCTGGGCGCTTTCGGGGCGTGGCCTCCTGCGCTGCGCGCGGACGCCGACGGCGACGACGCAGCTCGTGAGCTTCGGGACCGAGCCGGCGCCGACTCACTTCCAGGGCGACCTCGTCACGAGCGCGCGCGGCACCGCGGTCGCGTTCCATGCCGGCGCGTCCGCTCTGCTCCTGCACGCGTGGACGGTGACGAACGACGGGATCGCTCGACGCGCGAGCACGGCCGCGGGCCCGCATGCGAGCGCCGGCCTGTCGCCCCAGTCCGTCGACGGACCGTACCTGGCCGTGAGCGACGATGGGACCTGGTGCGCCTGGCGCACCGACGGCGTCCCCTCGCACGAGTGTCTCGTCGCGCGCGCGGCGGCGCCGGTCGGCGAACTGCCGGAAGTGCTCAGCTCGGACGCGCGTTTCCTCGACACGCTCGACGAAGTCGCGGTCTTCTTCTTCCGCGGGCCGACGCAGCTCTTGTTCGCCGTCGGCGAGCAGGGCGTTCCGACCGCGGCCGGCATCGAGGGAGTCGACGTGTTCCGCGCGACGCTCGCGCCGGGCACGCCACCGCCGATCGAGAACATGACGGGTTCTTCCGGCGACCTGACCCTGCCGTTCACGGCCGTGCCGCAGTTGAAGCCGACGCGCTGGGTGCTCACGCCGGATCGCCGTTCGCTCCTCCTCTACGACGAGCAGGGTTCGAGCGGACGCGTGCTCGCCGTCGACACCGCGACGGGCTCGCTCGTCGACCTGATCCCGGCCGTGAAGTCCTTCGATTGGATCGAGCTGTGCGGCCGCCGCTTCGCCTTCGGCCTCCAGCGCTCGAGCGGCGCGAAGCTCCACGAAGTGCATTCGATCCTGGCGGACCTGACCGGCGCGCCCGCGCTGTCCTACGCGAGCCCCGAGACCGAGCCGACCCGGGCGGTGACTTCCCGCGCGGACGGCTGGGTCGCCTGGCTGCGGTCCGTGGCCGGCGGCTCGGTGCTGCAGCGCGCGCGCGTGCCGAGCGCGTCGGTCGAGACCTTGGGGCCGCCGGGCCTGTTCGAGTCCGGCCAGGGTTGGACTCCGGGCGATGCCCAGGCCTTCGGCACGGCCGGCTCCGCGTGGGTCTGGCCGGTGGGCGGCGGGGCCGCGCACGCGTGGCCGATCGCCGGTCCGTTCCAGATCCTGCCCGGGGCCTGACCGGCCCTGCGGCCGCATTCCGGACGACCTGGAAAATCACCGCCAGGCGCCACGCCAGCGCGGGGACGACGCTCCTCCCTCGGGAGTCACCCGCCGCACCGACCGCGGCGTACACTCGATTGCAGACCGGAAGAGCCATCCCGAGAGCCCCCATGCGCATCCCCTCCTTCGCCCTCCTCGTCCTGACGCTCGGCCTCGCGGCCGCGCCCGGCCAGGCCAGCATCGTCGACGTCGCCCAATCGGGCTTCGGCTTCACGCCCCAGAACGTGACGATCCAGGTGGGCGACACGGTCCGCTGGAACTGGTCGTCGTTCGCCCACACGGTCACCGAGGGCACGGACGGGCTCATCAACGGGAACGAGGCCTGGACCTCGCCGCTGGACGTCCTGAACCCGCAGTTCAGCTTCACGTTCACGCCGGCGTTCGTGGCCGCGAACCCGCGCCCGGGCGGTGTCTACGACTACTTCTGCTCGCCGCATTTCCTGGCCGGGATGCGCGGCACGGTCACGGTCAACTCCGATCCGGGCCTGGGATTCTGCTTCGGCGACGGCTCCGCGACCGCGTGCCCGTGCGCCAACTCCAGCGCTCCGGGCGCCGGCGCGGGCTGCCTGAACTCGCTCGGGACCGGCGGCAAGCTGGCGGGCTCGGGCAGCGCCAGCGTCTCGAACGACACGGTCGTCCTCTCCGGGACGGCGATGCCGAACAGCTCCGCGCTCTACTTCCAGGGCACCGCGCAACAGGCGGCCGGCCTGGGCGCCGTGTTCGGCGACGGCCTGCGCTGCGCCGCCGGTTCGGTGATCCGCCTCGGGACGAAGACGAACGTGTCGGGCGGCTCGACGTACCCCGTCGTCGGCGACCTCGCGGTCTCGGTCAAGGGCGCCTGCACGGCCGGCGTCACGCGCCACTACCAGGTCTGGTATCGCAACGCCGCGGCCTTCTGCACGGCCTCGACGTTCAACCTGTCGAACGGGTACACGCTCGTCTGGCAGGCCTAGGGGCGCGGCGCTCCCGCGCCATCGGCGCTCGCAGGGGCGGGCTCCAGACCGTAGTGTCGGCGCGCGCGAGCGCGCCGACATGCATTTCCGTCCCCGCTTCTGCACCGATCCGGCCGCCGGGCCCCGTCCGCCCCGCCGGACGGAGTGCGAGGCGGAGCGCGGCCGTCCCGCTCGACCCGCGGCGTACCGCCGATTCCTCCGGGCAGGGCTCGTTGCGGGCCTCTGCGCAGCTTTCGCCGCCTGCCCGTCGAAATCGCCCGTGCCCACGGGCCCGAACGTCGTCGTCATCGCGATCGACACGCTGCGCGCCGACGCGTTGAGCTCCCAGGGCGGACGCGCG
Source organism: Planctomycetota bacterium (assembly GCA_026692665.1). Taxonomy (GTDB): domain Bacteria; phylum Planctomycetota; class UBA1135; order UBA1135; genus JAEUHZ01. Next base: position 44,177 of record JAPLOF010000060.1, read on the forward strand.
GGTGTCAGTCCGCGGATCGACGCCTTGGCCGCGTCGGGCGCACGTTTTCGCGCCGCCTTTTCGCACGCGCCCTGGACGCTGCCTTCGTTCTCCTCGCTCTACACGAGTCTGCCGCCGCAGGCGCACGGGGCCGGCGGCAACGTGCGTGAGGGCTGGCGTGCGCTGGGCGAAGAGCAGACGACGATCGCGGAGCACTTTCGCGACGCGGGCTGGGCGACGCACGCGATCGTGAACGTGGACTTCCTGACCGAGCCGTTCGGCACGGCCCAGGGCTTCGACGACGTCGACGCGCGCATCGCCAACGACAACCACGAGGTCCGGCGCGCCGGGCCCACGACCGACGCGGCGTTGCGTTGGCTCGACGCGCGGCCCGAGCGGCCGTTCTTCCTGCTCGTGCACTACTTCGATCCGCACGCCGAGTACGACCCGCCGGCCCCGTGGCGCGCGCGCTTCGCGGCGGAGCCCGATCGCGAGAGCTCCGGCTTCCGCTTCGGGGCCCGCGAACACGTCGTGAACCACCGCAACGGGCGCATGCCGCTCGACGCGGCGACGCTCGCTCGCGCGCGGGCTCTCTACGACGGAGAGGTGGCCTACACCGACGACGAGGTCGGGCGCCTGCTCGACGGACTCGCGGCGCGCGGCCTCGATGCGCACACGATCGTGGTCCTCACGTCGGACCACGGCGAGGAGTTCGGCGAGCACGGCTCGTGGGAACACGGACACACGCACTTCGACGAGTTGCTGCACGTACCGCTCGTGATCCGCGCACCCGGACTGCCGCCGCGCGGCGTGGACGAGCCGGTCGGCCTGATGGACGTGGCTCCGACCGTGTGCGCGCTGGCCGGGCTCGCCCCGCCGCCATCGTTCCGCGGGCGGGACCTCGCGAGCGCGCTCCGCGACGGCACGCCGCTGCCGCCGCTCGCGGGCCTCGCCGCGTACGGCAACTTCTGGGGCCCGGCGATCGAGAGCTGGCGCGAGGCGCGCTGGAAACGGATCGACGGCGGGGCCGCGCCGCTGCTCTTCGACTGGATCGCGGACCCGCGCGAGCGCGACGAGCGGGCCGCGGCGGAGCCGGCGATCCTCGCGGCCTCGCGAGCAGCCTGTCAGGCGTTCCTCGCTGAACTCGGCGCCGTGCCCGCGCGGCGCGGCGCGGCGGTGCGGCCCGATTCCAAGGCGCGCGAGCGCCTCGAGAGCGTCGGCTACACCGGCGGGGAGAAGGGACGCTGAGCGCGCGCAGGGCATCGGATCCGCAGGGTGACGCGGCCCCCGCGGGAAACGCCGCGCCCGTGCACGCCCAGGCCGATCCGCGACCGGACATCGATCCGCGTTCGGCGCGCTGGGCGCTCCTCGCGATCGTCGCGGTCGCGCTCGCGGTGCGCGTCGTCTACGTGCTCCAGTCGCGGGCCAGCCCGCTCTTCGACGCGCCGCAGATGGACGCGCTGTACCACGTGGAGTGGGCGCGCGCGCTCGTTCGCGGCGAGGACTACCAGCCCGGCCCCTTCTTCCGCGCTCCGGCCTATCCGTGGTTCCTGGCCGGAATGACCTGGCTCTTCGGCGACAACCTGCTCGCGCCGCGACTCGTGCAGGCCGTGATCGGCGCGGGATCGTGCGCGCTCGTCCATGCGCTCGGCGCGCGCCTCTTCGACCGCCGCACGGGCCTCGTCTCCGCCGCCATCGCCAGCGTGTACGCGATGCTCGTCTACTTCGAGGGCGAGTTGCTGCTGCCCGTGCTCGAGATCCCCACCTGTCTCGCGGCCGTGCTCTTCGCCGTGCGTTTCGGCGAGCGCCCGGGGCCGCGCAGGGCCGCGTTCGCCGGCCTCGCGCTCGGGATCGCAGCGATCGTGCGGCCGAACGTGCTCCTGTGGGGCGTCGTCGTGGGGCTCTGGATCGTCGCGCGCGGCGGCGCACCGCTCGCGCAGCGCCTGCGCCAGTCCGCTCTGTACGGCCTCGCGACGCTCGTGCCGATCCTGCCGATCACGGCCTACAACGCGATCGTGGGCCGGGACCTCGTGCTCATCAGCACGCAGGGCGGCGTCAACTTCTGGATCGGCAACAATCCGACGTCCGACGGCAGCACCGCGATCGCGCCGGGAACGCGGCCCGATTGGTGGGGCGGGTTCCACGACACGGTCGCGCAGGCCGAGGCCGCGGAAGGTCGCGCGCTGAAGCCCAGCGAGGTGTCGGGATACTACAGCGCGCGCGCCTGGGCCTGGATCGCAAGCGAACCAGTCGCCGCCGTGCGCCATCTGGCGTGGAAGCTGTGGCTCTACTGGACCGATCACGAGCTCGGCAACAACCAGGACGAGGTCTACTTCGCGCGCGAGTTCGGGCCGATCCTGCGCTGGTCTCCCGTCGGCTTCGGACTGGTCGCGCCGCTCGGGATCCTGGGCCTCGTGTTCGCCGCGCGGCGCTGGCGCAGCGTCGGGCCGGCGTGGCTCTTCGTGCCCGCCTGGTGCGCCAGCGTCGTCGCGTTCTTCGTCTGCGCGCGCTTCCGCATCCCGATGATGCCCGTGCTGGGCGTCTTCGCGGCGCATGCACTCGTCGTCGGGTGGGCGACGGTCCGCGCGCGACGCTGGCGCGGGCTCGGAGCCGGGTTGGTCGCGCTCGCGGTCCTCGTGGCGCTCGTGCAGACGGTGCCGCGCCAGGTCGATCGCACGCCGGCCAAGGGGCTGTGGCAATTGGGCGTGATCCGCTTCCAGCGCGGCGACTACGCCGAGGCCGAGCGCCTGTTCGTCGAGTCGATCGACGCGAACCCGCGCTTCGCGCTGGCGCACCAGGACCTGGGGCTCACGTTCCTCCGTCGAGGGCGGCCGGCCGAGGCGCTCGCCTCCTGCGAGGACGCCCTGCGCCTCGCGCCCGGGACGGTGGGCGCGCTCCAGGGCCGCGTCGAGGCTCTGTGGGCGCTCGGGCGCGCGGCGGACGCGGCCGTGGCGGCGCGCGAGTTCGCGCGCGCGGCGCCACTCCTGTGGACCGCGCACTACACGCTGGGACGGGCGCTGCTCGTGCTCGGCCCGGGCGGATACGCGGAGGGCCGCGCGGCCCTGCAGCGCGCGGTCGAGCGCGCGGCGGGCCCGGACGAGGCGTTCAACGCGCACCTGGTCGCGGCCGAACTCGAGCGCGCCGCCGGGCGCCCGCGCGAGGCGATCGCGCACTACGACGCGGCGCTCGCGGCGCGCGGCGAGCCCGACGCCGAGGGCTGGTTCTGGAAGTGCCAGACCGCGCGCCTCGAGACGATCACCGCCGACGGACGGCGGGAAGAGGCGCGTCGCGAAGCTCGCGAGCTCGCTCGACGTTTCGCCGCCGATCCGCGCGCCGCGGCGAGCCTGCGGACGTTCCTGGACCCCTGAACGGTCGCGAAGCCGAGGCCTGAAATAGGGAGCGGGCGGTGTCGACGCGCGACACCGCCCGCTCTTTGTGCTCGTTCAGGCCGCGCGCGTACGCGACGCGCGCGGTCCGAACTCAGGGCCGATCAGAGACCCCAGGCAACTTCGAGACCGTTCGTCAGGTTGAACGTCGAGGCCGTGCAGAACGCGGCCGCGTTGCGGTACCAGCCCTGGTACGTGCGCGTACCGGGGGCCGTGACGAGACCCTTCAGGTGGACCGAGAGGTCGCCCGCGACCGGGTAGTTGGCCACGCCCAGGGCGGCGTTCTTCGTGCCGAGACGGACGACCGTGCCGCCCGCGCAACGCTTGCCGTCGCCGAACGCGCCACCGGCGCCGCCGGCTTGCTGGATCGTGCCTTGGAAGAAGAGCACGCTCGAGTTCGGCGTGTTCGTCGTCGTCAGGACGACCGTGTCGTTCGCGATGCTCGCGACGCCGGTGCCGGCGATGTTCGCGCCGTTCGTGTTCAGCGAGTTGGCGCAGCCGTTACCCGGCAGGCCGTTGTTCGCGCACGGGCAGGCCGTGCCCGTGCCGTCGCCGAAGCAGAAGGGCGTGCCGACCGTCGTCGGGCCGCACGCGGTGGCGTACAGCTCGAGGTGGAAGGACGCGAAGGGAATGCCACCGAAGAAGTAGCAGCCGGCCGTCGTCGGGCCGCCTTCGATGCGGAACTGGTCCAGCGTGCCCATGCCGTTGCCGTCTTCGTTGTAGTTGACGGGGCTGTCCCAGCGCGTGCCGTCGTAGCCGATCGAGGCCACGTTCGGGTCACAGGCCATGAACGGACCCGTGCTCGTGCCCGTCGCGGTGGACTTGATGTTCCAACCGAACAGGTTCGTCGGCGACGTGCCGGCGTACGTGCCGTCGCCGTCGGCCAGCATCGTGAAGGGCGTGCCGCCAGGGCCGGCGAGGTCGACCGTGACGACCCAGCACTGGAGCGTGCCGGCGACCGGAGCGGCGGGACCGGTCAGGTTGACCGTGCCCTGGGGCGTGCTGCCGATCAGCGTCGCGCAAGCCGTGTACGACTGGAAGAAGTTCACGGTGTACGTGCCGAATGTGGCCGTCGTCTGGTCCGTGCAGTACGCGATCTGGACGCCGTCGATGTTGTACGACGTGCGGCAACCCGGGCGCGAGTTGAGGTTCGTCGGGCTCGACGGGCTCGGAATACGACCTTCGTCGTTGTAGGTGTCACCGGACAGCGCCGAGAAGTACCCCGTGCTGTTCGTGTTGTTGTAGATGATGTCCGCGCCGATGTTGGCTTGCGACGCCTTGCGGGTCCACGTGTTCGTGGCCGCGTGGAAGACGCCCGCGTCACGGACCGTGCCCGTGATCGGGTGGGCCTTGGAGGGAATGGCTTGCTGGGCTTGAGCCGCCGCGCCGAGCGCGACGAGGCCAGCGAGCGTGAGCGAAGAACGAAGCATCACGAACTCCTGATGATGGTTGTCGGAATCTGAGGAGAGAGCCTAGTACTAGGAATGCGCCGTCCTGCTTCGCCTGCCCAAGACTCCCCACTTCCGCCGAGACGGACAAGGGAATCGAGGTCGGGACTGACGGCACCCGGAGCGTTGGACGAAGCCCCCGCAGGGGAAGTTCCATCGCCGAGCATGTGGGAGTGTATCACCCCCGTTCCGGGCCGGGAGGGGGGCTTCGACCCGAGAACCGGGGAACTGCACGGTTCCCGGGGGCCGGGGAGGGAAATCGCTTTCCGGGTTGGGAACCTCCTTCCCGATTCCCGGAATCGGGGGCGAGTCCGGATTCCGCCCATCGAGGGGGCCCCGCCGGCCCGGACGCCGACCCGCCCCCATCCCGAGGGGGCCCGGGCTCGATCCTGGGGCGCGGAGGGGCCGCGGCCGGTCCCTCCTCGATCCGGGGGTCGTCAGAAGAACCGGATCGTCAGCGGGTAGCGGTAGCGCACGCCGTCGCTGGCCTTCAATCCCGCGATCAGCACGAACACGAGGTGCGCGATCGGCAGGGCGAGTCCGAGCAGGATCGCCAGCGGGATCCCGATGCAGGACAGGTAGAGCAGGACGATCACGACGCCCCCGACGATCGCGGCCAGGAGGAACGTGATCTGGAAGTTGAGGGACTCCTTGGCCTGATCGGCCAGGAACTCGTCCTCGTCGCGCTTGGAGAGCCAGATCACGAGCGGCGGCAGGAAGTGCCCGAAGCCAACGAGGTAGCCCAGGAGGGTCAAGAGGTGCGCCAACATCGCCCACTGGCGGGACTGCGCGCTCGGGTTCGGATCGACCTCCATGGCGGAGAGCAGCGTGTCGCCCGCCCCTCGCCACGTCAACGCCAAGCGCACAAACACGGCCGGAAAGCCATGGATCCGGGGGCCGGCGGAGAACGGCGCGAGGGCGACCTGCGCGCTCGGAGTTCGCGCGCTCGGAGTTCGCGCGCTCGAATTCAGCGTGCTCGGATTCAGCGCGCCGCGGGCGCGGAGAGGCGCGCCCAATCGGCGGCGCGCGCGGCCGCCTTCGTGCCCGGATGCTGCTCGCCGAACTGCACCAGCTCACGCGCCAGCAGCGGATCGCCCGCGGAGTCGAAGTAGCGCGAGAGCAGGCGCGCGAGCTTCCGCGCCGCCTCGCGTTCGACGCGCGTCGATTCCGAGGACCAGGTCTCCGCGAGTTGCGCGGCACGCGCGCTCAGTTCGGGATCCTCCTTCGCGCCGGAACGCAGTTCGTCGAGTCGCGCGTCCGCCTCGTCGAGGAACCCCGCCTCGGCCAGCGCCGCAACCCGCGCGAAGCGCGCGTCGATCCCGCGGCGCAGCGTGGCGAGGCCGCTCTTCAGGAGCTCGAGCGCGGCGGGCTCCCCCGCCAGCGCGCGCCGTTCCGCTTCCGACGCCAGTTGCGCGGCGCGTCCCAGGTTGCCGCGCACGTACTCCGACCACGCCGGTCGCAGGCTCTCGGGCGCCGAGGCGGGCGGAGCGCGGCGCAAGCGCACTTGCTCGGCGACGAGGCGCTCGATCTCGCGCGACTGCGTGAGCGGGTTGCCCTTCCACAGGACCTGGCCCTGGTTCCCGAGCAGCGCGCCCGTCGGCAGCAGGTTGCCGCCGGGCCAGAACGGCGTCTCGCTGGTCCACAGGCTGCGGCCTCCGAACCAGCGCTGGCGCAGCGCGAAGCGCGCGGCCTCGTCGGCACCGGCGCCCTGCACCTCGACGAGGACCACCTGCAGGTCCTCGCCCCAGGTCTCCTGGAGCTTGAGCCCGTACGGCACGGCGTTCTGCACGCACCCGGGGCAGCGCGGCCCCCAGAACTCGAACAGCGCGGGACGTCCGCGCAGGTCCTCGAGCGACCGCACGAGCACGCCGTTGCGCGGCGCGCTCTGGAACGTGTAGCTCGGCACGTCGCCGACCGAGACGGTGCGCTCGCCGGGAGCGGCCGCGACGGTCAGGAGGGTGGCGAGGAAGGGACCGAACATGCGTGGGTGCGGAGCTCGTTGCAGACCGTCGTCCGAAAGCGCGGCGGGACTAGAACCGTAGGCGCGCTCCCCCTCGGGCTGCAAGTCAGCCCCACGTAAGGAAGCCCCCGGGTCCGGGATTCCGCGTTCGGACCGCGCGTCAGTTCCCGGCCCGGACGCGCGCGAAGAGGGCGCGCGGCACGCCGAGGTCGACGACGTGGACCCGGCCCAGCCAGGCCGCGGCGCCGGGCGCCGCGAACCCGATCTTCTCGGCCGCGAAGGTCGCGGTGTCGTCGGCGCGGACGCAGGCGCCGGCGCGCGCGCCGCTGTCGGCATCGAGCCCCGACGGCACGTCGAGCGCGAGGATCCAGGGCCGGCCACGGTCCGCGCTCCCGCTCGGGCCGGCCCCCGAAACTCCGGGCCCCGGGCGGCCGAGGATCGGCAGCGCCTCGATCGCGGCGATCGCCGCGCCGAGCAGCCCGCGCGGCGCGCCGCGCGCCCCGGTTCCGAGCAGCGCATCGACGACGAGGTCGGCGCGCGCCCATCGCTCCGTGCTGCGCGCGAGTGCGTCGCCGTCGGAGAGGAACGTGATCTCGATCCCCATGCCTCGCGCGACCCGCGCGTGGATCGCCGCGTCCCCGCGCAAGTCCTCGATCGCGACGCACGATGCGACGTGGACCGCGCAATCCGCGTTGGCCAGGTGGCGCGCGACGACCCAACCGTCGCCGCCGTTGTTGCCCGGGCCGCAGACGATCTCGACCCGCCGCGCGCGAGCGGGCTCCAGGCCGGAGAGCGCCAGGCGCGCCGCGCCCGCGCCGGCGTTCTCCATGAGCACGACACCGGGGAGCCCCAACTCCTCGATCGCGAGCCGGTCGAGCTCGCGGACTTGCGCGCAAGTGAGGCGCGGAGGCGTCGGATCGGACATGGGAACGGGGGGCCGGACGGCCGCACCGCCGCCAGCATGGCGAGTGCCCGGCCGAAATGGGAACCTCTCCCCCTCCCATGCTGCGCCGTCGCCCCCGCGCGCTGGCACTCGCGCTCGGCCTACTCCTCGCCGCGCTGGTCCTGGCCTCCCTGCGCTTCGGCTCGACGCGCGTCGTCGACGACCTGGGCTCGGCGTTGCGCGCCATCGCGCACCTGTGCGGGTTCGGCCAACCGCTCGCGGGTCCGGGGCAGGCGATCGTCGAATTGCGCCTGTGGCGCGCGCTGACGGCGGCCGGCGTCGGCGCGGCGCTGGGCCTTTCGGGCGCCCTGGTCCAGGGGATCTTCCGCAACGCGCTGGCCTCCCCGGGCGTGATCGGGATCAGCGGCGGCGCGAGCCTCGGCGCCGTGATCGCGGTGCTCTTCGTCGGCGGCTACGGGCTGCGGCTCCAGATCGCCGACCCGCACGGCGCGGGCCCGTGGCTCGTCCCCGTCGCGGCGTTCGGCGGCGCGCTCGCCACCGCCTTCGTCGTGTATCGGCTGGCGAGCTCGCACGGGCGCGTGTCGGTGCCGGCGCTGCTCCTGATCGGCATCGCGGTCAACACGCTGCTCGCCGGCGTCCAGCAGCTCGCGCAGAGCCTCGTGCTCGACGACCTGGAAGCCTCGCGCGCGATCCTCGCCTGGACATTCGGCACGCTCGACGATCGCGCGGCCTGGCACGTGGCGGTCGCGTGGGGCGGCGCCGCGGTGGCACTGTGCGTCTGGCCGCTCGTCGCCTGGGAACTCGACCTGATGCAGAGCGGGCTCGACGACGCCGCGTCGCTCGGGGTGGACGTCGGCCGCGTGCGCGTCCTGACCCTCGTGGCGGCGGCGCTCTCGGCGGCCGCCGCCGTGTCCGTCGCGGGCCAGATCGGATTCGTGGGCCTGATCGTCCCGCACGTCGTGAGGCTCCTCAGCGGACCGGGCCACCGCACGCTCCTGCCGCTGTCGGCGCTCGTGGGCGCGGTCGTCCTCGTCGGAGCCGACGTGACGCAGATGGCGCTGTTCCCGGGCTTCGGCGTGCAACCGGGAGTCGTCATGTCGCTCGTCGGCGGGCCGTTCTTCGTGTGGCTCCTGTGGACGAAGCGGCGCGAGATCGCGGTCTGGTGAGGCTCCGATTGCGCTCCCACGCGCGGCGCGCGACACTCGCGGAGCCGATGGCTCACGTCGCGTTCACGCCCCACCTTTCGCGCTACTTCCCCGATCTCCGCGCGGCGGACGTCGAGGCGGACACCGTCGCGGGCCTCGTCGCCGAACTCGAGCGCGCGCACCCCGGGCTCGCCTCCTACCTGGTGGACGAACGCGGGCGTCTGCGGCAACACGTGAACGTCTTCGTCGACGGCCACGCGGTCCGCGATCGCGAGCGGTTGCTCGACGCGCTCGGCCGGGGCTCGCAGGTGTACGTCGTGCAGGCTCTCTCCGGCGGCTGAACCACGTTCCGAAAGGCCCCACCACCCGATGGCGAAGAAGGACGGTCCGCGACTCCTCCTGGGCACGCGCAAGGGCGTCTTCACGTTCACGCGCCGGAAGAAGGGCTGGAAGCTCGCGAGCCACGCGCAGGCCGGCAACCCGATCCCGTACGTCTTCCACGACGCGCGCACGGGCTCGACGTGGTGCTCGATCGACCACGGGCACTGGGGACAGAAGCTCGCGCGCTCGCGCGACCACGGCGCGACGTTCGAGTCGGTGGAGGAGCCCAAGTACCCGGTCGACGCCGAGATCAAGCCCGGCAAGCCCGCGATCCTGCGCTACCTGTGGTGCCTCGCGCCCGGGCACGCCAGCGAGCCCGACACGCTGTACGTCGGCACGGAACCGGGAGCCCTCTTCGCCACGCGCGACGACGGCCGGTCCTTCGAGCTCGTCGAGGGCCTGTGGAACCACCCGTCGCGGATGGAGCAGTGGATGGGCGGCGGGCGCGACGAGCCCGGCATCCACTCGGTGCTCGTCGACCCGCGCGACGCGCGCCGGATGCTGGTCGCGATCTCGAGCGCGGGCGTCTTCGAGACGCGGGACCGCGGCGCCACGTGGGTCCCGCGCAACCAGGGGATGGAGTCGCCCTATCTCCCGCAGCCCACGCCCGACGTGGGCCACGACCCGCACTGCATCCAGTGGTGCGCGCGCAAGCTCGACGTGATCTGGCAGCAGAACCACTGCGGCATCTTCCGTTCGACGGACGGCGCGCGGACCTGGAAGCCGGTGCACGAGCGCGAGAAGAAGGGCAAGCGCCGGCTGGCCTTCTTCGGCTTCCCGATCTGCGCCGACGCCGAGGATCCGAAGACCGCCTGGATCGTGCCCGCCGACGCCGACCAGCGCCGCCAGGCCATCGACGGCGCGCTGCGCGTGATGCGGACCGAGGACGGCGGCAAGAGCTGGATCGACCTGCGCCGCGGCCTGCCCGACGAGCGCGCCTACGACGTCGTGTACCGCCACGCGCTCGACGTGCGCGGGGACGACGTCGCGTTCGGCAGCACGACCGGCAACGTGTACTGGTCCGAGGACCGCGGCGACTCGTGGCGCGAGCTGGGCCACAACTTCCCGCCCGTCTACTGCGTCCGCTTCGCCGAGTGACGCGGGCCGACTGCGTGAATCAGGGCGATTTACGCCGGTAGATCAGGTAGTCCTGCGACCAGTCCATGGGCACGTCCTCCGGCGCGAGGACCAGTTCCTGCTTGCCCGTGGCGTTGAAGCGCGCGATCGGCTCGTAGTCCGCCATGACCGAGGGCCGCTCGGCGAGGTGCCGCAGGCGCGGACGTTCGGCGACGACCATCAGGTACTCCGGACGCGTCGCCTCGATGATCGCGGCCGGGTGGCGGTGCACGAGCGCCTCGGGCCACGTGAGCCCCTCGCTGTCGAGCACGATCCCCTTCCAGCGGTGACCGATCGCGCCGATGTCGCTGGCCAGGATGCGCGCGAGCGGCTCGGCCGACGACGTGCGCTCGGCCCAGGCCCACAGCGGCTCGTACACCTGCGCCTGGATCGGCGAGACGAGGCGCGAGGACAGGAAGCCCGCGACCGCGGCGATGGCCACGCTGGCGGCCTGCGGCGCGAACGAATCGACCGCATGCGCGAGGGCCGGACCGGCGCGACGCGCGCACCAGCGCCAGGCCGACTCGACGCCCAGCGCGATCCACAGGATCCAGCTCGCGAGCGGGACGTAGTAGTACCAGCCCCACGTGTGCGGCCGCGCCGCCAGGTAGCTGACGCTGATCGCGAGCGCGAACAGCGACAGGTTGCGGACCGCGCCCCCCGCCCGGATCGCGCGCACGATTCCCACGGCGGCGAAGGGCAGCACCGCGGCGTAGGCCGTCCGCGGCAGGAAGGCCTGCCTCAGGATCATCCAGAAGCGCGCGACCTTCTCGGCCGCCGGATCGACGCCCTGCATCGCCGATTTCGCCGTGACGCTCTGCGGGATCGGAGTGCCGTAGACGTACGTCAGCGCGGCGATCGCGATCGCGCCGGCGACGAGCAGCGGCACCGTGTAGCGCACGAGGTCCGCCGGCTTGCGCGCCTGCGCCAGGAAGAGGATCCCGGCGAGCAGCACGCCTTCGGGCCGGACGAGGCACGTCGCGGCCGCGAGGCACCCGGCGAGCCCCGCGCGACGTCCGTCCACCGCGACGCACGCGCCGACGGCGCAGAGGAGGAAGAGCGGCGACTCCATTCCGCCCACGCTGATGCGCGCCAGCTCAGGGAGAGCGGCGAAGCCCAGCACCAGGGCCGTCGCGGCGACCGGGCGGCGCTTCACCAGGAGGACGAGCAGGATCGCCGTGACGACGTCGCACACGACGTTGAACGCGAGCGACGCGGCGACGAGGTCGAACCCGAGCTTCGCCAGGCCCGCGAGGACGAGCGAGTAGAGCAGCGTCGTCGTCCCGAGCACGGGCTCCCACGCCGCGCCGGCGTTGTAGACGAGCCCGTCGCCCGCGGCGAGGTTCGCGGCGTAGCGGTACGTGATGAACGCGTCGTCGTACGTCGGACAGGCGCGGACGGCGAACAGCCGGCACGCCACCACGGCGGCGAGGAGGAACGCGATCTGGAGCGCGCTGAGGCGCAGGCCGCGGGGCTCGGGCGACATGGGAGCTTGTGCATCGGCGCCGCGCGGGCGCCGGATGGAGCCGGAGTCTACGGAACCCGAGCGGGAAACCGGCCTCCGTTCCCGGGCCCGACGGCCGCAACGCACGGACGCGGGAGATCGCACCCGTGCCGCGGATCTGCGGGGACCGCACTGATCCGTCGAGCGGATCGGCCGCGCCGGGCCGGTCCGTTTCCGCGCGAGCCTCCGCATGGTTCACTGCCGACATGAACTTCACCTCCTGCGCCGCGACCGCGCTGTCCCTGTTCGGCGCGGCGTGCATCCAGGAGCCGCGCGCCCAGGACTCCGCGCCCGCGATCCCGCGTCCGGCCGCGCAGGTCGCCGCGGTTCCCGAGCCCGACTTCGACACCGTGCTGCTCGTCAGCGTCGACGGCCTGCGCAGCGACGCGCTGATCGCCGTGCCGGGCGCGCTGCCGGGCTTCGATCGCCTGCGTCAGGGTGCCGGCACGCTGAACGCGCGCACCGACCCGGATCGGACCGTCACGCTGCCGAATCACACCGGCATGATCACGGGCCGCCTCGTCGAGGGCCCGACGGGCCACGGGTGGATCCGCAACGACGAGGTCCAGGACGGCGAGACGATCCACGGCAACGCCCGGACCTACGTCGCGAGCGTTTTCGACGTGGCGCACGACCGCGGCGCGTGGACCGGGATCTTCTGCGGGAAACCGAAGTTCCACCTGTACGACGACTCGTACGACGCGACGCGCGGCGCGGAGGACGCGCTGCCTCCCGACCAGGGCCGCGACAAGATCGACCGGTTCTTCGTGGATCCCGCTCCGTCGAAACTCGCCGACGCGCTCCTCGCCGAGCTCACGCGCGAGGACGCCGCGGCGAAGCGCTTCTTCTTCGTGCACTTCGCCACTCCGGACCTGACGGCGCACGTGAAGGGCTGGGACGTGACGCCCGGCTCGGCGTACCTGAAGGCGGTGGGCGAAGTCGACGTCGCGCTGGCGCGAATCCTCGACTCCGTCGAATCCAGCGCGAAGCTGCGTGGCCACACCGCGCTCGTGCTGACGGCCGACCACGGCGGCGGCGCGCCGTTCAAGAGCCACGACCAGCCGCACATGTGGGTCGACTACGTGATCCCCTTCCTCGTGTGGACCGGCGGCAGCGCGCCCGAGGAGCTCTACGCGAGGAACCCCGCGACGCGCCGCGATCCGGGCCTCGGCCGCCCGCGGCCGGGCGACGGGAATCTCCCGCCGGTGCGCAACGCGGACGCCGGCAACCTGTGCCTCGACCTGCTCGGAATGCCGGCGATTCCCGGCTCGACCGTGAACGCCGCACAGGACCTGCGCACCGTCGTGCTCGCGCACTGAACGGCGCCTCGATGGACCCGCACGCATGAGCGACATCGTGGGCCGCCTCGCCCCGAGCCCGACGGGCCACCTGCACCTCGGCCACGCGCGCAGCTTCCTGCTCGCCTGGTGGCACGCACGCGCGCGCGGCGGCCGCATCGTGCTGCGCATCGAGGACCTGGACGTCGAGCGCGTGAAGAGCGGCATGATCGACGCGACCTTCGCCGACCTCGCCTGGCTCGGCCTCGACTGGGACGGCGAGCCGTCGATCCAGTCGCACACGGTCACGCACATCGAGCTCGCCGCCCAGTCCCTGCTCGCGCGCGGGCTCGCGTACCCCTGCACGTGCACGCGCAAGGAAGTGGCCACCGCCGCGAGCGCGCCGCACGCCGGCGAACTCACCCCGCGCTATCCCGGCACGTGCCGCGGCAAGTGGCGCTCGATCGCCGAAGCCGAATCCGCGACGGGCCGCGCCGCATGCCTGCGCTTCGTCGCGCGCGAAGGGCCGATCGAGATCGAGGACGGGATCCACGGCCGCCGCACCTACGACGTGGCGCGCGACGTGGGCGACTTCCCGATCTACCGCCGCGCCGGGAGCCCCGCCTACCAGCTCGCCGTGGTCGTCGACGACGCGCGCCAAGGCGTGACGGAGGTCGTGCGCGGCGACGACCTGCTCGAAAGCTGTGCGCGGCAGGCACTCCTGCAGGAGGCGCTCGGCTACCCGCGCCCACGCTGGTGGCACGTGCCGCTCGTGACGGACGCGACCGGCCGCCGGCTGGCGAAGCGCAGCGACGACATGTCGCTCGCGTCCCTGCGGGCCGCCGGGACGGACCCGCGCGCGGTGGTGGCCTGGGTGGCGCGGCGGTCGGGGATGCCGGACGCGGAGCGGTCCTGGCCGCGCGAGCTGGCCGCGCGATTTTCGCTGGAAAGGCTGCCGCGCGAGGCGCTGGCGGTCGGGCCGGCGGACCTGGAGGAGTTGGGCCTGCCGTTCGGCCGGAGCTAGGAACCCGTTTCCACTTCACCCGCCCGACCCCGGGGGTCGAAGGGGTGCGGACCCGGCGTCCCTTGACTCCGGCGCCGCGGCGAGTACCTTTCCGCGGCCTCTAGAGTTCCCCGATAGCTCAATGGTAGAGCATGCGGCTGTTAACCGCAGGGTTGTAGGTTCGAGCCCTACTCGGGGAGCCATCTCCTTCTGGACCGCTCTCGGCCCCCGCGGACGTCCGCGACGGGTGGCCTGGAGGCGCGGTCGGGGGCGATAGGGCCGCCGGAGCTTCCGGATGGCCGTTGGCGGATCCTCTCGCGACGCTCGGCGAGAGAGAGCGACCCTGTTCGCGCGTAGAGGGATTCGCGAGTGGATGGACTCCCACCACGGGGTCGAACTTCGGGCGGGCGTGGTTAACAGGCGCGAATGGACGGTCTCCGGTGGGCCGGTAGGCCGAGCGCGAAGAGGTGACCGGAGCGCGCGGTACCCCGGCGGCTCGAACGTGAGCACTGCGGGACATCACCGAACGACATCGCCCCCACCGGAAGTGAAGTTAGACTGCCGGCCATGGGCACTTCCCCCCCGATGCCCGGGTCCGCTGACGCCGTCTTCGCCGCTTGGTTGAAACGACGCGGCGACCCGGAGCCTGACTCGTTCGACTCGCTCCTCGCCGCACATCCCAAGCACACGGTCCCCCTGTGCGTGTTCCACGAACAGTGGGTACGGCTGGAGCCGGTGCTCCGACTTGCCGGGCTCGACCCGTGCGCGCCCGGGAGCTTCGCCGCGCGCCTTCGCGCTGCGCACGGGCCGGACGCCGACCCGTCCATCTCCCTGGACTCCCCGCCCTCTGACCTCGGGAAGGCGAGCAGCGACCTCCTCAAGCGCCTCGGCAAGAAGTCCACGGGCTCACGCTACCGGCTCGAAGGCGAGGTCGCCCGCGGCGGCATGGGCGCCATCCTCCGCGTGTGGGACGAGGACATCCGACGCCACCTCGCTATGAAGGTGGTTCTTGGGAAGGGCGAGGCGACCACCGAGGGCGGCACTCCAGCGGTCGAACCCGAACAGCTCGCGCGCTTCCTTGAAGAGGCCCAGGTCACCGGTCAGCTCGACCACCCGGGGATCGTGCCGGTGCACGAGCTGGGCATCGACAAGGATGGCCGTGTGTTCTTCACGATGAAGCTTGTGAAGGGGCGCGACCTCAAGTCGATCTACGAGCTGGTCTTCGAGGGCAGGGAAGGATGGAACGAGACGCGCGCGCTGACCACACTGCTCAAGGTCTGCGAAGCCGTGGCCTACGCGCACAAGAAGGGCGTCATCCACCGCGACCTGAAGCCGTCCAACGTGATGGTCGGCGACTTCGGTGAGGTCTATGTCATGGACTGGGGCCTCGCCCGCGTTGTGGGGAGGAAAGACCGGCACGACATCCGCATCGCACCCGAGGGCGGTTCGAGCAAGTCGGTCCGAACCGAGCGTCGTGAGGAGCGAGAGGAGACGCCCGACTCTCCCGTTGTGACGATGGATGGCACCGTCGTCGGAACGCCGGCGTATATGTCCCCTGAGCAGGCGCGGGGAGATCCAGACACGCTTGACTCGCGCACCGATGTCTACGCGCTTGGCGCGATGCTGTATCACCTACTCACCCGCCGAGCCCCTTTTACGAACCCCGGAGAACGCGCCTCAAACCGCACGATCTTGGCCCGTGTATTGGACGGTCCCCCGAAGCCGATCCGCATCTTGCGAGTCGGCACTGCACCCGAACTGGAAGCGATATGCGACAGGGCGATGGCCCGAGATTCGGTCGGGCGCTATCCGGACACGCTGGCACTGGCAGTCGATCTCCGCGCATTCCTGGAGCAGCGGGTGGTCGGCGCGTATGAAGCCGGGACGTGGGCCGAGACAAGGAAGTGGGTGCAGCGAAACAAGCCCCTTGCTGCTGCACTGGCCGCAGTACTTCTCACAGCTCTCGGTGGGATGATTGCCTACGCGGTCAAGGCTCGACAAGCCGAACTGGCCGCGGATGAAGCGCGCGCGCAGAAGATCCGGGCAGACTTCAAAGCTGAAGAAGCGCTGCTCCTCGCATCATCCGAGGCTGCCGCAAAAGAGCGGGCACTTGAGAGCCAGCGCGCAGCAGAGGCCAATGCGAAAGAAACCCAGGTCGTGGCGGACTACCTTGCGCGCATTATCCAAGACATCTCTCCAGAACTACTGGGGCGGTCTATCCACTCACTACTTAACGACGCTGTCGGACAATCCTTGAATGCTGATCGAGAACGCGAAGCAGATCCGGAGGCATCTAGCCAGGCATTGCGCGACAGGATGCAAACGGTCGACTTCACGACGGTTGCATCGCAGTTACTTCAAGATGTAGTTCTCGCGCCCGCGATCAACTCCGCAGCAAACCAACTCGATGAAGTGCCGGCAGTGCAAGCCCAATTGCAGATGGCCGTCGGACGAGCTCAGTTCTGCTATGGCCTGCTCGAGGAGGCAGGTCAGACAGCCGCACTGGCAGCAGCAGCTTCTGCGGAGAGGCTCGGCCAAACCTCGCGGTGGACCCACAGACTCAACAATCTGAGAGTCATGTGCCTGGTTGGACAGCAGAATTTCCAGGCAGCCGAATCGCTGGCGCACTCAACTGTGAATGCATGCGAGCAAAACTTTGGCGCTCTCGACATCGACACCCTGACAAGCGTCAACAATCTTGGCTTTGTCCTGCAAAGCCAGGCACGATACACCGAGGCTCTTGAGTGCTTTGTTCGAGCATGCGATGGACTTACCTCCCAGTATGGCGGGAATGATCCGCAGAGCGTCTTGGCGACCATCAACATTGCAACTACGTTCATGCTACTCGGAGAAAAGACGCATGCACAGTCGCTGTTCGATCAGGTCGCGACGCGAACT
This sequence comes from Planctomycetota bacterium, assembly GCA_026692665.1. Classification (GTDB taxonomy): domain Bacteria; phylum Planctomycetota; class UBA1135; order UBA1135; genus JAEUHZ01. The sequence continues at coordinate 61,178 of JAPLOF010000060.1, forward strand.
GGATACCAGCACAGTGTAAGCGAACCGACAGTTCGAGTTGCACTCTGTAACATGGGCGCACTCCTCCTCATTAGCCGACGGTATGAAGAAGCCGAGGTATTGTTTAGGCAGGCGATAGCGGCAGCGGAGGCTGCGGTAGGCCGTGCTCATCCGCACTATCTATTGCTGGCAGTCAACCTTGCGGCGGCGCTAACGGCGCAGGGCCGGTTGAACGAAGCTGAGTCAACAATCAGTGGTCCACTTGATCGGTTGAAGAGCGAAGCTGGACTGCCTAGTAGACTGCAGTTCATGGCGGAACTTCAGTTAGGGAACATAGCAGCGGGGCAGCATAGGGCACACGCCGCAGTGGCCTCGTACCAGAATGGTAGGCCATTGTTACTTGAGCAGATCGATACCGGTACGACGATCGGACTACAGACCGCAGTCCAGTACTCGCTCTGCATGTTCACAATAGGAGACTACAATGGCACTGTTGATCTGTGCGAGCGAGTACTCGGGGCGTATAGACCCAGAGTCAGCCCTGAGCACAACGAACTGCAGGAGGCCGTCTACATGTTGGCGATAGCCCTTAGAAGACAGGGCAGGCATGCCGACGCCGAGCCTTATCTGCGAGAGGCCGTTGCCTTTTCAGAATTGAACGTAACACAAGGCAAGGGCACCCTCACCGATTGGGCGGACATTGCATCTCGGCTGGCCGATTCGCTGTGCGTCCTGGGTAGGTTCGAAGATGCCGCGCCACTACTGCACCGTATCATAGAAGTTCGAAGCGCAGTTCTTGGCCCTCAGCATGCGGACACGCTCACATCTGTTGATGTCCTCGGATCGCTGCTAGTAGTCAATGGCCGGCCTAGCGAGGCCGCCTCCGAACTTCGTCGCGCCGTCCTTGAGGCAGAAGCTGCGACAGGTGAGCTTGACGCCAACTACTACACTGTAAAGACCACTCTGGCGTTCGCGATCCGGGAATGCGGACAGCTCGCAGAGGCGGAGGCACTGTTCAGGGAGTGCATTGAATATCAATCGTGCGCTGCTAGGGTTACACCTTTGGACGAAGTAACTGCTCGGCGCGGGCTCGCGGTGTGCATCCTACGGCAAGGACGATTCGAGCAGGCTGAGGCTCTGTTGCTTGAGGTCGATTCGCGAATTCGTGCTGGTTCTTCCGTACCTTTAGACGACATTGTCCTGGCGGCGCGGAACACAGTCGAACTCTTTGATTCATGGAATCGTGCCACTCCGAGTGCTGCCGTTCAGGCCAATCTAGCGCGGTGGAAAGCGCATCTCGATCATCTTGAAGGTAGAGACTGACTGTAACCGTTCGCGACACCCATCCCCGCCGGGCCTTGACCCGGCCGCGGGGTTCGATCTCTGACCTGCTGACCGATAGCAGAGGCAGATCTACGGGCAGAACCTGACCGACAACCCATCGGAGAGGTTGAACCCCGCCCCTCCCGCCGCGACGTTTCGGTACCAGAACTGGAAGTTCCAGGTCGATCCTGGCGAGATCAGCCCTGCGAACGGGAACACGCCGTTGTTCACGGCCTTCGAGGCGTTGCCGGTCGGACTTGCCTGAACGATGCCCGTCCGCACCACGCTCCCGCTGACGCAGCGGTAGCCGTTGCCGAACGCGACCTGGGCCTGGCTGGGGCCGAAGTAGAACAGTCCGTTCGTGCTCGGGGGGAGGCCGGTGCAGAGCAGGGTCAGGTTGTTGAGCCCCACGCTGACGGTACCTGTGTAGTCCCCCCGAGCACCGGGCCCGACGCTGTTCGGTGCGCCGATGCAGTAGATCGAGGAGAGGCACTCGCATTCGTCCAAGACGGCGTTGCTGTTCAAGTCCAGCGTGGCGTCAGCTGCGATCTGGCAAGAGTCCAGTCTGCCATCTCCGTCGCAGTCGGCCCCCGTTCCCGCAGATATCTCAAGGGCATCGAGCATGCCATTGCCGTTGCAGTCGGGATATGGAATGTCGTGTGCGGCCAGGAAGACGGCTGTCCCGAAGGCTGCGCCATTGTTAACACCCGTCGAGTCGTTCGCGTTTCCCTCGAAGTTCCAGCAGGCGACCAATCCTGGATAACTTGGCGCGAGCGCGCTATCGATTGTGGTCGACATCGCCTCCACGATCTGCTGCTGTGTACGCGCGACGTTCCAGATGCGCACCTCGTCAATCCACCCTCGTTGGTAGCTCAGCCCTCCGTAGACAGAATCCCCCCAGCCGATGTGCACCGGAATACTGGGTTGCGACTCGGGTTGTTGTAGGGCGCACGAGTTCACGAGAACCCCGTTCCTGTATAGATTCACGGTCGTTCCATCGAAGGAAGCGGCGACATGCGTCCAGGGCCCCGGCACGGCAGTTGAGTTGCCCTGATTGCAGGAGGACCCAGCCTGATGGTTGTGCCACCAGTTCACGAGCACGTCCGTCCAGACGGACGTCGCTTGAAGCCAGTAAGGACCGCGGTCGAAGCCATCCTTGCGGAGCACGATGGGGCCGCCTGACTCGAACTTGTGCCACCCCTCTAGTGTGAATGCTGTTTGAACATCCAAGGATGGAGATCCGGGGACGTCCACACCACCCGGCGATCCATCCAGGAAGAGTGCGCGGTTCTGCCCGTGCGATGGTGCAGCCAGGGCCGTACAGGCGAGCAACAAGGCGGACGGGGAGCAGACGAACGACCTGATACCCATGACGATCTCCGGAAGCTACTTGGGAAGGACTGCCTGTTCCGATTCTGAAGCTACGAGGTTGTGCAGCATCATCTGCGTGGCAACCTCAGGTTAGTCGTCATCGCGCCGATCCGCCAGGGGCGGCGCGCTTCCCATGCCGCATGGGATACCCCCTGGCGCTCGATCCTGCCCTGCGCATCGGCGTGCGAGACTACATCGCTCCACGATTCTCGGGTGGCGGTACAGGCAGATCGTCGAGTACGAGGATGATCACACGCTTATTCGGCGGCCTTCACGACCCTTGTCACGAGCCCGGCCCCGCCTGTCCCATCACCAGGAACAGGCCGATCGTGACCAGCGCGCCGAGCGCGAAGGAAAGCGGGGAGATGCGGATGGTCATGGTGGTTGACCGGCAAGGTCGCGTTACGGGGTCCAAGTGATGGACCGCCCACCCGTCAGGTTGAAGCCGCTCGGCGTGCAGTACGGGGACGGGTCTCGGTACCAGACTTGGTAGAAGCGCGTGCCGCCCGACGCCGGGATAGAGCCCGCCAAGTGCAGCGGCGCATCGCCCGGGTTGCCCGCGCCCCAGGACAGCACTCCGCCAGTCGCTTGGCGGATGCTAAGGCGGACGATCGTTCCGTTCACGCACAGCAGTCCGTCCCCGAACGAGAAGCCCAGCCCGCCGTTCTGCATGGTCGTGCCTTGGAAGAGCAGCGCCGTGGCGCTGGGAGGCAGCTGGCTCGCGGTCAGGCGCAGCGAGTCCTGGGCGATCCGTGCGGTGCCGATGCCGGAGAGCTTCGCGCCCAAGCCGTGCGAGTGGCGGCAGCCTTCGCCGGGATTGCCAGCCTGGCCTGGGTCGCATGGACAGACGGCCCCCGAACCGTCTCCGGCGCAGAAGGTGAAACCGGCAGGCTGGCACTCGTCCGGTTGGCTATCTCCGTTCGAATCGACGCTGGAGCCTGAGACGATGTCACAGGTGTCGGGGATCCCGTTGCCGTTGCAGTCGGGTGCGGCTCCGGATGTCACCTCGGTCCGGTCGGGAATCTGGTTGCTGTTGCAGTCGCCAGAAATGACCTCGATGATTCCCGGTAGTGAGCCCAAGCCGGGCGAGTCGTTCCAGGCGCCCGGCGGCTGCATGGTCACGTCCATCGCAACCCAGTCTTCGTTACCCTGGTTGTTTGGTTCCCCGACGCCCCAGTTTGTATACGTCACGGGTTCGCCGCTCATCCAGGTGAAGGTGCCCTCCACGGCCTGATCGGTAAGTCCAATCCAGGCGTACAGGCTCGTTGGCAGAACGAGGCTTGTTCGTATCCACTCGTTCTCCGTAGCCGACCTGATCGTCGCCAGGTTCCCGCCCAACTGGGCGGCATCGGCCTGGGCCTGGAACCAGGTGCCCCCGTTGGCTGTGCGTCCGTACCAGTGACCGTTGATCGGCGATTGAACCCATGACGACACCTGAGCAGATGCGGACAAGGCCACAGTCGCAACTGCAACCATCAAAGACGCCAACCTGGGCACGCTGCACGCGCTACCGGATAGTCCCACGAGCACCATGTGGATCTCCTCTCCCTGCCCCGGGGGTTGAGATGGGGCTGGGTTCGAGGTTACCACGCGGGGCCGGATACTCGCCGTACGTCCAAGGGCGGGGAGGACGGCGACCGAGGACTGCTGGCGCGCCGAGTTGACCGGACCGCGCGCTACCCCGGCGGCCCGAACGCCAACACGGCCGCAGCGATCGCAACACCCTGCACATCGATCTGTCGCACCGCTAGACTGCCCCCATGGGCACTTCCCCCCCGATGCCCGGGTCCGCCGACGCCGTCTTCGCCGCCTGGCTGAAGCGACGCGGTGACCCGGTGCCTGACTCATTCGACTCGGTCCTCGCCGCGAATCCCAAGCACACCGTCCCGCTATGCGTCCTGCACGAGCAATGGCAGCGGCTGGAGCCGCTCCTCCGACTCGCCGGATTCGATCAAGCCGCCTCAGCGAGCTTCGCGGAACGGCTCCGCGCCGCGCATGGGCCGGATGCAGACCCGGCCGTCTCCCTTGACTCCCCGTCATCAGACCTGGGCAAGGCAAGCAGCGACCTTCTGAAGCGCCTCGGCAAGAAGTCCACGGGTTCGCGTTATCGCCTGGAGGGCGAGGTCGCCCGTGGCGGGATGGGCGCGATCCTCCGTGTGTGGGACGAAGACATCCGTCGCCACCTCGCAATGAAGGTCGTCCTGGGCAAGGGTGAAGCGGCGACTGACGGCGGCACCCCCGAGATCGAGCCGGAGCAACTCGCACGCTTCCTCGAAGAGGCGCAAGTCACGGGCCAGCTCGACCACCCCGGCATTGTCCCCGTCCACGAGCTGGGCCTCGACAAGGAGGGGCGCGTGTTCTTCACCATGAAGCTGGTTAAGGGTCGCGACCTCAAGTCGATCTACGATCTCGTCTTCGCAGGCAAGGAAGGCTGGAGCGAGACCCGCGCCCTAACCGTCCTGCTGAAGGTCTGCGAAGCGGTTGCCTACGCGCACAAGAAGGGCGTCATCCACCGAGATCTAAAGCCTGCCAACGTCATGGTCGGCGACTTCGGCGAAGTCTACGTAATGGACTGGGGACTCGCTCGCGTGATGGGACGCGCGGACGCGCACAACATGCGCATCGCGCCGGAGGCCGCGTCGAGCAAGTCTGTGCGGACTGAGCGTCGCGAGGAGCGCGAAGGAAAACCCGACTCTCCGATCGTGACGATGGATGGCCTCGTCGTCGGGACACCTGCATACATGTCGCCGGAGCAGGCACTCGGTGAGGTTGAAAAGTTCGGTCCGCGCTCCGATGTGTATGCGATCGGCGCGATGCTTTACCACCTGTTGGCGCGGCAAGTGCCGTACGTCCCGCAGGGCTCGCGGATGGCACAGTGGATGGTGCTGAAGCACGTGCAAGCGGGACCGCCGCAGGCATTGACTCTAATCCGCAAGGATACCGCGCCGGAACTTGTAGCAATCTGCGAGAAGGCGATGGCGCGTGCGGACCAGGACCGCTACGCCGACACGCTACTCCTTCGCGACGACCTCCGCGCCTTCCTAGAGCGCCGGGTTGTCAAGGCATATGAGACTGGTGCGTGGGCGGAAGCGAGAAAGTGGGTGCAACGCAACAAGCCGCTTGTCGGCACTCTAGTCGTAGGCGCAACGCTTGCACTTGTTGGAATTGGCATAGGCGCTGGTATGGTGCTGTCGCGTGATGCTCGGGCCGCCGCCGCAGAGGCTAAAACAGCAGCGGCGGAGGCACAGATCGAATCGAAGTTGTTGCGCGAATCCGCAAATGCAGCACGGGCCATGCTCGCTGCCGCACAAAAAGCCAATGACCTATTGTCACTATCTGCCATCAGCACGCTTAGAGACCTGAAGATTCAGGCCGATACGCTTTGGCCAGCACATCCCCGTCACATACGAGCCTATGAATCGTGGGTGGCCCAAGCGCAGCGACTTCTTGATGGTCAACCAGCGGATCTGCCCAACGGGATCATGGCCGAGCCCGGACTGGCCGACCATGAGAAACTTCTTGCTTATGTCCGGGCGCGCGCACGAAAGCGTTCTCCGACAGATATCGACGCTGACCGGCACGCCAGCGCGTACTTCCCCCTGCTAGAATTCGCGCGAGATACACTGGCTCATACAATTCAGGCAGGAGCGGGAGCAGGCCAAACCGTTGAGCTTTTTGAGAAACAGGTTGGAGTGCTCGCCAGGAGGGTGGACGCTTTGCAACGCAAAGTTGACGAAGCGCGAGTCTATGAATTCGACGATTACGGAGATGTGTATCTTCACGCTCAACTGTCGACCCTTGTATCTGAATTAAAGGATCTCACTGATGAGTCCCTTGGCGGGTTGTACACGAACGGCAGCTCAGCGCGCTTCGGATGGGGCATTCTTCGGCGAATTAATGCCGCAAGGACGTTGGCGGATCGTTCTATCATTGGAGAGGATGCGCGCAGGCTTTGGAGTCGGGCCATTCCCGCCATTGCAGCGAGCCCAATGTACCTGGGGCTCCGTGTCGCCCCACAACTTGGCTTTCTGCCGCTAGGAGTTGATCCAGATACAGGTTTCTGGGAATTCGTCCACATCGAGAGCGGGCCAACACCCAGCCGCGGGCCGGACGGACAACTGGCCCCGACCGGCGAGAGTGGGCTTGTGTTTTTCTTGAGTCCCGCCGGCGCCCACAGTTCATCGGGAGTCGATACTCTGGACGCCTGCCTAGTTCTAAAGTACCCAATGACACCTGCGCAGTTGCGCCGGTGGGTGGGCGACGTCCCAGATGAACTGAAGTCGGCCACCGCCGCTCAGTCTGATTTCAGCGCCTTTCCCGAATGTGAAACCGTGCTTTTCAGACTGGGACTCTCCTTGCGATCTGACTCGCAGCAAGCCACACAATCCCCGCCTGCTTGGACTCTCATGTCATGTACAGGAATACAAACACTCGATGAGTGCATCGTTTGCGGCGGTGTGATTTCGGCGCCTGAATGCACTAGATGCGCTGGGGACGGCTCACTTTCGTGCCCGTCGTGTGGTGGCGTTGGGGTCATTTCAGGCACCTGTCCAATGCTGTATTGTGACAATGGGATACGGAGAGACTTCCCGTATGCAAACAAGACATGCCCCACATGCAAGGGGACAGACAAGTACTTAGTTAAGTGCGCCGCTTGTGCCGGAGCAGGACAGATCGACTGTTCTCGGTGTATGGCGGGCGCAATTGCCAACCACTGCCCCATTTGTCTTAGATAGAGACCATTGTTGCCACGTCCTCGATGCCTCTGAATAGCAGAAACCAGATCAAAACAAGCGGTGCGGATCGACCGGTTACCGTAACCTCTGATCTTCCCGGGCTAGGCGCGTCGGACGCTGAACGCGCTAGACGCAACGAGACGCATTCGGTTCAATGCGCACACGCTGCGTTCAACGCCGCGAGTGGCCTGACGACCGCACGCTCGGTGCGGTCCTTGGACGTGCGCTACTTCTTCTTGTCACTGCCAAACGTGCGCTCCACGACCTTCCCGGTGAACTTCAATGTGTCGCCCATGATGCTGCACACCCATGGCCCGGCTTTCTGAAGCACTTTTCCGCCAAGTGCGTCAGCGTCCCACGTCACGCGTACGGCGACTTTTGAGGTCTCACCGACCATGCGTGCAACCGTTTCCTTCGCGGTGTCGTCGTCACGCGTCACGCGTTGTGTCTCCCTCGACTCCTGCCCGGTCGAACCGCTTCCGCCAACGCGGGGTGGGGTCTGGTCGGCTTGTGATCGGCTTCCAGGTCCACGATGACGAGTATAGCCGGGAACGACGAAGAGACGCCCGCAAGGTAACCGTTCGCCGACACCCATCCCTGCCGGGTCTTGACCCCGCCCCCGTGGCCGTCAGCCCGCCGTCTTGAGCGCGAGCCGCTCGAGGATGCTGGCGCGGTGCGCCTCGACCACGGGCGCCCACTTGGTCTTCCACCCGTACGGCGTCAGCTCGCGCACGTCGCTCACCTGACCGATCCGCAGCAGCACGTCGCGCAAGTAGGTCCGCGGGTCGACGCCGTGCTCCTTGCACGTCGCGATCAAGCTGTACATCACCGCGGCCGTCTTTCCGCCGCGCTCGTTCCCGAAGAAGACCCAGTTCTTGCGACCGACGGCCACGGTACGCAGCGCCCGCTCCGCGCCGTTGTTGTCGATCTCGAGCCGGCCGTCGTCGCAGTAGCGCACCAGCGCGGCCCAGTTCGAGAGCGCGTAGTCGATCGCCTTCGCGAAGAGTCCCTTGTCGAGCACCTTCGTGCGCGTCACCGCCATCCACTCGCGCAGACGCTCCAGACGCGGCAGCGATTCGCTGCGGCGCAGGTCGCGGATCGCGTCGGGCTCGAGTTGCGCGTCCTTCGCTTGTCGCTCGATGGCGTACAGCTCGCGGATCCGAGCGATCGCCTCTTTGGCGAGCTTCGGTTCGCTGTCCTCGGCCTTGATGAAGTAGCGCCGTGCGTGCGCCCAGCACGCCACCTCGAGGATCCGCTGATCGCGGTAGAAAGCGTCGTAAGCCGGGTACGCGTCCGCCTGCATGTAGCCTTCGAAGCCGTCGAGCACCGCGGCTGGACCGTCCCGACCGCGCGACTCGGTCATGTCGAAGAAGACCTGGCGACCGAGCCCGCAGTAGACCCACATGCGACCCTGGCGGGAGTTGTGCCGACTGTCTTCCTGGATCGTGACCGGCGTGTCGTCGGTCTGGATCACCCCGCTCGCCAGCGCGTCCTTCTTGATCTGCTCGGCGATAGGCGCGAGCAGCTCCGCGCAGCGCACCGCCGACTCGCACAGCACCGAGCGCGACAGGTCGAAGCCTTCCGAGGCGTACTTCGATTCGAGCCGGTTGTAGGGCATGTGCATCCCGAAGCGATCGACGAGCACCTGGGCCAGGAAGCCCGTGCCCAGAAGCCCCTTGTCGATCACCCGATCCGGACCCGGCGCGGTCTTCACTCCGCACGCGCACGACTTGCAGGCGTACTTCGTGCGCGCGATCTCGTGCACGACGGCGATCTCGAGGCGTTCGAGTTCCTTGGTCACGTCCTCGCCGATCTTCTCGAGCGTCCCGCCGCACGCGCAGCCGCGCTGGTCGACGGGCAGCTCGAAGGTCGTGCGCATGACCGGCAGGTGCGGAGGGAAGTGCTTGCGGCGCTTGGGGACGGCCTTGGTCTCAGGAGCCCGGATCTCGACGACGCCCTCGACGCGCTTCTCGTCGGCGACGCGCTCGGCGGCTTCGACGAGCTCGGGGAAGAGCAGGTGCATCTGGCCCGGCGTCGCGGCGAAGCCGTCGGAGGCACGACGCTCGCTCTTCGGCGCGAAACGCTCGGTGCGCAGCAGGCGGTTCTCGCTCTCGAGGATCCGCACCTTCTCGTCGAGGGATGCGATCAGCGCTTTGAGCGCTTCGACGTCATTCGGTAGCGGACGTGCGGTCACGACGATCGTCACGATCTCCGATACGCACGTCGCGCGCAAAGCAACGGCGGAATCTCGTGCTTTTCGTGTCGATTCCCTCGAGAAGCATCGCCATCCGCGCACGGTCGAGCTCGATCCGCTTGGAACCGCCTTCGATGCGCTCGAAGGTCCCGCGCTCGAGCCGCTTGTAGTGCAGCCAGAAGCCGTTGCGGTCCCACACCAGGACCTTGACGCGGTCGCGGCGGCGGTTGAAGAAGCAGAAGAGGTCGCCGGCGAACGGGTCCTCGCCGAAGCCGTCGCGCACGATCTGCACCAGGCCGTCGAATCCCTTGCGGAAGTCGATGGGCTCCGTCGCCGCGAAGATGCGGACGCGAGTCGAGAGGCTCAGCATCGATCGACGGCGGCCAGCACGCGGGCCAGAGCGTCGGCATCGATCGAGGCGTCGACGATCACGCGCCGGTCGGCGCGGAGGATGATCTCGATGCGCGAGGCCGACTCGTTTGCAGGCGCGGCGGTCGTGACGAGCTCGACGAAGGACGGGCCTTCGGGATGGGGCGACCGCTCCTGCCGCAGACGCCAGGCCCAGTGCGCGAGGGTGTTCGCGCGGATGCCGCAGCGTTGCGACAGCTCCAGGTACGTCAGGCTCTCGCGATCACGCAGCGCCAGCCAGCGCTCCACCTCGGCTCGTCGGTCCATGGCCAACAGCGTGACGGTTGGCCGAGCTACGACCAGATGGGCATGACCGAACAGCTACAACTGGACCATATCCGCGCGGGGAACGTGCTCGGTGATGCACGGCCCGAACTACTCGTCGGGGGGTGGTCCCCAAGCACTGGGCACGCTGTGCGAGTCCTCCGCAATCTCGCACCAGACTGCAACAACAACGGCGTCGACGACCCCGTCGAGATCGCGAACGGCATGACGCCCGACTGCAACGCGAACGGTATCCCCGACTCCTGCGAGGGCGACTGCGACGCCAACGGTACATTCGACCCCTGCCAGATCGCCGCGAACCCCGCCGAGGACCTCGACGCCGACGGCACGCTCGACATCTGCGAGACCGCTGGCGTCCCGTACTGCTTCGGTGACGGCACCGGCAACGCATGCCCGTGCGATCCGGGGCAGGCGGGCTCGATCGGCTAGGGCTGCCGGAACTCTGGCGGCAACGGCGCGCGCCTCGAAGCACGCGGCAACCCCTCGGTTGGCGTGGACTCGGTCACGCTCCTCGCCACCGGGATCCTGCCAACCGCGATCGGCCTGCTCTTCCAGGGCAATGGGCAGCAAGCAGGTGGACTCGGCGGGACGTTCGGCGATGGCCTGCTCTGCGTTAACCAGAACGTCCTGCGCCTCAGCATCCGCAACGCTTCAGGCGGTTCCGTCGCCTTCGGCTACAGCGTGCCGGGGGACCCGGGGATCGCGTCTCAGGGCCAGGTCCCCGCCAGCGGCGCGACGCGCTACTACCAGCATTGGTATCGCGATGCCGCGCCGTTCTGCACGGCAGGGACCTTTAACCTTACGAACGCGGTGCGGATCGACTGGCTTCCGTAGTCTTCGAACTACGGAACATCTTTCCATGTGAGTCGGAGACTGGGCTGGCGCGACCATTAGGCTACTAGGATCAGAAAAACTTCGACAATGCGGCCAGTAGCCGCACGAGCCCCTTCACTCGCCCGGAATCCAGAACCTCTTTCTTAGCTCGATCTCAGGCATGTCATCGTACTCCCCGACGCACTGACAGCCCGAATCAGACGCGCACATTCGAGGACCTACCCGCTGTACCTGAGCAGAGCCACGAAGTGCGGCAAGCCTAATGGCACCAAAGGCGAATGACGCCAGATCAACGGTCGACGAGCAGAGCCGGGAGGGGCTGTCAATCCTAATACGATCCAAGAGTCCACAGCACGACTGACCGTCACCATCACTGCTTGTATTGAGCGGTAATTGGTCGCCATATCCGCGTAGTACCAGACATGGCCCAGGAACAAACCGATTATACGAGCCCCTGAATTCATCGACCGACCGAAACCACTCCTGCTTTTTGGCACTCCTCCAGTGTACAGGATTAGACTTTGTGATCCAGACCCCGATGGGCAGGCTGGACAGGACATGCTGTGCGGAGAACTCGAACAATACAGGCCCGTACTTATTGGCGCGCTTGAAACTCACGTGTAGATCCGCAAAATCCAAGAACACGTCATCATACAGCCCTAATTTTTTATCCTGATCGTCTGATATTTGCGGCGTTTGCGGAAGCCCCTTCTCCTCTACAGCGTTTCGCGACAAAAGGCGATTCGCCCACAGACAACTACACGATGTTAGGACTGTATTGGCATGAAAAAGCGTCGGACATCCAAGCTCAGTCAGCGCCTGCAGAACTTCTCCGCTGTCAAGTTCCATATTTGAGTTCGAACTTGGGTGTGGTGTTCACGAAACTCCTTCCGCTTTGAAGGCCTGGACCGCGGCCCCGCCTCGGATCGTGCGCGCATGCGGGAGCTCATGACCCTCGATCGAAGCCTGTCCGAGCCAACAACCGAGCCATCGCCGAGTCAACCGGATGCGGATCCGCCGGGACCTGTGAAGGGAAGCGAGCACAGCCTTCGGAGACTCCCGCGCCTTGGCCGATCCGTCAACCCCCGTCGCAACGAAAATGGGACACCCTCTCGGGCATCCCATCCGTGACACCCGCTGGCCGCGCTCTACGCCGTCGCCGCCGCCTTCCGCCTCCCCGGCTTCCGCGCCGTCGCCGCCTCCGCCACGCCCTGCGCCACGCTGAGCCCCTCGACCGCCAGCCACGCGCTCAGCTCCCCGCGCGCTGCCTCCAGCGCCTTCCGCGCCGTCGCGTCCGCGGTCTCCTTGGCTGCCCGGTCGATGCTCGACACCGCGGCCCGCCCGTGCTTCACCGCCGGGTTCTGCCGCGCCTTCCGCCGCGCCCCCGCCGCCTGCACCGCCGCGATCTTCGCCTGAAGGTCCGCCACGATCTCCTCCGTCGTCCGTCTCGTCTTGGTCATCTCAGTTCCTCGAGCGCCGCCCGTTGCTCTTGCCAGTCCACCGAACGCAGGGCGGCGCGAAGTGCGCGTTCGGGGATGCTCGTGTCGCCGAGGAGCAGGCGCTCCTGGATGTCCGGGGCCAGGTCGGCGAGCTGCGCAACCTGGGTCATGCGCGCGCGGGTCAGGCCGAACAGCTTGGCGGCGTGCGAGAGGTCGCGGATCTCGCCGCGCTCGATGCCCGCCTCGACCACCTGGATCAGCGCGAGCAGGCGCGCGCCACGGATCCCCCGCCTCGGGGCCTTGCGCGACCGGCGCGGCGGCTGGAAGCGCGACATCCGGATCGGGAGCGTGAACCGCGTACCGTTCAGCACGACCTCGCCGGTGCGCCCGTCGAACGTCAGCCCGCGCACCAGGATGCGCAGCACGGCCTCGCGCTCGTGGACGAGCATCGCGCCCCAGATGGCGTCGAAGTCGGCCAGGACGCGGCGCAGCTCGCCC
>JAPLOF010000061.1 GCA_026692665.1 Planctomycetota bacterium
CGTGGGCCGGATCGAAAACGGCGGAGTTGTGCCTGGCTCCGTACCGCCCCGCCCGCCGACTACTGCGGCTCCGTCGCCCCGTCCGCCTTCTTCTCGAACGGTTCGAGCAACCGCTGCAGCGCGCGACGCCGATCGGTGTCCTTCTCGAGGTCCAGCGCGCGCGCGACCATCTTGCGCGTCTCGACCTCGTTCCCCGCGCCCGAGTAGAGGATCGCGAGGTTCGTGATCGCCATCAGGCAGCTCGGATCCGTCTCGACGGCGCGGCGGTAGTGCTCGACCGCCTGCTCGTAGGCGCCGAGCTCGTGAGACAGGAGCCCCAGCTGGAAGTGCGCGCGCGTGCACATCGGATCCAGCGAGAGCGCGAGGTCCAGCCAGGTGCGACTCGTCGCCGGCGCTTCGGGATGCGCGCTGCGCACGTCAGGATCGAGTCCCAACGAAGCGGCGTAGAGCAGGTCCTCGACCTTGGGCTTTCCGAGCGTGAACGCGCGCTGCCAGGCCTGGTAGGAGCCGCTCATGTCGCCCGAGCCGCGCAGCGCGCGCGCCAACAGCGCGTAGCTGTCGGCGTCGCCGCCGGTCTGCGCGACGAACTTGCGCAGCGGCTGCACCGCGGCGGTCTCGAGGCCCAGGTCGACCCGGATCCGGCCGAGCGCCAGCAGAGCGCTCGAACGGTTCGGTTCGATCTCCAGCGCGCGCTCCAGGTATTCCTCGGCGGCGCGCCGGAACCCCAGCTTCTCGAGCGAGCGGCTCTTCCACTCGACGAGGTTCGGGTCCTTGGGGAACCTCGCGATCCCCTGGTCGAGGAGGTTCCCGGCGCTCTCGGCGTCGCGCAGCTCGAGGAGCGCGCGGGCAGCCTCGGCGCAGGCGCGGGCATCGCCCTCGGGAGCCGCGAGCCAGACCGCCCACCAGCGCTCGGCGGCGGCGCGCCAGTCGCCGCGCTGCGTGGCCGCGGCGGCCGCTTTCGCGTCCGGCTCGCCGGGCTGGATCTGGCGGGTCTTCGTGGTGCGGCACGCCGCGACCGCGGCCAGGGTCAACCCCCCCACCGCGACGCGCATCCATCTCGACCTGTATTCCATGGCTCCAGGCGCCCGCAAACGGGCGCGCGACCCCCCTTGTGTATCGGGCGGCAAGCGCCGTTCCACCCTCGGGCTCCGATTTGCGACGATCAGCGTCGGTCGCAACCCCATGCCGATCAAGGCCTTCTTCGTGGACGTCGGAAACACGCTCGTGCGTGAGGTCCCGTCGCGTTTCGCGATCTACGCCGCGTGCGCGCGCCAGCACGGGGTCGCCCTGGAGACCCCCGCCATGGCCGCCCTGATGCGCCAGGCCCACCGCGAGGTGCCGTCCCGGGTCGGGGGCGCCTTCCGCTACACGGATCCCTGGTTCGCGGCCTACATCGAGCGCATCTTCCACCACCACCTGGGCGTGGAGCGCGCGGCGCTCCCGGAGCTCTCCCGCGGTCTGTTCGCGCGCTTCGCCGATCCGGCCACGTTCGAGCTCTACCCGGGCGCTCTGGAGCTCCTGGAAGAGGCTCGCGCCCGCGGTCTCGTCGTGGGTGTCATCTCGAACTGGAGCGCGCGCCTTCCGGGCCTGCTGGCCAGCCTGGGCGTCGCGGAGCGCGTCGATTTCGTCCTGTGCTCGGCGATCGAGGAGCTCGAGAAGCCCGACGCCGAGATCTTCCGTCGGGCGCTGGCGCGCGCGCGGGTCGAACCGGACGAGGCCCTGCACGCCGGCGACGATCTCGAGAAGGACTTCCTCGGGGCTCGCCGCGCGGGCATCCGTCCGCTGCTCGTCGATCACGCCGACTCCCACGCCAACCTGGGACACCCGCGCGCGCGGGACCTCGCCCAACTCCTCGACATGGTCCGGAGGCTCGCCGCTTGACGCAGGAACTGGAACGCGAACTCGAACGCCTGCGCGCGGGCGTCGCGCGGCTCACGGCGACGCTGCGCGCACGCTTCGTCGGCCAGGACGCGGTGGTCGACGAGTTGCTCGCGGCGCTCTTCGCCGGAGGTCACGCGCTGATCGAGGGCGCGCCGGGCCTCGGCAAGACGACGCTCGCGCGCACGTTGGCCGGCGCGCTCGACCTCACCTTTGCGCGGGTGCAGTGCACGCCCGATCTGATGCCGTCGGACGTGATCGGCGCGCGCATCCTGGAAGAGGACGAGCGCGGCTCGCGACACTTCCGCTTCGAGCCCGGTCCGGTCTTCACGCACGTGCTGCTGGCCGACGAGATCAACCGCGCGACCCCGCGCACGCAGTCCGCGCTGCTCGAGGCGATGGGCGAGCGCCAGGTCACGACGCACGGCGAGACACGCAAGCTCGAGGAACCGTTCTTCGTCGTCGCGACCCAGAATCCGGTCGAGATGGAGGGCACCTATCCTCTGCCGGAAGCGCAACTGGACCGTTTCCTGCTCCAGATCCGCGTGGTCTCGCCGTCGATGGACGACCTGGTACGCATCCTGGGAACTCCGCCCTCGATGGGGAGCGCGACGGTCCAGCGTGCCCTGTCGCGCGCGGAGGTGCTGCGCCTCTGCGAGCTCGCGCGCGAGGTCCCCGTCAGCGACGATGTACTGCGACGGATCGCGCGGCTCGTGCGCGCCACGCACGCCGACGACGCCCAAGCCGGCGAGTCCGTGCGCGCCGCCGTGCGCCACGGCGCGAGCCCGCGCGGTGCGCAGTCGCTGCTCGCCGCGGCGCGCGCACACGCGCTGATCTCCGGGCGCCTGCACGTTTCCCTCGCGGACGTCGAGCGCTTCGCCGCGCCGGCGCTGCGCCACCGGCTGGTCCTCTCGTGGGAAGGCGAAGGCAGCGGCGTTTCGCGGGACGCCCTGGTCGCGGAAGCCTTGAGCCGGTCCGCGAAAGCGGAGTCCCGGTAGGAAGTTCTTTCCGACCCGGCCGGTCGCCCCCGCGCCGCGCGCCTCGCCTGCCGATCTAGTCGGGATGCAGCGCCTCAGTCCGACCCGGCTCGTCCTCGTGCTCTCGTCGATGTTCGTCCTCGCGTTCGTCGCCGTCGTCTCGGTGCCGATGCGGTCCATCCACGAACAGGGTGGCGCGGAGCTCTCGGCCGCGCTGGCTCGCCTCTCGGCTTCGCCGTTCGTCTCGGCGACCGACTGGCTGCCCAGCGACGCCGTGCGCGACGGCAGCGTCGACTACACCGCGAACTTGCAGTCGGCGATCGATGCGGCGGCCGGCCGGACCCTCGTCCTGCCCGACTTCCCGGTCCGCGTCTCGCGACGACACGGGACCTCGAGCTGCCTCCTGGTCCGCACACCGATCGAGATCCGCGGGTCCCACGCGTCGCGACTCGTCGAGGTCCAGGGGGGCTGCCCGATCCTGCGCGTCGAGAACGCCAAGAGCGTGCGCCTGACCGGATTCGTGCTGGAGGGCCGCGGCGGACAGGGCCAGGACCTCGCGCACGGGCTCCTCCACGTCGCGGGCGGCGAGGACGTCGAGATCGAGGACGTCAGCGTGCAGGACAGCGACGCCGACGGCATCGCCGTCGAGGACGCGAAGCGCGTCTCCGTCCGCGATTGCCGCGTGACCCGTGCGTCGCGGGCAGGCCTGCGCCTCGCGCGCTGCTCCGGCGGCATCGTCGCCGACAGCCAGGTCGACAACGGAGTCGGCCACCAGGCGGGAGACGGCCTCCTCGTGGGCGCCGGCATCCAGATGTCCAGCAGCACCGACATCACCTGCACGGGCAACGTGGTGCGCACCGGCATCGGCGTGGGCATCCTGCTCGAAGCGGACGCGTCGGGCGTCGCGCCGACGGGCTGCTCCATCGTGTCGAACCGCGTGAGCGGCTGGCGCAACACCAGGAATCCCGACGCGTCGTCGGGCATCCGCCTCCAGAACTCCGCGACCGAGAAGCGCACGCGCGCCCTGGTCGCCGCGAACACCGTCGAACGCTGCGGCACGCACGGCATCCACGTCGAGGATCAGGACGGGGCATCCCTTCTCGGGAACACGATCGTCGCCAGCGATCGCTCGTCCATCTCCGTCGCGACGTCGAAGGACGTGCAGGTCCTCTCCAACCTCGTCCTCGGCACGGATTCCGGGAACACGGGGAACCAGGCCGGTCTGCATCTCGCCGAGGGCGCGTCGGGCGTCCTGGCGCAGGGCAACCGCATCGAGTCGCGCGCGAAGTCGCCCAGCGTGCCTTCCGTGCAGGACCAATCCGGCGGCGTCAATTCGATCGAGCCTCAACAGCGCCGCGCGAGCTCTCCGCCGAAGAGCGGCTTGTGGGCACGCGGCGACACCGTCTGGAACAGCGAGCCCTGGCCGGGCGCTCCGCTCGGTTGGGTCTGCACGAGCGCCGGCACGCCCGGCGTCTGGGACGTCTTCGGACGGATCGAGTAGGCGTCAGCCGCCGCCGAGCGGCCGCACGAAGTCGGCCAGCAGGCGCGCGAACCGCTCGGGGTCCTCGAGCATCGGGAAGTGCCCGACACCCGGCATCGCGACCGCCGTGAAGCGCGGGTTGCGGGCCTGGTTCGCGGCCAGATTCGTCGGAGTGTCCGTGTTGATGCAGTGCACGGGCACGTCGACCGCGGCCAGCGCCGCGCCCGCGTCGTAGGCCAGGTAGGCCTCCATCGCCGGGATCGCGACCTCGGGCGGGCGGCCGGACATCCGGCTGGCGACCAGGTCGACGAGCGCGGGATCCGCTCCGGGCGTGAACAGGTTCTGCCGCACGAACGCATCGACGGTCTTCGGGAAGTCCGCGCGCAGCGCGGCGACGAACGCGGCGGCCTGTTCGGGAGGCATGACCTTGCTGACGTCGTGGAGCGTGTCCACGCCGACGATCGCGACGACGCGCTTGCCGAGCTTCTTCGCCGCTTCCAGCGCCACGGCCCCGCCCATCGAATGGCCCACGAGCACGACGTGCTCGAGCTTCAGGGCGTCGCACACGCGCACCACGTCGTCGCCGAACGACGCCATCGACCAGTCCGTGCGCCCGGCGTCGGATTCGCCGTGACCCGCGAGGTCCAGCGCCACCACGCGACGCACGCGCTGGTAGCGGTCCATCTGCTCGTTCCAGTAGAGCCGGTGACACGACCAGCCGTGGATGAACACGATCGTCGGCTCGCCTTCGCCGTGCACTTCGTAACGGATCGCGGATCCGTTCTCCGTGCGCACGGTGTCCGGCCAATGGGTGGTGCTCGCACAGGCCGGCAGGAGCAGGATGACGAGGACGGAGAGGAGGAAGACGCGCATCCCTCACAGCCTACGGAAAGCGCGGACGCCGATCCTCCGGTCGCGCAGGTCGACTTGCGTTTCGGCCCGCGCGGACGAGCGCAGGTCGACGGCTTCGCTGGCCCAACTCCCCCCGCGCACGGCGCGCCGGGATTCGTCGCCCGCGATCCGTGCCCCGTCGCGCTCGCGCAACCCGATCGTCGCTTCCGCGGCCCACGGATCGAGCGTCCATTCCGCGACGTTGCCCAGGACGTGCGCGAGCCCGAAACCGTTCGCGCGCAGAGCGTCGATCGAGAGGGGCGCGCTCGACACGGCGCCGACCCGTCGGGGATCGACTCCCGCGTGACCGTTCACCGCTCCGCGCAGGGTCCCCGGATCGTTGCCGGTCCACCAGCGCGTCGTGGTGCCGCCCCGTGCCGCGTACTCCCACTGGGCTTCGGTGGGCAGCTCCAATCCGGCTCGTTCGAGCGCGCGGCGGGCGTCCTCCCACGTCATCCCATCGGCGGGCAGCAGCGCCGAATCCGCCTCCGCAAGCTCCGCGCGGCTCGCGAGCCGACGCCATTGCGCGCGCGAAACCTCGTATTTCCCGGCCAGGAACGGCGCGATCTCGAGCTGGCGTCGCGGACCCTCGTCAGGCCGTGCCCACGGATCCCCAGCGCCGTCGCGCGCGGACGTGGCGGCGTTCGCTCCGAGGTGGAATCGCCCGCCCGGAAGGAGCACGAGGACGATCGCGCTGTGCTCGTCGAGCAGCAGCTGGCCGGCTGCGCCACGCGCAGGCGGGACTCCGCTGGGCAGGTGCGCGAACTCGAAGAGCTTCGTGGCCGGATCCCGGCCGATCGGCACGAGACCGACGATCGGCGTCAGGACGAGCCCGCGGTACTCCGGCGCGCGCACGACCTCGGCGATCGTGCGATCCCATTCCTCGCGAGCGCGCACGAGGCTCTGTTCTTCCATCGCCTGCGCGAGCTCGAGGCGCTCGCGCACGAGGCCGATGGTCCCCTGTTCCGGGTCGGCGAGTCGATCGAGGCCCTGGACCAGCTGCGTCAGCAGTCCGTGGCGGAATCCGTCCTCGTCCTTCGCGAACGTCCACTGCCCCGCCGTGAACGAGCCCTCCGCGCGCAGGTTGCGCAGCGCGTTCTCGTGCTGGGCGCGCCGCGCGGAGAGGTCAGCGGCGGCATGCAGCCAGGCCTCGAAGGACTCGCGCGATCCGGGGCTCGCCGGACCCAGTTCCGCCGCGCGCCGCTCGAGCTCCTGGAGTCGCGCCACATCCGCGAGCCGCAGGATCTCCGCCGCGTCGCGGTCGCGCTGCCACGACCAGGCCCACGCGCCGATCACGAGCGCGACGGTCGCGACGGCGATCGTGGTCGCGAGGGCGCCGTTGCGACGACACCACTTCACGAGCTCGGGGAACGCTCCGGTGCGGTGCGCGCGGACGACGCGCCCGGCCAGGAAGGCGCGCAGGTCCTCGGAGAGTTCGCGCACGTCGGCGTAGCGCGCCGCGGGATCGCGCGACATGGCCCTCTCGCAGATGGCCGCGAGTTCCACGGGCGCATCGGGCGCGGCTCGCGCGAGCGTCTCCGGGGCACCTGCGAGCACCGCGTCGATCACCGCCGCCCCGGACGCCCCCGTGTAGGGCGGCCGGCCGCAGAGCGCGTGCCAGAGGATGGCGCCCAACGCGTAGACGTCGACGCGCGGATCCACGGGGCCCGTTCCGCCGGCGGCCTGCTCGGGCGGCATGTAGGCCGGCGTGCCGAGCACGTCTCCGTGGCGCGTCTCCGCCGCACCGCGAGAGTCGTCGGTGGAACTGTGCCGTGCGCTCGTCGTCGGTTCGGCGTCGCGCGCGCGCGCGAGGCCCCAATCCACGACGTACACCTCGCCGAACGCGCCGATCAACACGTTCGCGGGCTTGAGGTCGCGGTGCACGATGCCGCGCGCGTGGGCGTAGGCCACGGCGTCGCAGGCCTTCAGGAGGCACTCGAGGACCTCGGGCAGCGCCGCGCGGGAGATGGGCGCCGTCGCGGGAGTGGGATTGAGGAGCCGCGCCAGGTTCTCGCCGCGGACGAGCGGCATCGTGAACCACACGCGTCCGTCGTCGTCGATCCCGGAGTCGTGCACGGGCACGATGCCCGGATGCTCGAGCCGCGCCGTGAGCTTCGCCTCGGCCAGGAATCGGCGCAGTTGCCGCGGATCGCGCGACCGGGTCTTCAGTCGCTTCAGCGCCAGCTCGCGGCCCAGGTCGCGGTCCAGCACGCGCCACACCTCGCCCATCCCGCCGGTCGCGACGAGCTCGATCCGCTCGTAGCGGCGCCGATGGCGTTCGGGATCGGCGAGGCGCGACAGCTCGGCCGCGGTCGCCTCGTCGAGCGGTTCGGGGCCGCGGAGCGCGCGCTCGACCGAATCCAGGGTCGCCTCGTCCACCGCCAGCTCCCCGAGCCAGCCCTCGACGCGCGACCAGCGCGCATGCAGCCCGCGCAGGTCGTCCGCGAGATCCGGGTGGGCCGCGGCCTCGCGCTCGATGTCGACCGTTTCGCCGCGCTCGACCCGCGCGACGATCTCGGCGAACAGCGTGCGCGCGGCACGGCGGAAGCGGCCGGTCGAAGGCGAGCTCATCGGTTCCGCAGTCTACGCAGGTTGCGCCTTTCGCGCCGTGCGGTTCGAATCTCCGGCCTTGGCCTCCGAATCCGAGGAACCGCCGGCCGGCCGCGTGTTGACGCGACCCGAGCTGGAAGAGCTGTTGCAGCGCCACCTCGCGCCGCTGCGCTCCTACGTGCGCCTGCGCTCGGGCCCGGCGCTGCGCCAGATGGAGCCGCCGTCGGACGTGCTCCAGTCCGCGCTGCGCGAGATCGTCGAGCGCGCCGCGTCGTTCCGCTTCACGAACGAGCTCGCGTTCCGACGTTGGATCCTCACGATCGCGCTGCACAAGATCGTCTCGAAGACGCGCTATCACGGTGCTGCCCGGCGCGGGTCGGGACGGGCGGAGGACATCGCCAGCCGACTGTCGCAGGTCCCGGCGCGCGACCCCGGTTCGCACGCCGGATCGCCGAGCCGCGACGCGGTGCACGCCGAGGACCTCGAGCGACTGCAGGCCGCGCTCGACCGCCTGGACGACGAGGATCGCGAGATCGTGTGCCTGCGGCGGATCTTCGACGTGCCGACGTCCGAGATCGCCGAGATCGTCGGCCTGGCCGAATCGACGGTTCGCTGGCGTCTCGCGCAGGCGATGACGCGCCTCGCCAGCGAGCTCGATTGAGCGGCGCGACGCCACGCTCGCGCTGAAGCACGGACGGCGCCTGTCGAGGGCTCCATGCGCGGGACTCCGGCGGGATGCTCGCCCCGCTCGATCCGCGACCCTACTGCTGGAGCTGGCGCATCAAGAGCTCGAGGTCGACCTCGCGCAGTTCGTAGCGACCGATCGGCCCGAGCTTCTCGAACTTGACGCGCTCGCCCTCGGAGCTCGTCTCGAGCGGCGAGGCGCCGCGCTGTTGGAAGCGTCGCGGGACTTCGCCCAGGAACGCGGCTTCGTCCTGCACGGCCTGCGCCAGCTCGTTCGAGACCTCGCGCGGCATCCCCTCGCGCCGCTCCAGGGCGACGCGGGCGCGCAGGCACACGTCGAGCGTGCTCTGGAGGTTCGTCCGGATCCGGCCCAGCCGTTCCTGGTCGGCCTCGGGCTGGGCCATGCTCTGCTTGACCTTGGCGGTCGCCACCTCGAGGACCGCGATCAGGCAGTTCAGCTTGCGCATGAGCCGCTCGCGGTACTCGGGCGACTCGAGGTGGGCTTCGGAAAACGGTTCTTCCTGCGGGGTCTGACTCATGAATTCGCTTCCGGGGCTCGCTTTCACCGAAGCCTATCCCCGCCGGACGGACCGGGCGGGATTCTGGACCCGCGAAGCAGGCCGCCCCAGGGGGGTCAGAGCGCGGAACGCAGGATCCCGAGCACTTCCGCCTCGCTGATCTTGCCCACCACGAAGAAGTTGCTCCGTCCGCGGTCGGCCTGGGCGACGCGGAAGGACCCCATTTCGGCGATGCGAACCGTGACGTTCGCCGCTTCCGCCGCGATGGCGCCGCCGGCCGCGCCCGGCTCCTGCCGCTGGAGGAAGAACACGTTCTCGAGCCCGTCGCCGTACACGCGGCGGACGTAGGTGTCGCCGGCCAGTTGGAGCAGCTCGCTCGACATCTCGCGGTAGCCGTCGGGCAGGATCTGAGGCCGCGCCGGGGCGAATCCGAGGGGCAGCACGGCCGTCGCGAGCGGGACCCCGGGGTAGCGCTCGACGTGGAACTCGACGCCTTCGAGGGCCGGTTCGTGCGTGAACTCCAGGAAGGTGATCGCGGCGACGATCGCGCCCGTTTCGTTGCGCTCGATCGAACGCATCACGAGACCGGTGACAGCCTCGACGGCCAGGCGGTACGAGCGCTGAGTGCCCGTGCGCGTCGAGACCTCGATCTCGACGCACTCGACGCCGGCCACGAGCGGGGCGCTGTCGATGACGTGCACTGCGTAGTTCGCCAGGAACAGCTCGAGATCGCGCACGCGCAGGTCGCGGTACTTGAAGAAGAAGCCCTGCCGCGCGCGCTGCAGCTCGTCGAAGATCTCGCGCTGCGGCAGCGTCATCGGCGGCGCGTTGACGGAGATCGGCTCGATCGCGTAATGGCCGTCTCCATCGGCCGTGACGCGTTCGTCGTACACGAGGTTCGTCGGGATCCCGGCCACGTCGACGTGGTACTCGACGCGCCGAACGCCGCCGTGCGCGACGCGCTCCGGTGCATCCGCCATCCGGGCCAGGAACGTCGGCGGCGCGACACCATCCACGTTGTGGATGTTCGTGACCGGCACGGCGCGCTGGCCCGCGGTCGGCGCGCCGACCTCGCCACTGCACGCGCCGAGGGCGAGTGCGCCGAGCAGGCACGCCGCGAGACCGTCCATGCCACGGCGCATCCCGCGCGACAGGCGCGAGAGAACGACGTCGAGGGACTTCGCGCGCAGGCTCACAACTTCTCCCGCGCCAGGCGATCGGCGTCGACGAATCCGCCCAGGAATCCCGACAGGAGCTGGCCGGCCATCGGATCGAGACTGTGGACCGATTCGACGTGCTCGACGACCAGGATAGGACCGCTCGGGGCCACGGCCGCGTCGCGCGGCGTGCCCTGCAGGACGTGCGCGAGGAGGAGGGCTCCCACGGTCAGGACGAGGCCGCCCGCCGCGAGCGCGATCGAGAGCGTGCGCGAGACTGGGCGCGGCGTCGTGCGCCCCAGGCGATCCGCCAGGTCGTCGGGCGCCCGCAGCCGCTCGAGACGTCGCGTGTAGCGGCTCGCGACGGCCTTCGCGGGATCCGCCAGCTCCTCGCCGACGAGCCGGTCGAGGACGGCGGGAGCGCGCGGCAGCGCGAGGCGCCGCACGAGATCGTCCGGGGCCGCCATCGGCGTCAGGCTCGCGACGGCGCGCGCGGCGCGCTCCTGGCGCTCGCCCGCTTGCAGGGAAGCCACGACCGCTCCGTCCAGGGCGTGGGGCGAGGCGACACGGGTCAGCGAGCGCACGAGCGCCGTGCGACGCTCCGCGCGCGCGAGCTCGCGGCGGCAGGCCGCGCAATGCGCCACGTGCGCGTCCAGGGCGCGCGCCGAGCCGGACGCCGGGTCGAGGCTCCCGTCCGCACCTGCGTCGGTACCCGCAACCCCCGCGTCCCCTTCCAGAACGGACCGGTCCGCCCGCAGAAGCAGCTCGAAGCGCAGCGCCGCGCAGTCGTTCCCGGGCTCGGCGCTCATCGCAGGAAATGCCGGTCGAGGACGGGGGTGAGCTCGCGGTCGAGCGCCTCGTGAGCGCGCGACAGCCGCGACTTGACGGTGCCGAGCGAGATCTGGAGCGCCTCGGAGATCTCCTCGTAGGAGAGGTTCTCGACGTAGCGCAGCACCACGATCGCGCGCATCTTGGGCGACAGCCGCGAGATGGCGGACTGGATCTCGGCCTCGAGCTCGTGGCGCGTCGCCGCCGAGAGCGGCGCCTCGGTGCGTTCGTCGCTCAGGTCGGCCCGCGCCGACGGCCGCGTGTGCTCGTTCTGCACCTCGAGCGAGGGCAGCCAGCGCGACGCCGAGCGGCGCTTGAGGTCGATCGCCGCGTTGACCGCGATGCGGTAGACCCAGCTCGAGAACTTGGACTCGAAGCGGAAGTCCGCGATCTTCCGGAACATGACCCCGAAGGTCTCCTGGCTGGCGTCCAGGGCGTCGGTCGCGTTCCCCGTGATGCGGAAGCAGACGTTGTAGACCCGGTCCTTGTACTGGTCGTACAGCCTCCGGAATGCCCCCTCCAAGCCGCTGGGCGTGGTCGCCTGGCAGGCCTCGACGAGCTCGCGATCCGGGTCGGACTTCATCGCCTTCTCTGAGCCTATCGACGGAGCCGGACCGCGTTCGGTTCCCTGCTCACGTGCGACTTGCGAAATCCTTCGGACCCCGCCCCCGGAGCCTTCCGACGAGCCTCCGGAAACCGCTGGAAAGCAGCCACGAACGCGCGTTCCGGTACCGCCCGCCGCCGATCCGTCAACCGCCGATCAGCCCGATCGGGTCGATGGTCGAGTACGTGGACCCTACGGACGCCGTGCAGGTCGGCGGGCAGTAGCCGTCCCAACCCTCGACGCAGCTGGCCGAAACCACCTCCTGGGTGACGATCGGCCCGTTGATCGCCACGGGGGACGAGCGCTGGAAACACACCTCGCCCGACGACCACGTGGCCGGGATCCCACCCGACCCGTCCGTCGGAAGCGGCACGTAGATGCTGCCCGGTTGGAGCGAGCCCACGCCCGTCTGTTGCCCATTGCTGGGCCGCGGCGGCGCCATGACCAGGACGAGGACACCCCCGACGTTCAAGAACCGAACCGTGTCCGCCGAGAGGACCGTGCCCGCGCCCGCCACGCCCGCGGTGGCATAGAACGTCAACTGCCCCGCCGCGAGGATCGGCGCCGCATCGACCTCGATGTCGATCAGGTGCAGCAGGCTCTGCCCGCCGGCGCCCGTCGTGACTTGCGAAGTGCTGTTGGAAGCGACCCACGTGTTCGACAACGTGATGAGCCGCCGCTGCATCTGCACGCCGAAACCGAGCTGAATGTCGCCCGGATTCGCGAGGGTCGAGTGGACGGCGACGAGCACGTGCACCTTCCCGTTGGCGCCCGCATGCGCGGTCATGCCGACGTGCACGGGACTCGGGCTGGTCGGAATCTGGTTGGCGGAGAGCGGCGAGGTCCCGCGCGCGAGCTCTTCGAGGTCGCTGAACCCGTCGTGGTCCGTGTCCGCCTGGTTCGCGGACGTGCCGAGGATCTGCTCCTGCACGTTGGACAGGAAGTCGCCGTCGGGATCGGTGCCCGGATCGACATCGGCCGCCAGCCGACGCTCGCCCCCCACGACCGCGACGAGCGCGAACGCAGCGACCGCCGCCCCGAAGAGCGGGATTCCAGAGCCGGCCAACCGGCCTGCATACCCAGCGAGGCATCGACGCATGGTTGCCTCCCGTGACGTCGCCCCGAACCCGAACACCGGGGAGCGGACGATCCGCGCCCCTGGTCTCAAGGTAAGGTCAAGCCGCGAATTTGGGCAAGGTAACCAGGATTCGCGCGGGATCTGGGGGGGGGCCGCGGGTTGGGTGGCGGGGTGGGCCGAGGTGGGGGTCGTCCCGGCCGTCGGGCCGCGAGCCTGCTCCAGGCCGGGGTGCGGTGCTAGACTCCGCGGCCCAGCACGCGCCCGTAGCTCAGCTGGATAGAGCGACGGCCTCCGAAGCCGTAGGCCAGTGGTTCGAATCCACTCGGGCGTACCACACCTCCTGACATCCCCTGTCATCTGGTGTCATCGCGTGTCCAGGGCGCGAGAAACGTGCCACTTTGGCCGGGGAAGGGCTCGCGGCAGCGCGCCCAGGCGCGCGCTGAGTCGGTCACCTCAGTCCGCTTCGTTCGGCGATCCGAGGGCCATGCGCGTTGCACACGCGCTCGGTCTGTCACAAATCGTGGCGCTTTTTTGTGACAGCGCGGTCTCGCGGCGCTGGGTGCGGATGTCTCGCTCGACTTCCAGGATGCTCTGGGGCGGGGCGCGCGTGGCCGAATCGACACGTCTCCGGGACGAGGAACCTGCAGCGGGGCGCCGGGGCTGCGCCTCATGTCCGAGGGCACCCGTGCCGGAGATCACCCGCGCACCTGGCCTGCCGCCCGCCGACCTCGGAAGCACCCCCGGTGCGGTGTTCAGGAATTCCATGCGTTCATCCGAAATGAACGGTAGGATTCTCTGAACACCGCCGCCCCCGTGAAACACCTCCACCCGCAGACCGCGCGCACCGCGCGAACCTTGGAGCCCCAGCTCGAGACGCTGCGCGGCCTGGGTCTGAAGGCACGCACCTTCACTCCGGCGCCCAGGCGGCGCGCCGGCCGCGACCTCCGGGCCGTTCACGCCTGGCTCCGCCTGGAGGGGCCGTTCGGCGCGCTCGACTGGCCGGTCGAGCACAAGACGCGGGTCGAGCCGGCGGCCATCGGAGCTCTCCAGCACCGCATCCGCGATCTCGAGAAACAGGAGGGTCGCGCGATCCTCTTCACCCCGTACGCCGCGCCGGCGGTCGCGGATCGGCTCCGCCAGCTCGACATCCGCTTCGTCGATGCGGCCGGGAACGCGTTCCTCCAGGAGGAAGGCCTCTTCGTCTGGGTCCGCGGCCAGCGCCCCGAGGCCGCGCCTCCGGGCACGCGTCGCGCCCTGCACGCGGCGGGCATCAAGCTGCTCTTCGTCCTGTTGCGAGGCGTCGGCGAAGCATGCACCCAGCGTGCCTTGGCCGCGCGCGCGGGCATCGCGCTCGGAGGGGTCGGCGGAGCGCTCCGCGAGCTCGAGCAGCGCGGCTGGATCCGGGTGAAAACGCAGGGGGCCGTCGAACTCCTCGAGCCGGCCGCGATGCTCGCGCACTGGGATGACGGCTATCTGCAGACTCTCCGGCCGAAGCTCTTCCTCCGCACCTGCAGGCGGCGGCCCGGGACCGAGCTGGACGCCCTTGCTGACGGGATCGTCGAGGCCGGCCTGAGCGGGCAGGTGCGCATCGGAGGAGAGCTCGGGGCGGCCCTGCTCACGCGAGGGCTGCGACCCACACGCGCGGCGCTGCACATCGACGGACTCGATCCGAACGACGTCATGCGACGGCTCGGGCTCCTGCCCGATCGCGAGGGCGACGTGGACCTGTTGCGCGCCTTCGGCGCGGAACCGGGCGACGAGCGCGGCGATGGCGCGCGCACCGCCGATCCGCTACTGGTGCGCGCGGAACTCTTGACGCAACCCGACGATCGTCTGATCGAAGTGGCCGAGCGCCTGCGGACCAAGTTCATCGAAGCTCGTCGGCGATGAAGCTGCAATCGGCCGACCTTGCGTTGCTGCGCGACCTCCTCGCGGTCCTACCTCATCCGGCCCAGCCGTGCTTCCTCGTCGGCGCGGGCGCCCGAGTCCTCGGGCTCGACGAGCGATTCGGGCTCGCCGGCGCTCGAGCGACTTTGGACTGGGACTTCGCGGTGCGTGTGGGCTCGTGGCACGAGTGGGAGTTGCTCCGTGCGCGATTGCTCGATGCGCCCGGACGTCCCTTCCGTGCCACGTCAGCACAACACCGCTTGGAGCACGCGCAGGGTCGACAGCTCGACCTCGTGCCCTTCGGCGGGCTCGAAACAGGCGCGGGCGAGATCGTCTGGCCCGACGCGACTCGGATGACCGTGCACGGGTTCGCCGAGGCCGCCGTGCACTGCGACGTGATCGAGGTCGAGCGCGGGCTGCTCGTCCATGTGGCCTCGCTGCCGAGCCTCGCGCTCTTGAAGTTGCACGCGTACCTCGACCGCAGGACGAGGGGCGTCACGAAGGACATCCAGGATTTCGACTGGATCGCACGACACTACGACTTTCCGAGCGAGCACGTGTTGCGCATCCATGACGAACTCGCGGATCGCCTCATCGCATCGGGGACGGAGTTCTCGGAGGCCGGCGCGATGCTGCTCGGGGTGGATGTGGCGAGGATTCACTCGATGCCCGTGATCGCGCCGGTCCGCCGGTTGCTCTCGGAGTCCCTCGATCCGCACTCGCGGGTGATCGAGGACGTGCTCAAGACGGGCCGTGGGCTCGATGAGGAACGGCGGCAAGCACTGCGGGCACAGCTTGTGGCGCGCATGCAGGCGTTCGGGCGCGGACTGGGCGACGCTCGCGCGTCTTGATTCGCGGTTGGCGAGCGACGCTGCAACGCGCGCTGCAACTCGATTCGTTCGCCGTCGCAACATTCGGCCCCGTCGTAGCTTGCCACCTACGTCCCGTCGCCTCCGAAGCCGTAGGCCAGTAGTTCGAATCCACTCGGGCGTACCAACCTCCGGCCGACGGACGGCCACTGTGCACGATGACATCGATCCGGCACGAGGCCTGTCGCGACCAGCGACGCTGAGCCTGGCATGACCGCGAGACTCCAGGCGGCCCACCGATCAGACGATCGGATTCAGGACCAACCGCCCGTAGGCGATGAACGCCATCAGGAGGCCCAGCACGGAGCACAGAAGGATGGGCGCGATCTCGCGGTACTTGGCGTGCACCCCGATGAACACGAGGCTCTCGATCGCGAGGACCGCGGCGGCGGCGACGGTGAGCATCGGTTGCCAGTGGAAGGCGGCGGGAACGATCAACCCGACCGTGCAGACGAGTTCGACGATGCCGAGGGCCATCCAGGCCTTTCGCGGCAACGCATCGAAGGACCGGACATCGTGGCTGACCTTGTCGAACAGGAAGACCTTCATGCCGCCCGATGCTCCGTACAACAGCGCGGCGAGCACCTGCAGGACCCACAAGAGGATGTTCATCGTGCGCCGACTCCCGGGTTCCACGTCGGGGCGTGCCAGGCGACCCATCCCGGCGCGCTCCGCGTTCTGAGCCTAGCAGCCCGTTGAAGAAGGCCCGTAGACGCGGGCAGCGTTCACGCGGCGACCGGGCCGGGGTAGATCCGGAGTTGATGCGCGACGAGTCGCGATTGGCGGTCCATGACGTCGATCCAGAGCTGGACCCACGCGCAGAC
>JAPLOF010000062.1 GCA_026692665.1 Planctomycetota bacterium
GGCATCGGTGTTGCAGATCGTGACCGTCACCGTGGCCGTGTCGCAGCAGGGCGGCGTCTCGTTGTTGCAGATGGTGTAGGTGGCGGTGACCGTGCCCGAGTTGGGCGTGCCCGTGTTCGAGTAGCGGATGCTGGTGCCCGTGATCGTGAAGCCCGCCGGCGGCGTCCCCACGAAGGCCAGCGAGGCGTTGTTCAGCGTGCCGCAGGTGGTCGTGTCGTTCGCGAGCACGGGGATCGTCACCGACGAGCCGGCGCAGACCCGCCCCGTGTCGTTCACGGCATCGGTGTTGCACACCGTGACGGTGACGGTCGCGGTGTCGCAGCAGGGCGGGTTCTGGTTGTTGCAGACCTGGTAGGTCGCGACGTAGACGCCGGCCGCGATGCCCGTGGCGTTGAAGACGATGTTCGTGCCCGAGATCGTGAAGCCCGCCGGCGGCGTCCCCACGAAGGCCAGCGAGGCCGTGTTCAGCGCACCGCAGGTCGTCGAGTCGTTCGTGAGGACCGGGATCGTCCGCGAGTTCCCGACGCACACACGCGCCGTGTCGTCCTGGGCCACGACCTGGCAGACGCAGGAACGGTAGGTGACCGTGGCGCTCAGCAATCCGACGGTGTTCAACGCCGAAGCGACGTTGCCCGGGCCGCTCACGACGCTGCTGTCGATCGAGGCGTGGTCGAAGAGCAGGAAGTTGGAACCGCCGCCCGCGATGAACCCGGCCAGCAGGGTCGGATCCGTGATGCGGAAGCAGCGCGTGTTGGTGACCACGGGGGTCGTGTCGGTACGCCCGGACGCACCGCCGAAGTCGATGGTCCCGTCGAACGCGGGCAGGACGAAGGAGCGGTTCGTGTTGTTCGGAATGATGAACGAGGTGAGGCCGGGCACATTGAGCGGAAAGACCCGGCCCTCCAGGTTGACTGCCACCTGGATGGGCTGCTGCTTGTTGTCGAGGTTCTCGACCCGGATCACCGTCTGGGTCTGGTAGGTGATCGTCAGCTCGGCCTGGATGAGCGACCCGCACACGCCGGCTCCCAGGGTGAACTTCGGCAGCCGCAGCTGGCGGTAACCCGTGGACGTGGCCGACCAGGTCCCGTCCTGCGTCCCGAACGGACAACCGAAGCACGTGTCGGTCGTCGGCGGGTTGCCGAACACCGTGTCCACCTGGTTGCCCTGCGTGCAGGTGACCGGCGGATTCGTCGCGCAGTCCTGCGCGAGCGCGCTTTCAGGGAAGAGGAAGCCGCTGACGAGTGCAGCGACGGCGAGGAGACGGCTCAGGGTGCGCATCGGGTTGCCAGGCGGGAGGAAACCGTTGGGAGGGGAAGCGACGGATCCCGAGGGCACGTACGGCGTGAGACCCTGGCGCCACGTGCAACCGTCCCGGCGCGCGGGAGAGCGGAACGTGGGTGCGCGCGCGACGCAGGAACCACTCCACGCGGGAGGGCTTGTCGGGATCGGCGCGGCGGGCTCGGCGAGGCACGATGCGAATCAGGTCGTCGAGTGGAAACCTCGCAACCGCCTCGACGCGGTTCAATTCACCACAATGCACGTTCCCAGAATCACAAGCTGTTCCGGAACAAATCGAGCGTGGGAAAAATCGGGTGAGAGCGCGCTCACGCCCCGTCCAGGCCGGAGCGCGGAGCCCGGAGGAGTCTCTTCGCGATCTTGCCGCTCCCCGTCCGCGGCAGTTCCGCCAGGAAATCGACGCCCTTGGGCGCCTTGTAGTGCGTCAATCGCGCGCGGCAAAAGGCCAGGATCTCCCCCACGTCGAGCTGCGTTCCCGGCCGCAGCACGAGCGCGGCGCGGACCGTCTCGCCCCACACCGGATCGGGCGCGCCGTACACGGCGGCCTCCAAGACTGCGGGGTGGGCGTAGAGCACGTTCTCCACCTCGGTCGAGTACACCTTCTCCCCGCCCGTGATGATCATGTCCTTCGCGCGGTCCACGATCGTCACGTAGCCCTCGGAGTCGATCACGGCCAGGTCCCCGGTCTTCAGCCAGCCGTCCTGGAAGGCCGCGGCCGTCTCCTCGGGGCGATTCCAGTAGCCCGGGGTCACGGTCTCGCCGCGCACGCGGATCTCGCCGACCGTGCGCTCGTCGGGCGGGACTTCGCGGCCGTCCTCCCCGACGACGCGCAGGTCGATCGTCGCGAACGGGCGGCCCGTCTTGGCGCGGTAGCGCATCTGCTCCTCGCGCGGGAGGGCCTTCAGGTGCTCCTTGAGCAGCGAGAGCGTGAGGTACGGGCTCGTCTCGGTCATGCCGTAGGTCTGCACGTACTCGCAGCCGAACGTGTCCACGATCCGGCGCACCACGTCCGGCGCGATCGGCGCGCCGCCCGACAGGATCAGGCGCAGGGCGCTCCAGTCGCGCGCGCCGGCCGTGTCGTCCTTGACCATGAGGTTCAGCATGGTCGGGATCAGGTTCGTGAGCGTGACCCGCTCGCGCTCGAGGACGTCGAGCGCGGCCCGCGCCTCGAAGCGCTCCAAATGCGCGTGCCGCCCGCCGGCCCACGTGATCGCGAACGTCGCCCAGGCGTCGGCCAGGTGGAAGAGCGGCGCGATGTGGGCCCACGTGTCGCGTTCGGAGAGCCCGAGTTCCGCCAGGGTCCCGAGCGCGTGCGTCACGACGTTTCGGTGCGTCAGGATCACGCCCTTCGGCCGGCCCGTCGTGCCGCTCGTGTAGTAGAGGTGCGCGGGCGCGTCGCCGGCCGGCTCGGCCGCGGTGAATCCGTCCGTCGACGAGCGCAGCGCCTCTTCGTACGCGACGCTCGGGACGGAGACGTTGGCCGCGCCGGCGATCCACGTGACGCCCTCGATCGGCGCGCCGAGCGACAGCATCTCCGCCACGAGCGGCGCGAAGTGGGCCTGCGCCAGGAGGTGCCGCGAACCGCAATCGCGCAGGACTCCGACCTGCTCCGCCGCCGAAAGGCGCACGTTCAACGGGTTCACGACGAGCCCGGCGAAGGCGCCCGCGAAGTAGGCCTCGAGGAACTCGGGCCGGTTCCAGCACAGGACCGAGACGCGATCGCCGGGCGCGAGGCCGACGGAGCGCAGGTACGCGGCGAGACGCGCCGCTCGGTCGTGGAATCCGGCGTAGTCCAGGACGACGCCGCGATCGACGATCGCCGCGTTCGACGGATGGAGGCGCGCCGCGCGGGCGAGCAGGCTGCCGATGTGCATGGGGGTCGAAACGTGCGCCCGCGCGCCTATTCCTCGTCGCCGCGCAACTTGGCGAGCAGGGCGAAGTCCTCGATCGTGCTCGTGTCGCCCGTCGTCTCGACGCCCGCCGCGATGTCGCGCAGGAGCCGACGCATGATCTTCCCGCTGCGCGTCTTGGGCAGGGCGTCGCTGAAGCGGATCTCGGCCGGACGCGCCAACTTGCCGATCTCGTGCGCCACGTGTTCCTTCAGGGCCTCGCGCAGCGCGTCGTCCGGGACGACGCCCTTCACGACGGACACGAACGCCACGATGGCCTGCCCCATCACCTCGTCGGGACGGCCGACGATGGCCGCCTCGGCCACCTTCTCGTGGCTGACGAGCGCGCTCTCGATCTCCATCGTGGACAGTCGGTGGCCGGCGACGTTGAGCACGTCGTCGACACGCCCGAGGATCCAGAAGTACCCCTTCTCGTCGCGCCGGGCGCCGTCGCCGGCGAAGTACATGTTCCCGTACTTGCCCCAGTAGCCTTCTCGATAGCGATCGGGATTGCCCCAGATGCCGCGCAGCATGGACGGCCAGGGCTTCTTGATGACGAGGTATCCGCCCTGGTCCGCGGGCAAGTCATGCCCCTTGTCGTCCACGACGGCCGCGTCGATGCCGAAGAACGGGCGCGTCGCGGAGCCCGGCTGCGTGACCGTGACGCCCGGCAGCGGCGTGATCGCGATCGAGCCCGTCTCCGTCTGCCACCAAGTGTCCACGATCGGGCAGCGCTGGCGGCCGATCTCGCGGTGGTACCACATCCACGCCTCGGGATTGATCGGTTCGCCGACCGAGCCGAGGAGGCGCAGGGAGGAGAGGTCGTACTTCCGCGGCACGTCGTCGCCGAGGCGCATGAACGTCCGGATGGCCGTGGGCGCGGTGTAGAAGATCGTGACCTTGTGCCGGTCGATGATGTCCCAGAAACGCCCGGCATCGGGCGTCGTCGGCGCCCCCTCGTACATGAGGATCGTCGCGCCGTTCGACAGCGGACCGTAGACGATGTAGCTGTGGCCCGTGACCCAGCCGACGTCCGCGGTGCACCAGAAGAGATCGCCCTCGCGCAGGTCGAAGACGAACTGGGTCGAGAGGTAGGCCCCGACCAGATAGCCGCCGGTCGTGTGCACGATGCCCTTCGGCTTGCCCGTCGAGCCCGACGTGTACAGCAGGAACAGGAGGTCCTCGCTGTCCATCGGTTCCGGAGCGCACTCGGTCGAAACGTCGGCGACCATCTCGTGGTACCAGGCGTCGCGACGGTCCCGCCACTCGACGCGATTGCCGGCGCGCTTGACGACGAGGACCGTGTGGACCTCGTGCAGGCCCTCTACAGCCTCGTCGACCTGCGGCTTGAGCGGCAGGACCTGGCCGCGGCGCCAGCCGCCGTCGGCCGTGATGACGGCCGTGCAGCCGCCGTCGACGATCCGTTCGCGCAGGGCGTGCGCGCTGAACCCGCCGAACACGACCGAGTGCGCCGCGCCGATGCGCGCGCAGGCGAGCATCGCCACCGCCGCCTCGGGGATCATCGGCATGTAGATCGCGACGCGGTCGCCTTTCTTGACCCCGCGCGCCTTCAGCACGTTCGCGAAGCGGCAGACCTCGAGGTGGAGCTCGGCGTAGGTCAGGGTGCGCGTCTCGCCCGGCTCGCCCTCCCACACGATCGCGCGCTGGTCCGCGCGGCGGCCGAGGGCGTGCTGGTCGAGGCACACCGCCGACGCGTTGATCCGGCCACCCGTGAACCACTGCGCGAAAGGCGCGCCGCTCCAGTCGAGGACCTTCTCGAAGGGCTGCATCCAGGGCAGCTCGCGCGCGATCCGCCCCCAAAACCGCTCCGGATGGTCGATCGATTCGCGGTACATCCGCTGGTACGCCTCCTCGGTCGAGAGGCGCGCGCGCGACTGGAACTCGCGCGCGGGCGGGAAGTGGCGGTTCTCGTGGAGGACGTTGTCGATCTGCTGGCTCATGGCGACTCCGGTGCGAGTCGCGCGAGCGTAGCGGCGCGGCGCTCCCGACGGAACCGCGGTCCGGCCGAAGCCGGCCCTCCCGGGCCGGGTTCAGCCGCGCGAGCGGAACAGGGTGAAGTAGCGCGCCACCTTGCCGGCGAAGCGCGCCGGGCTGCGCAGCTCGCGGACGATCCGCTTGGGCCGACGGTAGAACCGGCGGTACCCCTGCTTGATCTTCTCCTGGATCTCCGCCGCGGTCATGTGCTCGTTTCCCTCGAGCGCGTGGACCCCGGTCATCGTGGCATAGTCGAACTCGCGCGTGCCACGCAGGATCTGGTAGAGCGGCGTGCCGGGGTACGCGGTCACGGCGCAGAACTGCACCTGGTCCGGGTCGAGCCGCTCCACGAGGGCGAACGTCTCCTCGGCCATCTGCGGCGTCTCCTCCGGGAAGCCCACCATGCAGAACGCGCGCGACTCGACGCCGTAGTCGCGGCAGGCGTCGAACACCTCCACGCACCGCGCCACGTCGAGCTTCTTCTCGCCGTCGAGGAGCTTGGACCCGCAGTGCTTGCGCTGGATCTCGGCGTTGCCGCTCTCGACGCCGACCGACAGGTGGCGCAGTCCGGCCTTGGCCATCGCCTGGATGAGCTCGCGGTCGAGGACCTTGATCGCCGTCTCGCACTGCCACTCCAGGTCGAGGTTCTCGCGCCGGATCCCCTCGCAGATCGCCAGGACGCGATCCTTGCGCGTGGTGAAGATCGGATCGCGGAACACGACGTGCCGGAGCCCGTGATTCCGGTGCAGGTCGACGAGCTCCGACAGGACGTGCTCCGGGCTGCGGAAACGGAACCGCAGTCCCTGCGCCAGCGTGTAGCCGCAGAAGGAGCAGTTCAGCGGACAACCGCGCGAGCTCTTGACCGTCGTGATCGGCCCCGCGATGCCCGGGAAACGGTAGGCCTGGTTGTCGAGCAGGTGCCGGGCCGGGATCGGCAGGTCGTCGAGCTTCGCGATCTTCTCGCGCTCGGGCTCGTGCACCACCTGGCCGTCCGGCGCGCGCCAGCTCGTGCCCGCGACGCCGCGCAAGTCGCGGCCGGCGGCGACGCGTTCCGCGATCTCGCGCACCGTGAGCTCGGGCTCGCCGCGCACGACCGCGTCCACGTTGTCGCGCTCGAAGATCTCGCCCGGCGTGTACGTGACCTGGGATCCGAGGATCGCCACCGGGATGCCGAGCTCGGCGCGCAGCGCGCGGCACAGCGCGAGATCCTGGTCGAGGCTCGTCGAACTCGAATCGACCAGCACGAGCTTCGGCTGGAAAGCGGCGATGGCCTTCTTCGCGCCCTCGACGTCGACGCCCGCGGCGTCCGAGTCGTGGATCGCCACCTCGTGGCCGGCCGCCTCGAGGACGCTGGCGACGTGCGCCAGCTCGATCGGCGGGTAGAGCAGCCCGGGATTGACGGCCATGCCGAAGCCCCCCATCAGCCCGCGGCTGACGCGGAACTCGGGGGGGCTGGGCGGGTTGACGAGGACGATCTTCAAGGTCGGGTGCCGGAGACGCTCCTAGTATCGTACTTCGTCCGCCCCAGGCCCCAGCGGCCGCGTTCAGGCCTTGCGGACGGCTCCGCCCAGCTCGCCCACGGCGCGTTCGACGCGCGACAGGTACTTCTGGACGTCCTCTTCGGTCAGGGTGCGGTCCGCGGCCAGGAGTCGCACGTGGAAGGCCAGGCTCTTCTTGCCGGCCTCGACCGAGCCGCCGGCGTAGAGGTCGAAGAGCTCGACGCCCTCGACGAGGCCCTTGCCCGACTTCTCCAGCGCCGCGGCGAGGTCGCCCGAGCGCACCGTCGCCGGCACGAGAACGGCCACGTCGACCTTGACGCCCGGGAACTTCGGCAGGGAACGGAACGCGGCGGGCTTGCGCTCGGCGTTGAGCAGCGCGTCCAGCGAAATCAGCGCGGCCGCGGCGTCGCTGTCGACGTCGCCGACGAGTCCCAGAGCGCGGCGCAGGCGCGGTTCGAGCTCCGCCACGAAGCCGACCCGCGCATCGCCCACGTGCAGGGTCACTCCGCGCACCGGATGCGCCCAGCGCGGGGCGTCTTCGGCCGTCAAAGGCCGCTCGACCACCTGCGCGAAGCCGGCCGCGCGAACCGCGTCGAGCGCACTCGCGCGCAGGCGTGCGAGCGAGGTCGCATCGAAACGCGCGTCCTTCGTCGCGGCGGCCGCGAGCACGATCCCGAGCTCGTGCACTTCCGCGGGTTCGCCCTTCGGCGACGAGCACTCGGGCACGTACCCCTTGCCGACCTCGAACAGCGCGACGGTGTCGCGGCGGCGGCGGTTGGGCTCCAGCAGGCCGAGCAGCGACGGCATCACGGAGCGCCGGATGCGCGACGCACCCTCCACGCCGGAGTTGATCACGCGCACGTGCGGCTCGTTCTCGTCCCCGAGCTTCGCCAGCAGATCGTCGGCGACGAACGAGTACGAGATCGTCTCGCGGAAACGCGCGCCGCCCGCCAGTCGATCCTGCAGGGCGCGCGCCAGCATGCGCCGGTTCCAGCCCTCGTCGCGCTTCGGGGGCGCGATATCGGCGACCAGCGCGCGCTCGGGGATGCGCGCGTAGCCGCGGGTGCGGCCGACCTCCTCCACCAGGTCCTGCTCGATCGTGACGTCCTTCGTCGCGCGCGCGCTCGGCACGCGGACCGCGAGCACCGTGCCCTGCTTCTCGACGCCGAAGCCGAGGCGCGTGAGGATTCCGGCCACCTCGTCGTCGGGGACGTCGTCGCCGAGCAGCTGACGCACGCGCTCGGGCCGCACTTGGAGTGTGCGCGCCGGATCGCGCCACGGACCGACGTCGGTCGGCGGGCAGGGCAGCGTCGCGCCAGGCTCGATCTCGCGCAGGAGCCGCACGAAGTGCCCGGCCGCCTGCATGGGCAGCGTCGGATCCAGGTTCTTCTCGAAACGCGCCGACGAATCCGTGCGCAGCGCGAGCCGCTGCGACGTGCGGCGCACGACCGCGGGTTGGAACGTGGCCACCTCGAGCAGCAGGGAGCGCGTCCCTTCCGCGACCTTGGAGCCCTCGCCGCCCATCACGCCCGCCAGCGCGACCGGCGCGTCGCCCGAGCAGATGAGCATGTCGCTCGGGACCAGCGCGCGCTCGACGCCGTCGAGCGTCTTCATGCGCTCGCCGGGGCGGGCGTCGCGAACGACGATCCCGTCCTTCGACAACGCGTTGCGGTCGAACACGTGGTTCGGTTGCCCGATGTCGAGCATCACGAAGTTCGAGAGGTCGACGAGGAGGTCGATCGGCCGCTGGCCGACCGCGAAGAGAAGCGCGCGCAGCCAGTCGGGCGACCGGCGCGGCGACACGCCGTCGATCGGCAGCGCGACGTAGCGCGAGCACGACGCGCTCTCGATCCTCACCGGGAACACGGGGCCGCTCGCGTTGGCGGGCAGAGAGGTGTCGAGACGCTTGAGCTCGCGCCCGAAGAGCGCCGCGACCTCGATCCCGACACCACGGTGGCCCCACAGGTCGGGCCGGTGCGTGAGCGACTTGTTGTCGATCTCGATGACCCAGTCGTCGAGGCCCAACACCAGGGCGACGGGCTTCCCGATCGCGACGCTCTCGGGGAGGACCCAGATCCCGGCGTGCTCGTCGCCGAGTCCGAGTTCGCGCTCGGAGCAGATCATCCCCTGGCTCTCGACGCCGCGGATCTTGCTGACCTTGATCTTGAAGTCGCCCGGCAGCTCGACGCCCGGCAGCGCGACGGCGACGCGCTGTCCGCCCGCGACGTTGGCCGCGCCGCACACGATCTGACGGGTCGTGCCGTCGCCGACGTCGACCTGGCACACGCCCAGCTTGTCCGCGTCGGGGTGCTTTTCGCGCGAGAGCACGTGCCCGACCACGACCTTGCCGAGGTGCGGCAGGAACGGTTCGAGGCCCTCGACCTCGGCCGTGTGGATGGTCAGCGCCTCGGCGATCTGCTTGGGCGAGATGCCGGTCAGGTCGACGTGCCTTCCGAGCCAGCGCGTGGAGATCTTCATGGGGTCGGTCCTTCGCTGCTCTCAGAACTGCTCGAGGAAACGCAGGTCGCCCGACAGGAGGTGCCGTACGTCGTCGATGCCGTAGCGCAGCATCACGAGGCGCGACAGCCCCAGACCGAAGGCGAAGCCGGTCCACTGCTCGGGGTCGATGCCGCCCGACTTCAGGACGTTCGGGTGGACCATGCCGCACGGCAGGAGCTCGATCCAGGTCGACTGCTTGCACACACGGCAACCCGTGGAGCAGAACGGACAGCGCGCATCGAGCTCGAAGCCCGGCTCGACGAACGGGAAGTACCCCGGCCGCAGACGGATCTCGATGTCCTTCCCGAAGACGCCGCGCAAGAGCGTCTTCATCGCGCCGATGAGGTGTCCCACCGACACGTCCTTCCCGACGACGAGCCCCTCCATCTGGTGGAACGTGTGCTCGTGGCTCGCGTCCACGGCCTCGTTGCGAAACACCTTGCCCGGCACGATCGCGCGGAACGGCGGCTTCATGCGCTCCATCGCGCGGATCTGAACCGGCGACGTGTGCGTGCGCAGGACCACCCGGCCCTCCGGGTCGCAGTAGAACGTGTCCTGCGCGTCGCGCGCCGGGTGATCCTTCGGGATGTTCAGCGCCTCGAAGTTGTACCAGTCGAGCTCGACCTCGGGCCCGTCGAGGATCGTGTAGCCCATCGAGGTGAAGAGGTCCTCGAGGTCGCGCACGACGCGCGTGACCGGGTGCAATCCGCCGCGCTCGAGCGGCGCCGGCGGCAGCGTGGCGTCGAAGTCGCCTCCCGTGCGCTCCGCCGCGAGCGCGACGTCTTCCAGCTCGCGCTTGCGCGCCGAGAGCGCCTCCTCGAGCGCGCGCTTGATCTCGTTGGCGCGCGCGCCGGCGCTCTTGCGCTCCTCGGGCGGCAGCGTCGGGATCGACGCCAGGATCTGGCCCGCCGGGCCGCTCTTGCCCAAGAGGTCGCGCTCGAGCGCCTTCAGGGCTTCGAGGTCGGCGGCGCCGCGCAGCTGCGCCAGCGCCAGGCTGAGGGGAGAGTTCGGGTCGGTGCTCGTGGTCACGGATGCAGAGCCTAGAAACGCGACCGCCCCGGGGGAACCGGGGCGGCGCGAGGAGTCCGGTCACCCGGACGGGTTCGCGGTCACTTGCGCGCCGAGGCGGCTTCCTTGACCAGCGCGTCGAAGGCCGCCGGATCGTGGATGGCGATCTCGGACAGTTGCTTGCGGTCGAGCAGCACGTTGGCCTTCTTCAGGCCGTCGATGAACTGCGAGTAGCTCATGCCGCGCGCGCGGGCCGCCGCGTTGACGCGGGTGATCCACAGGCGGCGGAACGTGCGCTTCTTGGCGCGGCGGTCGCGCTGGGAGAAGGCCCAGGCGCGCAGCAAGGTCTCGCGAACGGTCCGCCACAGGGTCGAACGACCGCCGCGGAAGCCCTTGGCCTGCTTGAAGTACCGGTTCTTCTTCTGGCGCCGGGGGGCGCCCATCGTGACGCGCACCATGGATCAGGGCTCCATCATCCGGCCGATGAGGATCGACCAGGTCTTGTTGAGCACCATGCGCCGGCGCAGCTTGCGGCCGGTCTCGCCGTTGTACGGCGCGTGCATGTGGCCTCGGCCGGGCTTCGAGCAGATGGCCTTGCCATTCTTGCTCATGCGGAAGCGTTTCTTGACCGCTCCCTTCGACTTCATCTTGGGCATCGGACGTCCTCGTGGCTGGTTTCACGACTCCCCGGTCACTGGCATGCCTGTGCCGCTCGCGGGGGCCTGGGTGCAGCGCGCGCGGCGCCGCCCCGGGCTTGGGGAGGAAGAAGGATAACGGGGCGCCCGCCCGGTGCAAGACGGCGCCCGGAACCTCCTGTCGGAGATCCCGGGCGCGGGGGGGAGGCCGATCGACGAAACGGCCTGGGAGGGCCTCAGGGCGACTCGGTCGCCGAGCCCTGCGGTTCCAGCTCGAGGCCGATGGCGCCGGAGTAGACGACCGCCCCGATCCGGACGGCGTCGAAGACCTGGGCCTCGCTGGCGCCCAGCTCCATCAGGGAGTGCTCGTGGCTCCGCACGCACATCTCGCAGCCGTGGATGGCCGAGACCGCGATGCACATGAGCTCGAAGTCGAGCTTCGACGTCTGCGGCTGCGACAGGCGCTGCATGCGGAGCCGCGCCGGCATCGAGCTGTAGGCCGGCTTCCCGATCATGTGCCGGAAGCGGTAGAAGACGTTGTTCATCGCCATCAGCGCGGCGGCGGCCTTGGCGTCCTCGGTCCACGCCGGGGCGAGCTTCGCGGCGTCTTGCAGGAGCGCCTCGAGGAGCCGGGGGTTGCGCGACACGTACGCGCAGGCCAGCGCGATGCCGAGGCGCTGCTCCTCGGAGAGGCTGCCGTCGCCGAGCACGTTCTGCAGGTTGAGGCGGATGTCCTTCGCGGCGTCGGGGATCGAGGACGCGAGGTTCTTCACGTGGTCCATGGCGGGATCTCGGAGGTGTCGGCGGTCGGGTGTGCGTGTCAGGTGCGCGGAGGGTCCGTGGGCGAGCGCGCGGTTCGCGGCGCATCCCTGGCGTCTTGCGCTCGTCGGTCTCTCGTCGGACAGGAAACAGCCGCGGACGCCCCGGAGAGAGTGTCGGGACGCCCGCGGCCTCGAGAACCGCAGGCGGCGATCAGGCCGTCTGCAGCGTCTTCTCGCCCGGCTTCCAGTTGCACGGGCACAGCTCGTCCGTCTGGAGGGCGTCGAGCGTGCGCAGGACCTCGTCCACGTTGCGGCCGACGGACAGGTCGTTGACCGACACGAAGCGGATCACGCCCTCGGGGTCGACGAGGAACGTGGCGCGCAGGGCGACCTGGGCCTTGCCGTGCAGGATGCCGAGTTCTTTGGCGAACTTGGGGCTCACGTGGACCATCGGGATCTTGAGGCCCTTCAGGTCCTTGTGGTCGTTGCGCCACGCGAGGTGGCTGAACTCGTTGTCCGTGCTGCCGCCGATCACGACCGCGTCGCGCTCGCCGAACTTCGGCGACGCCTTGTCGAACTCGGCGATCTCGGTCGGGCACACGAACGTGAAGTCCTTGGGCCAGAAGAACAGGACGAGCCACTTGCCCTTGTTCGTCTGGTTGGTGATCTGCTTGAACTCCTTGCCCTTCTCGAGGCTGACGCAGGCGGTCAGGTCGAACTGGGGCAGCTTGTCTCCGACGGTCAACATGGGATCGATCCTTCTCCTCCCGCGCTGGGGAGGACGGTGGTTTTCGTAGCGGTGTTCGAGGGTGATGCCGCGGCCCGCTCCCGGCGCCCACACGGGCGCCTCCCGTTCCTGGAGGGGCCACGGCACGGGAGAAGCATCGGTCGGTTCGGCCTCGACTACGAATCGGATGCGCGCATCGGGACGATCGAGCGCGTCGATCGTCGGGAAGGCCCTGGACCGGTCTGGGTGCTTGCACTCCGCCGCGGGCGTGCTTGGATGGCGCCCCGTGGCCCCCGTCGACGTCACCGCGATCACCCTGGCCGAGCTGCGCTACGTCGTGGCCCTGGCCGAGCACCGGCATTTCGGTCGCGCGGCGGCCTCGTGCCACATCACGCAACCCACCCTGTCGGCCGCGTTGAAGAAGGTCGAGACCACGCTGCGGGTGAAGCTCTTCGAGCGATCGCCGAAGGGCGTCGCCCCCACGGCGACCGGGGCGGAGGTGGCCGAGGCGGCACGCGCGGTCCTCGACGCGATGCAGCGCATCGTCGACCTCGCCGGGCGCGGCCGCGAGCCGCTGTCCGGAACGCTGCGTTTGGGCATGATCCCGACGCTCGGTCCCTACCTGCTGCCGCGCGTCGCGCCCCTCCTTGCGCGCGAGTTCCCGAAGCTCTCGCTCGTGTTCCGCGAGCTGAAGACCTCCGACATGGTGGACGAGATCGCGCACCACCAGCTCGACGCCGGCATCCTGGCGCTGCCCGTGCCGCCCGGACCGTTCGCCGTCGCTCCGATCTTCGAGGAGCCGTTCCTGCTGGTTGCGCCGGCGCAGCACCCGCTCGCGGCGCGCAAGTCCGTGACCGAGGCGGAACTCGAAGGCGAGCGCGTGCTGCTCCTCGACGAAGGTCACTGCCTTCGCGATCAGGCGCTCTCGATCTGCCGCGCCTCGGGGGCCGCGCCGAGCGAAGGCGTGGACTTCCGCGCCACGAGCATCGAGACCCTGCGGCACATGGTCGCGGCCGGCATGGGCGTCACCTTGCTGCCGCGGCTCGCCCTCGCCGACGACGAGGAGGCGCGTTCCCGCGTCGTGGTCCGGCCCTTCGCCGGACGGGCGCCGGGGCGGCGCATGGCGATCGTCTGGCGCAAGACCCACCCGCGCGGGGCCGACCACGAGCGGCTGGCGGCCTTTCTGCGGGCGCACCTGCCGGTCGGCGTCTCGCCCTTGGGAAAAACCCCGTCCAGCCGGCCCTGAACGGGCCCTGGGCGTTCGGTCCACCCCCTCCCGGATCTCGGGGGCCCAGAAGTCGGATTGCCGGGTCCCTTGGGGACGACGTATTCTGCGCCCTCCCCCCGGGCGACCCGGTCTCGAATGCGGCGCGCGCGCATTCGACCCCGACCGTCCTTGTCCCGTTCCCGCAAGCCCGCATCCCCCGTTCCACGCCGCCCCTGGACCGGAGACGAAACGAAACCCATGAAGATCCAGTTCGCCCTGCTCGCTCTCCTCCCCGTGTGCGTCGCCCCGGCCGTCTCGGCCACGCCGACGCAGGTCGCGGCGCCCGCCCCGACCGCGGTCCCGACCCTGCGTCCGCGCTTCAACGCGGCCGTCGACGCCCTGCGCGTCAAGGCCGAGGCCCGCAACGCGACGCGCGCCGACTACCAGAAGGTCGTCGACGAGATGAAGGCCGCGGCCGCCGCGTACGAAGTCCCGGCTCCGACCGTGTTCACGGGCGAGCGCATCCTCTCGCGCATCGCCGAGCTCGAGATCCTGGCCCAGACGAAGATGTACGAGCTCCTGGAGCTCGACCTCCTCAAGGACGCCGCGATCGACGCCGAGCTCGAGTACACGATCGCGCGCCTCAAGTCGAACATCAAGGCGCGCCAGCCCAGCCGGACGGACTGGGACGCGATCTTCGCCACCCTGACCGCCCGCGCCGACGCGGCCAAGTCCTGGAACCCCGAGATCGACGCGATCGTTCCGCGCCTGCGCGCCGAGATCGACGCGCTCATGGTCAAGGCCAAGGCCGGCCCGCTCGTCGAGAAGGACTTCCAGACGGCGACCGACATCGCGACCGAAGTGCGCGTGTCGAACGTCCTGACCCGCCTCGAGAAGCGCGGCCTGGAGAAGAAGGCGATCGAAGCCGACTTCGCCGACGTGGCCGACATCGCCAAGCACGTCCCGGTTCCGGCCACGGAATCGGCCGACCTGGTCAAGAAGGTCAACATGCAGCTGGACGAGATCCGCGCCGCCATCAAGGCCGGCACGATCGCGCGTGAGAAGTTCGTCGTCCTGCGCGACATGCTCATGGTCCGCGCCCGCGCGGCGGCCT
This sequence comes from Planctomycetota bacterium, assembly GCA_026692665.1. Classification (GTDB taxonomy): domain Bacteria; phylum Planctomycetota; class UBA1135; order UBA1135; genus JAEUHZ01. Next base: position 14,631 of record JAPLOF010000062.1, read on the forward strand.
CGCCGAAGTGATCGCTGGGTCGGGGCCGAGCCGCCCCGACTCCCCCGCCGCCCGGTCGGTCCTCGGACCGGCCGGGCGGCGGCGTTCTGGGGCCGGAGCCCCGCAGCCAGCGGGGATCCCCCTCCGGGGGTCACGGACGCGTCCTATTCCGGGGACGGTCGGCCCCGAAGCGCGCCCCCGGCGTTCGCTTCGGATCGGCACGGGTCTCGCTCTCCGCGTGTGGGTTTGCGGAGACCAGCCGGTCTCCCTACCCTTTCCTGACACCGGAGCGGCCCGCGGACTTGCGAGCGATGCGATCCACTCCGGCCACCCATCCCACGATTCCTCACGCCGCGCGGACGATCCCCGCTCGCACCCCGGATCCAAGCCCGCGTACCCATTTCTCCATGAAGCTCACCACCGCATCCCTGACTCTGTTGGCCGCCCTGGCCGCCCTCCCCGCCACGGCTACGACCGTGGTCGCCGCTCCCGCCCGCGCCACCACGGCCGGCGAGCAGACCCCGAACCTGCGCGCGCGCTTCAACGCGGCGATCGAGGAACTCCAGAAGAAGGCCGTCGCCCGTGGCGCGACGCGTGAGGACTACCAGCGCGTGGTCGACCAGCTCACGGCCGCCGCCAAGGAGCACGAGACGGCCGTCCCGAGCCTCGCCCCGCTGCGCCAGCGCGCCGCCGCCCGCATCGAGGACATCGAGACCCGCGCCCGCGCCGGCGCCGTGGACGCCGTCGAGTTCGATGCCCTGCGCGACAGCCTGGTCGACATGGACCTCGAGATCGCGCTCGGCCGCCTGAAGACGGCCGCGCTGGCCGGCAAGTACACCCGCGCCGAGTACCAGGGCTTCCTCGACGCCTGGACGGCCCGCGCCGCCTCGGCCAAGGACGGCAACCCGGAACTCGACGCGATCACGGCGCGCGCCAAGGCCGCCCTCGAAGCGATCGAGAAGCGCGCCAAGGAAGCCACGGCCCTCAAGGACGCGGACGTGTCGCCGCTCGGGGACTGCGTCGCCGAGTACCGCACGGTGTTCGCCGTCCGCGCGCTCGAGAAGAAGGCCATGGCCAAGAAGGCCACGAAGGTCGACTACGACGACATCACCTCGGCCGTCCGCTCCACGAGCGGCGAAGAGATGGCCAAGAAGGTCGCCGAGCGCCTCGAGCAACTCAAGACGGCGGTCGACGGCGGGCGCATCACGCCCGAGCAGTTCGCCGAGCTGCGCACGATGCTGATGACGCGCGCGCGCGCGGCGGCTTCGGGCAAGTGATCGCGGGCCTGGCGCCCTGGCGCCAAGCAAGGACGGGCGCGGCCCGCGGAACCGAGAGGTTCCGCGGGCCGCGTCGATTTCCAGCGGGGCGGGGGGGGCCCTGTCCGCGTCTCGGTCGACCGCGCGCAGCCCAGCGTCCTGCACCCGGACGTCCGGGTGCAGGTCGACGAGCGGCCGAACTGCCCGAGCGGCGTCCGTCCGCGGAGCTACTTGTGCGCGAGCAACATGGTCATCCGTCGGCCCATGAGCTTGGCCGGCGATTCCACCTTGCTGATGTCGCCCAGCGTGTTCGCGACCTTGCGCATGACCTCGTAGCCGTGCTCGGGGTGCGCCATCTGGCGCCCCCGGAAGATGCAGACGACCTGGACCTTGTGGCCGTCCTCGAGGAACTTGCGGCCCTGGTCGAGGCGGTACGACAGATCGTGCTCGTCGATGGCCGGCCGCACGCGCAGCTCCTTGAGGAGGCTCGCCTTGGCGTGCGTGCCGCGCTCCTTCTTCCGCTGCGCATACTTGAACTTGCCGTAGTCCATGATGCGGCACACGGGCGGGCGCTCGTTGGGCGACACCTCGACGAGGTCGAGGCCGACCTCCTCCGCGCGGCGCATGGCGTCGAGCGTCGGCACGACGCCGATCTGAGCGCCGGTTTGATCGATCAGTCGGACCTCGGGGATCCGGATCTGGCGGTTGAAACGATAGTCGGCTTGGGTCACTCGGCTCCTGGTCGGTCTGAGAACGGAATCGTCGGGAATCGACGGTAGAAGTTGTGGGACGCGAACCCGTCGGCCGGCGTGCCGAGACGAGGTTCCATCCCCTGGGAAGATAGGAGAGGCGCGCCGAACGCGCCAGTTCGGACGCCCCCGACCGGGGCGGATCCGTCCCCGCCCGCGGCGGGGCCGCTCGGATTGCCCTGGTCGATGCGGACCGCGACCGTCAAGGTTGCTTCGGCGGGGCGGCCGGGGCAGCGGTGGCGGGCGCCTTCGCGGCCGGCAGCGTCGTGCGGATGTGGACTTCCGCCAGCTGAGCCGGGTCCACGATGGACGGTGCGTCGCACATGAGGTCGGTCGCCGAAGCGGTCTTCGGGAAGGCGATCATGTCCCGGATGTTGTCCAGGCCCATGGAGAGCGCGGTCAACCGGTCGAGGCCGATCGCGAACCCGGCGTGCGGCGGCGCGCCGTAGGACAGCGCCTCGAGCAGGCCCCCGAACTTGCGCTCCTGCTCCTCGGGGCCGATCCCGAGGATCGTGAAGATGCGCTGCTGGACGTCGCTCTTGTGGATGCGGACCGAGCCCGAGCCGAGTTCCCAGCCGTTCATCACGAGGTCGTAGGCGCGGGAGAAGAGGTCGCCGAGCTTGGGGCTCGACGCGTCCACGTCCGCCCCGCCCAGGTCCCACTCGACCGGCGCCGTGAAGGGATGGTGCGCCGAGAACCAACGCTTCGAATCCGCGTCCCACTCGAACATCGGGAACTGCGTGACCCAGGTGAAGCTCCACGTGCCGGGCTTCACCAGGCCGAAGCGCTTCCCGAGGTGGTTCCGGATCTCGCCCAGCACCTTCCACACGGTGTTGCGGGCGCCGGCGGCGAAGAGGCACATGTCACCTTCGTTCGCCCCGATCGCCGTCATCAGGGCCGCCGCCGCCTCTCCCTTGCAGAAGCGCGCGAGCGGACCGACGCCACCTTCCTTGCCGGCCTTCCACCAGGCGAGTCCGCCGGCACCGGCCGACTTGGCGATCCCCGTCAGTCCGTCCTCGACGTCCTTGCGCGAGAGCTCGTGGCTCGGCGGCACGACGAGAGCCTTCACGCGTCCGCCGTTCGCGATCGCGTCGCGGAACAGTCCGAACTCGCAGGTCTTCGCCCACGCGCCCGCGTCGCGCAGTTCCAGCCCGAAGCGCACGTCGGGCTTGTCCACGCCGTAGCGTTCCATCGCGTCCAGCCAGCTCATCCGCGGGAACGGGATCGCGACCTCGACGCCCATCGCGTCGCGGAACGTCTCGTGGAGCACCTGCTCCCACGTGCGGAAGATGTCGTCCTCCTCGACGAAGGACATCTCCATGTCGAGCTGTGTGAACTCGGGCTGGCGGTCGGCGCGCAGGTCCTCGTCGCGGAAGCAGCGCGCGACCTGGAAGTAGCGGTCGAGTCCCGCGACCATGAGGATCTGCTTGAAGATCTGCGGCGACTGCGGGAGTGCGTAGAACTCGCCCGGATGCACGCGGCTCGGGACGAGGTAGTCGCGCGCTCCCTCCGGAGTCGCCTTGGTGAGGATCGGCGTCTCGACCTCGACGAAGTTCTGCCGCAGGAACGCGGAACGCATCGCGTGGATGAAGCGCGAGCGGTGCACCAGGTTCCCGCGCATCCCCGCGCGGCGCAGGTCGAGGTACCGGTACTTGAGGCGCGTCTCGAGCGAGACCTCCTCCTCTCCGTCGATCGGGAAGGGCGGCGTCTTCGAGCGCGACAGGATCTCGAGGCGGTCGGCGACCACTTCGACGGCGCCCGTCGGACGGTCCGGATTCACGTTCGCGGCGTCCCGCGCGATGACCTTGCCCCGGACGGAGATCGTGAACTCGGGGCCGAGCTTCACCGCGTCGGCGAGTTCGGTGCCGAGGACGACCTGGGTGATCCCGTAGCGGTCGCGCAGGTCGACGAAGTAGATCCCGCCGTGGTCGCGCCGCGCGGCGACCCAGCCGTTCAGTGTCACGGTGGAACCGACGTGCGACGCGCGCAAGTCACCACAGGTGTGGGTACGGCGCCAGTCGGTGGTGGCTTGGACGGCGGAAGCGTGCAGGGCGGAACTCACGAGGCGTGCTGTGGGTGTCATCCCCGGAGGGATCGGCAGGAAGGTGCCCCGGGCTTGGGCCCTCCGACGGAGGAGGGCCGGCTCGAGCGCGCGAACGCGCCCGCGGGGTTCGGGCCGCGGCGCCAGAGCGCCCCGGGGGCGGGATCAACCGCCGGCAGCGTAGCCCTTCGCCTGCAGCCGGAGAAGCGCGCGACGGAGGCTCGCTTCGGCGCGCACGATGTCGACCGGGGCCGTTCCCGGCGCGCGCGCCTCGTCGATTCGCGCGCGGGCACGCTTCTCGGACGCCCGTGCGCGAGCCTCGTCGATCTGACCGGGGGTCTCGGAGGCCTGGGTGACGACTCGCAGGGTCTCGCCGTGGACCTCGGCGAAGCCGCCCGCGCAGAAGAGGACCTGCTCCACCCCGGCGGACCGGTAGCGCAGGAGCCCCGCGTCGAGGGCCGCGACCATCGGCGCATGCCGCGGCAGCACGCCCAGGGAGCCGTCGAGAGCCTCCAGGCGCACCGCGTCGACCTGCTGGTCGAGCGCGATGCGGGCCGGGGTGATGACGCGCAGGGTGAGCGTCGCCATGGATCAGTGCTTCTTCTCGGCGGCGGGAGCCTTCGCGGCCGCCGGGGCCGCGGCCGGAGCCTTGGCCGTGTCGCCGCCCTGCATCTTGGCGGCCTTCTCGATGGCCTGGTCGATCGAGCCGACGTACATGAACGCGCCCTCGGGCAGGTCGTCGTGCTTGCCTTCGATGATCTCCTTGAAACCGCGCACGGTCTCGGCGCGCGGGACGAAGACGCCCGGCGTGCCCGTGAACTGCTCGGCCACGAAGAACGGCTGCGAGAAGAAGCGCTGGATGCGGCGCGCACGGAGGACGACGCGCTTGTCGTCCTCGGAGAGCTCCTCGGCGCCCAGGATCGCGATGATGTCCTTCAGGTCGGCGTAGCGCTGCAGGAGTCGCTGCGCCTCGCGCGCCACGTGGTAGTGCTCCTCGCCCACGACCAGCGGATCGAGCATGCGCGACGTCGACTTCAGCGGATCGACGGCCGGGTAGATGCCCAGCTCGGCGATCGCGCGGTCCAGGATGATCGTCGAGTCGAGGTGCGCGAACGTCGCCACCGGCGCGGGGTCGGTGATGTCGTCGGCCGGCACGTACACGGCCTGCATCGACGTGACCGAGCCCTTCTTCGTGGACGTGATGCGCTCCTGGAGAGCGCCCATCTCGCTGGCCATCGTGGGCTGGTAACCCACGGCGCTGGGCATGCGCCCGAGGAGCGCGGACACCTCGGAGCCGGCCTGCACGAAGCGGAAGATGTTGTCCACGAACAGGAGGACGTCCTGGCCCTTCGTGTCGCGGAAGTACTCGGCCATCGTCAGGCCGGAAAGCGCCACGCGCAGGCGCGCGCCCGGCGGCTCGTTCATCTGGCCGAAGACCAGCACGGCGTTGTCGATGACGCTGGCCGTCTTGCCATCGGGCGTCTTGTACTGGGCCTCGCTCATCTCGAGCCAGAGGTCGTTGCCCTCGCGCGTGCGCTCGCCGACGCCGCAGAAGACCGAGAAGCCGCCCTTCTCGACGGCGGTGATGCGGATCAACTCCTGGATGAGCACCGTCTTGCCGACGCCGGCGCCGCCGAAGAGGCCGATCTTGCCGCCCTTCGCGAAGGGGCACAGCAGGTCGACGACCTTGAGGCCCGTCTCGAAGACCTCGGAGATCGCCTCCTGCTCCTCGAACTTCGGCGCCGGCCGGTGGATCGGCCAGGTCTCGCCGGCGGCGAGGGCGCCCTTCGCGACCGTGTCGAGCGGGACACCGAGCAGGTTGAAGAGCCGACCCTTCGTGCGCTCACCGACGGGCACCGAGATCGGCGCGCCCGTGTCGAGCACGCTCATCCCCCGACGGAATCCGTCGGTGGAGGCCATGGCGACGCAGCGCGCGACGTCGTTGCCGAGGTGCTGGGAGACCTCGAGCGTGAGGTCTTCGCAGCCCGGGGGCCCCTTGACGAAGAGTGCCGTGTAGATCGCCGGCAACTTGCCGGGCGGGAACCGCACGTCCAACACGGGTCCGAAGATCTGGGCGATCGTGCCGGTGCTTTCCTTCGTGAGCGTCGTCGTCATGGGAGTCTCTCGAATCGTTCGCGCGGGTGCGCTGAGTTCGCGCTGGGCGCTTCGGTGTGCGTGTCGTGCTGGTCGGGAGTGGTCGTGATGGGGTACGCCGCGTCAGCGCAGCGCCTCGGCGCCGCCGACGATGTCGAGCAGTTCCTTGGTGATGCTCTCTTGGCGCTTCCGGTTGTAGATCTTGCGCAGCGCGTTCCCCATCGTGCGGGCCGCGTCGGTCGCGTTCTTCATGGAGATGCGCCGGCTGGCGTACTCGCTCGTGATCGACTCGAGCAGCGCGTTGAAGATCCGCGTCTCGAGGTAGCGCGGCACGATGGCGTCGAAGATCGTCTGCGCGTCGGGCACCAGGATCAGGTCGCCGCCCGCGCCTTGACCCTCGCCCGGCGCCGGAGCCACCGACTGGATCGGCAGGAAGTCCATGCGCGTCGGGACGTGCTTCACGGCCGACTCGAAGGCCGTGTAGAAACCCACGACCCGCTCGTACTTCCCGGACTGGAAGGCCTCGACCAGGATCGCGGACGTGCGTGCCGCGGCGCGGTAGTCGACCTTTTCCAGCGGGGGGTCGGAGAGGTACGAGACGATGCTCCGCCCGCGGCGCGTCAAGTACTGGAAGCCCTTCCGACCGATGACGAAGTAGTCCACATCGCGGTTGGGATTCGCGCGCAGCCAGATCTCGAGCGCCTTGAAGACGTTCGCGTTGTAGGGCCCGCACAGGCCGCCGTCCGAGCTGACGAGCAGCACCGCGATCCGCGTTCCGGCGCCCGCGTTGAACAGCGGTCGCCCCTGCGTCTCCTCGCCCAGCAGACCGGCCATGCGTGCCAGGAGGCCGGTGATCTCGCGCGAGTACGGCCGTGACGCGACGGCCTTGTCCTGGAAGCGACGCAGCTTCGTCGTCGCGACCATCTCCATGGCGCGGGTGATCTGCCGGATGTTGTTGATCGACTTGATCCGGCCCCGGAGCTCGCGAATGGTTGCCATGGCGGGTCCTGCGACCGATCAGGCCTTGGCCGCGGTCTTCGAAGGAGTCGTGTTCAGTTGGATCTTCACCGCGGCGATGACCTTGTCCATCGCGGCGCGGCCGGCGTCGGAGACGTTCTTCGTCTTCTTGATCTCCTCGGCCACCTCGGGGTGCTGCTCGCCCATCGCGCGCAGGTAGGCCTTCTCGACCTCGGGAACGCGCCGCGCGGGCACGTCATCGAGACGGCCGGCGTTGGCGACGTAGATGATCAGGATCTGCTGCTCGACCGGCATCGGGACGTACTGCCCCTGCTTCAGGATCTCCGTGAGGCGCTCGCCCCGCGTGAGCTCCTGCTGGGTCGCCTTGTCGAGGTCGGAACCGAACTGCGCGAAGGCCGCCAGAGCACGGTAGCTCGCGAGGCCCAGGCGCAGGCCGCCGGCGATCTTCTTCATGGCCGAGATCTGCGCCGAGCCGCCGACGCGCGACACCGAGATGCCGGCGTTGACGGCCGGTCGGATGCCGGCGTTGAAGAGGGCCGACTCGAGGAAGATCTGGCCGTCCGTGATCGAGATCACGTTCGTCGGGATGTACGCGGCGACGTCGCCTTCCTGCGTCTCGACGATCGGCAGCGCGGTGATCGATCCGCCGCCCTTCTTGTAGCGCGGGTTGATCTTCGGGGCGTCCCGCGAGATCTTCGCCGCGCGCTCGAGCAGACGGCTGTGCAGGTTGAACACGTCGCCCGGGAAGGCCTCGCGGCCCGGCGGACGGCGCAGGAGCAGCATGACCTGGCGGTAGGCGAGCGCCTGCTTGTAGAGGTCGTCGTAGAAGATGACGACGTGACGGCCCTCGTCGCGGAAGCGCTCGCCCATCGCGACGCCGGCGTAGCACGCCAGGTACTGCAGGGAGGCTTCGTCGTTCGCGGACGCGGCCACGATGATCGTGTAGGGCATCGCGCCGGCCTTCTCGAGGCGGCGCTGCACGTCGACGATCGTGGACTGCTTCTGGCCGACGGCGACGTAGATGCAGATCACCTGCTCGGGGTCCTTCGGATCCCCGCCGGCCGTCGTCTTCTGGTTGATGATCGTGTCGATGCAGAGGGCGGTCTTGCCCGTCTGACGGTCGCCGATGATGAGCTCGCGCTGACCGCGACCGATCGGGATCATGGCGTCGATGGCCTTGATGCCCGTCTGGAGCGGCTCCTTGACCGGCTCGCGCTCGACGACGGACGGGGCGGGCGATTCGATCGGCCGCAGGTCGGATTCCGTCGTGCCGAGCGTGCCCTTGCCGTCGATCGGGTCGCCCAGTCCGTTCACGACGCGCCCGAGGAGCTTGTCGCCCGTGGGCACCGAGATGACGCGGCCCGTCGAGCGCACCGTGTCGCCCTCCTTGACCTTCGTCGCGTCCCCGAGGAGCACGCAGCCCACGTTGTCCTCTTCGAGGTTCAGCGCGACGCCGCGGACCCCGTTCGGGAACTCGAGCAGCTCGTTCATGACGCAGTCGTCGAGGCCGTAGACGCGTGCCACGCCGTCGCCGACGGACAGCACGGTGCCGATGCTCTGCATCGACGTCTCGCCCTTGTACTTCTCGATTTCCTTCTCGAGGATCGAGGTCACTTCGGCGGGTCGCAGTTCCATCTCGTTGTTTCCGTTCGGATTCGGTGGGTATCGGAGGGTTCGGGCGGCGTCGGGACGGACGCGTCAGCCCGGCAGCTGGACTTCTTGCAGGCGGCGGCGCAGCCCTTCGAGGCGTCCCGAGACGCTCCCGTCGAGCATGCGGTTCCCCGCGATGACGCGTGCGCCGCCGATGAGTTCGGGGACGACGCGGTTCTTCAGGATCAACTTCTGCCCGAGCAGGCGGCCGAAGTCGGAGGCGACCCGAGCCAGGTCGGCCGGGTCGATGGGACGCGCGGTCTCCACGAACCCCTCGACCTGCCCCGCATCGAGGAGGATCCGCCGGCGGAACGCGGCCGAGAGGCCCACGAGCACCTCTTCGCGCCCGCGATCGAGCGCGAGACCGACGAAGTTCTGCGTCAGGACGTGCGCGCCGCGCAGACAGGCCGCGACCGCTCCGCGACGCGTCGCGGCGTCGATGCGCGGGTTCTGCAGCACGCGGCGGACTTCGGGTCGCGCGAACTCGACGCCGAGACGTTCGACGTCCGCGACGACGGTCGACAGAACGCCCTGCTTGGCCGCGAGGCCGTACAGAGCGCCCGCCCAGCGCGCGGTGACGGCGTCGACGATCACGACGTCCGGCCCTTCGGGGCAGTGCCGCTGGACGCGCCAGCGACCATCTCCTCGACGAGGCGCCGATCGTCCGCGGAATCGACGCGCCGCTTGAGCACCTGGCTCGCGGCGTTCATCGAGACCTCGACGACCTGCGTGCGGATCGCGGCCAGTGCCTTGTCCTGCTCGGCCTTGATCTCCGACTTCGCGCGCGTGAGGAGGGCCTGGGCCTCGCGGCCCGCGGTCTCCTTGAGCTCGCGCTCGACGACCTCGGCGCGCCCGCGGGCGGCGTCGAGGATCTTCGAGGCCTCGACCTGGGCGTCGCGCAGCTTGGACTCGACCGCCGCGCGGGCGTTCTGAGCTTCTTCGCTGGCCTTCTGTGCCGCGGCGAGCCCGGCGGCCGCCGCTTCGTCGCGGGCTTCGAGCGCGCGCGTGACCGGGCCCATCACCAGCTTCCAGATCGGCAGGAGCGCGATCGCGAAGATGACGAGGGTCCAGAACGTGCCGCCGATGCCGTTCAGGTCGAGCGGATTGAATCCGCCGCCTTCGGACGCGAGCAGGATCGGGAGGTGGAACATGGAGCAGTGGCCTTCGTCCGGGATCGGACGCAGAGCCGGCGCGCCTGCGCCGGCCGCTGCGCCCGGCCTGGATCAGAGGATCATGATCAGGAGCGTGATGACGATCGCGAAGAGGGCCACGCCTTCGATGAGCGCGGCCATGATGATCGAGTTGCCCTTGATGGCGTCGGCCGCTTCCGGCTGACGAGCGATGGCTTCGGCGCCCGAGCCACCGATGCGGCCGATGCCGAGGCCGGCACCGAGGACGGCGAGACCGGCACCGAGACCGGCACCGAGGCGAGCGATTTCTTGTCCTTCAGCGATCATGAGAAGAGTCCGTTTCTAGTGGGGAGACGGGCTGTTGCCCGAGGGGTTCTGGGGAGAGTGCGACGTTCGGGGGGAGCCCCGGGAGCGTCGGTCGAGTCGGTCTTGTTGCTGGTGGTCCGCGGCGCAGGCGCCGCGGACTGGGGACTAGTGTTCGGGGTGGATCGAAGCCTGGATGAACAGGATCGAGAGCATCGTGAAGACGTACGCCTGGAGCAGCGCGACGAACGACTCGATGATCATGATGAAGACGCCGAAGCCCACGAGGAGGGGGCTCGTGGCGTAGGCGCCGATGGCGCCCAGGAGCTCCGGTCGCGCGGCCACGAAGATCAGGCCCATGAAGGACAGGACCACCATGTGCCCGCCGGTCATGTTCGCGAAGAGGCGGATCATGAGCGCGAACGGCTTCACGAGGATCCCGACGAACTCCACCACGAACATGATGGGCCAGATCAGGACCGGCACGTGGGGAACGAGGTTCTTCCAGTAGGCGACCGGACCCTGCGCGGCCATGCCGCCGAAGAACATGACGAGGAACGTCAGGATCGCGAGGCCCGCGGTCACGAACACGCTCGCCGTCGCCGTCGCGGCGCCCGGCACGAGGCCGAGCAGGTTCATGAACAGGATGAAGAAGAACAGCGTGAGCAGGTACGGCAGGAACTTGCGCCCCACTTCCTTGCCCATGACCGGGTAGACCATCTCGTCGCGCACCCACAGGGCGAAGCCCGCGAAGATGCGCGAGGTGACGTCGCCGTTCCCGTTGCGGAGGTGGCCCGGCACGCCCGAGAACGCGATCACGAGGATCAGCACGGACAGCAGCTGGAACACCTGCAGGTTCGAGAGCGCGATCTGCGTCCCGGCCTTGTACGGGTCTCCGTCGCCGGCGGCGAACAGCCACGGCGCGTCGAACGAGAAGAGTGCCTGCATCGCGCCCGCGCCATGTTCCGCGCCGTGCGCGCCGACGGCGAGCGTGTGCGGAACGAGGTGCCCGAACAGGGTGATGAACTCGTTCCCGCCGGCTTCGTGCGGCGTGTAGGCGCCGACGAAGAAGATGGCCCCCACGATCAGGGCCAGGATGACGATCGGACGAGCGAGGTTCACGAGGGACGAGCCTCCCCCACGGTCGCGCCGGACGGCTTCCGGCGCGAGTCGAAGGTGCGCAGTGTCTCGAGGGTGGCCGGCGCGAGCACGAGCAACGTCGCGCCGGCGAAGCCGAACAGGAAAGCCGGCGCGTCGGCGATCTCCGCCAGGGGCGCGACGTAGCGCACCACGAGCGTGAGGGTCAGCATCGCGAAGGCCTTGATCAGGAAGCTCGCCAGGACGCTGGCGGCGAGCAGTTCGGGGCGCGCGACGATGAGGCGCCGTTGCACGAGGAGCGCCAGGCCCGCCACGAACGCGCCGGCCAGATACCCCGCGATCGCGCCGGTGCCCACGCGGCCACCGAGCGACCAGGCGACCGCGCACGACACGGCCAGACCCAGCAGGGTCGTGATCGAGGTGAGCGTCATTCAGCACGCTCCTTCTTCGAGGCGGGCGGGCGCGACGACGATTCCGGCTCGGCCCAGGGATCGATCTCCGGCACCTCGTCCGGGAGCGGCGGGTGCTTGGGAGTGAACGAGGACTTGCCCGGCACGGCCTTCACGATCCGCACGAATCCGCCCAGCGCCCCGACGAGCACGCCCGTCACGAGCAGCCACGGCAGCGTCCCGAACCTGCGATCCAGCCACCAGCCCAGCGCGCCCAGGACCGCCATGGTCAGGGCGAACTGCAAGCCGAGCCCCGCGTAGCGGCCCAGATCGCCGAGTTCCTGCGGTCCACGCGAGCTCGAGCCCGGCATCGGAAGCAGTCCTTCGGCTGGTGGGGCGCTCCGCCAGGGCCGGGAGCGGGCCGCAGGCTGCGGCGGGGATCCGGGCTTCTCGCATCGCGTCGGGGAGGGGGGTCTCCAGAGGGGGCGGCCTGGAGAGCCACCGCGCAGCCGGAGTTCGAGGGCGAAGAATGTAGGAATCGGCCTCCGGGAGTCAACGATTCGGCGGCAGAAAGTGGCGCGCTGCGCGGGCCGCCTCCGTCTGGAGGCGACCGCGTGCGACCGCTATCCTGATGGGCCTTTTTTCGCTGTCCAAGACCCGCATCGCCCCACGAGAAGACCCCCATGCTCGAACGGACCCTCGTCCTCCTGAAGCCCGATTGCGTCCAGCGCGGACTCGTCGGCGAAGTCCTGCGCCGCTTCGAGGCGAAGGGCCTGCAGATCGCCGGGCTGAAGATGCGGCAGTTCCCGCGCGCCACGCTGGAGAAGCACTATGAGGTGCACAAGGAGCGCCCGTTCTACGGCAACCTCGTCAAGTTCATGGCGAGCGGACCGGTCGTGGCCATCGCGCTCGAGGGCAAGGACGCGATCGAGGTCGTGCGCAACCTGATGGGCAAGACGAACTCGCGCCAGGCCGCCCCCGGGACGATCCGCGGCGACCTGGGCATGAGCTTCTCGAACAACCTCGTGCACGGCTCGGACGGGCCCGAGTCGGCGGCCAAGGAACTGGCGCTCTTCTTCGGGGAACCGGGCGAGCTCGTGAACTGGACGCCGGTGACCCAGCCCTGGGTCTACAGCGTCGAGGAAGAGCTGCGCTGAGCACCGCCCTGCGCCTCGGAGCCACGCACGTCGGGGAACTCGTCCGCGAGCTCGGTCCCCTCGTCCGCGGGCTCCGCGTGCGCGAAGTGCTGGGTGCCCCGCCGCGCGACGTCCTGCTCGTCCTCGGCCGGAGCAGCGAAGGTCCGCCCGACTGGAGACTGCGCGTGTCGGCCAGCGGCGACGCGCCGCGGATCCACGCGGAGCGGCGACGGTTCGAGCGGCACGAGGGCCCGCTCGGTCCGTTCTTCCGGCTGCTCGAGCGCGAGCTCGTCGGCGCGGAACTGCGCGAGATGACGCAGGTCTCGGGCGATCGCATCGTGGCGATCGCGCTGCGGACGGACGCCGGCGAGTCACGCACGCTGGTGGCGGAACTCGTCGGCCGTCACGCGAACTTGTGCCTGCTCGGGAACTCCGACAAGGTCCTCGCGGTGCTCGTCCCGGCGCCCGCGGACAAGACCGACGCACGCCTCCGGGTCGGACAGCCCTACGTTCCGCCTCCGGGCCGGCCGGCCGGGACGCTCGAGGCGAGCCTGCGCGAGGTGCTGCCCGCGCCGGCCGAGGAACCTCACCTGCCGCGCGGGCTCGCCGCCGATCCGGCACCGCTCTCGTGGATCGTCGAGGTCGCGCTGGGCGGTCAGGCCGCGGAGGCGCGGCAGCAGGATCTCGCGCGTCACCTGCTCGAACGCGTCGAGCGCAAGTTGAAGAACGCGCGTTCGCTGTTCGCGGGCCTCGTGAAGCGCCGCGAGGCCGCGAACGAGGCCGAGCGCGTGCAGCAGGACGGCGAGCTGGTGAAGGCCAACCTGGGCCGCATCCCGCGCGGCGCGAAGACGCTCGTCACCGAGGACCTCTACGACCCGGAGATGAAGCCGCGCACGATCGCGCTCGACCCGAAGCTCAGCCCGCGCGAGAACCTCGAGCGGATCTTCGACAAGGCCAAGAAGCTCGAGCGCAGCCGCGCCGCCGTCGAGGGAGAGATCGCGCTCGTGACGGCGCGCATCGCCGACCTGGAAGCGCTCCTCGCCGAGGCGCGCGCGCCGGACGCCGACATCGCCGCGCTCGAGGCGGACGCGATCGCGCGCGAGCTCGTCGAAGCTCCGCAGTCCACGGTCGAGGGCCGCAAGGAGGCACCCGCGCCGCGCCTGCCCTACAAGAGCTACGCCGCGTTCGCCGGGACCGAGATCCGCGTCGGACGCAACGCGCGCGACAACGACGACCTCACGTTCCACCACGCGCGCGGCAACGACGTCTGGCTGCACACGGCCGACGCGCCCGGCAGCCACGTGGTCCTGGTCGTGGAGAAGGGCGCCGAGCCGCACCCCGAGGAACTCCTCGACGCGGCCCACCTGGCCGTCCAGTTCTCCCCGCTGGCCGGGGCCACGAAGGCGCGCGTGCACGTCGCCCGGCGCAAGGAGGTCCACAAGCCGCGCGGCGCGAAGCCGGGACTCGTCACCCTCTCGGGCGGCAAGATCCTGGACCTGCGCCTGCAACCGGACCGCCTGCAGCGTCTATTGCGCACGCACCGCCCCCCTCCGGGATCCCCCGGCTGAAGTACGCTGTCCGCCCTGTCCCGCGCGCGCCCTCCGGAACCAGAGACCGCATGAACTCCCGCACGAAGACCCCGCTGCCGCAGCGGATCCTGACGCCCCTGCTCCTCGCCGCCACGCTCATCACGGGGAGCGGCTGCCAGACCGAAGAGGCCGAGCGCGAGCAGAACCTGCTCGAGATCTACACGAACACCGCCGAGTCCTACTACCAGCTCGGCGACCACGACCGCGCGATCGCGCAGGCGATCAAGGCGCTCGAGATCGACCCCGACAGCCTGAAGCTCAAGCTGATCCTGGGCTGGAGCCTGCAGCGCCGCGGCAAGACCCAGGACGTGCTGCACGCCGAGAAGATCTTCCGCAGCGTGATCGACGAGCCGGACTTCCGCGCGCCCCTCGGCTTGGCGAGCTCGCTCGAGCGGCAGGGTGTCGCCTACACCGAAGCCGCGGACGCGGTGGAGGGCGGTCACCGCATCACCGACGCGCCGGACCCGAAGAAGCGCGCCGAGGAGCTGCGGCAGCGCAGCCTGGAGCTCTGGACCGAATCGGCGACCTGGTACGAGAAGACGCTCGCGCTCCAGAAATCGAACACGGAGGCCTTGAACGGCCTGCAACGGGTCGAAGCCATGCTCGGCCACCGCGAGGCGAGCCTGGCCCGTTCCGCGCAGTTGCTCGAGGCGCTCTTGACCGACCGCGGGTTCTGGGAGTCCCAGCTCACGAAGGCGCAGATCGGGGACAGCCAGGAGCGCGAGGTGCGGCGCATGATCAACCAGTTCAAGGATCTCGAGGTCGCCACGCGTCAGCACGCCGCGCGCATGGAGTACGAGCTCGGGCACAACGATGCCGCGATGAAGCAGCTCGACGCGGCCATCGAGCTGAACCCCGAACGCGCCGATCTGCACGGCCTGCGCGCGGTCGTCCAGCGCGACCTCGGCAACTGGGACCAGGCGATCGCCGACGCCGAGCGCTTCATCGCCCTCTCGCCGCAGGGCGCGGACGGGCCGGACGTGAAGCAGGCTTTCGACCTGATCGGCGCATGCGAGGCCAAGCGGGCGCGCGCCAAGCCCTGACCGCGCGCGCGGAAGGCGGACGAACGAGGGCTGCCGGTCGCGGGACCGGCAGCCCTCGTCTTCGGAGCCCGTGCGACGGCGCTCAGATCCTCACGATTCGTTCCAGGTCAGCGTGTGCCGCCGGCCCTTCGCGTCCACGACCTCGAGCTTCACCGGCTCGCCCGACTTGCGGTCGCGCAGCGCGCCGACCACGTCCTCGCGGTCCTTCAGCGCGCGGCCATTCAGGGCGACGAGGACGTCCCCCGCCTCGACCCCCAGCGCGGCCGCGATCGTTCCCGGTTCCGTGCGCTCGACTTCGAGGCCGACGCCGTCCTCGAGCTTGCGTCGCTCGCGCACCTCGGCGGCGGGCTTCGTGTAGAGGACGCCCAGGATGTCCGTGCGCGTCTTCCCCGGAGTGCTCGGCGAGAGCAGCGGCTTCGCGGGACCGCTCCAACGGTCGTCCTCGTCCTGGTCGAACAGGTTCTTCGGATCGGGGCCCGTGCCGAACGGCGAGCGGAAGCCGAAGCCGCGTGCGCCACCCTGCCCGCCGAAGAGGAACTGGTGACCGTCGACGGCGCCGACCTTGTCCTTCAGCTCGGGGTTCGCTTCGAGGATGTCCTCGAGGGACTTGCCCGTGTAGGTCCGGGTCGACTTCTCGCCGTTCACGTCCTCGTCGACATCGATCTTCACGCCGTCCGGACCGACCTGCATGCGGAAGGACTGCGACTCGGAGCGCGAAGTTCCGTGCGGAGACACACCCGGTGCGGGCGCGCCCCCCTGCGGACCCTGTCCCGGGAACATCCGGTCGAGGTCACGTTGCAGGTCGCCGAACATCGAGTCGAGGCCGCCGAAGCGCTTCTCGAGCTCGTCGAAGCGGCCGCGCAGGTCGTCCATGGCGCCACCGCCGAAGTTCTTCAGCGCACGCAGGTGCGTTCCGGGCCGGCGTTCGACCTCGCGCAGCGCGAGCCGCGCGGTCCAAGCCAGGTCCGGACGCGCGGAGTCGGTCGACCAGGCGCGCACGGCTTCCCGCGCGGCATCGTCCTGCACGGCGAGGTCCACGAGCGCCGCATAGGCGCGCTCGCGCTCGTCGAGATCCCGCGCGGCGAGCTTCGACTCCCACGCGCGCTGGTCGAAGTCCGACTTCTGCGCGCCGACGCGCTCGAGGTGCGACGACTGGAAGACCGGTGCGGCGACGGTCACGGCGTTCACCGACGGCAGGGACGAGAGCAGGATCCAAGCGACGTTCATGACAGGATTCCTCGCGCAGGAGCGGACAGGCTTCGCAGTTCGGGGCGCACGGGGCAGACCGTGCACACCACCATCACGGGGTACTCTACGTCGCAGAGCCGCACGCGTTGGGGCCCGTTCGACGCCCTGCGCCCGACTCACGCAGTCCTTGCGAAACGGGTCGGTCGCCCGCGGCGGCAGACGCCGCCGTGGCGACCGAGGGATCGACCCGACCGACGACCCGCCCGACAGGTCGCCCCGCCGACAGGCCCGTTCGGGACCGGAGAGCGATCACCAGCGCGGCGCGTTCGGCCCGACCCGCTGCAAGCCGACCGGCTGCATCGCTCCGCCAGCCGGTTGCGCGCCGTAGAGGTAGGCGCGGTCGTTCAGGATCAGCGGAGCCGAGTCGTGGAGTTGCCGCTCGCCGGGGTTGAGGCGCCGCAGGCCGCCCGCTTCCGAGGCGGGAACGACCGCGACGTCGGTGGCGACTTCCGCAGTCGAGAGCGGCTCGGTCACCGGCGTGATCGGGATGCGCGGTTCGGCGCCGCGCGGGTGGAGACTCCGCGAATCCAGGGCGATCGCGGGCGCCTCGGCATGGCGCGGCGCGGACTCGCCCGTCCCGCCCCAGCGTGAGCCGATCCAGAAGCCCAGCACGACCGCGGCGGCGGCCGCGGCGAGACCCCACGAGCGGCGCCAGGTGCGCGCGTGGACCGGGGACGCGCGCGGAGCGACGTCGGAACGCAGGACGCCCTCCTCGGACAGCGCCGCGCGCACGCCCGCCCACAGGTCGGGACCCGGGCGCGATTCCATCCGCAGCGCCGCGACCAGCTCACGGCGGGCGGCGCGGGCGGCCAGCGCGCGCTCGGCGCAGCGCGGGCAATCCGCGATGTGCAGCCGCACTTCGGACAGCGCCTTCGTCTCCAGGTCGCCACCCACGTAGAGCGGCAGCGTGCTGTCGATCTCCGCGCAGAAGTTCTCGTCGTGCTTCATCGTTCACGTCCTCCGCGCGGATCTACGTCGCGCGCGTCGGGAAGTTGGCCCCGGGGGCCCTGGGTTCCACGGCGCGACTCGTTCAGCCGCGCGCGGCGCTCCCATTCCTCCTGGAAGAGTTTTCGCCCGCGGTGCAGGCGCCAGCGCACGGTGACGTGCGTCGCGCCGACGATCTTCGCGATCTCGGTGCAGGGCAGGCCCTCGAGCTCGCGCAACACGAGCACCGACTGGAAGTGCGGCGCGAGCGAAGCGAGCACGTCGCGCACCTCGGTCGCGACCTCGCCCTGCTCGAGTGCGTCGGAAGGCGCCGGCGCGCCAGCGTCCGCGAGGTCCCAGTCGCCGTCTTCGCCGTCGAGCGCCGCGGTGCTGGTCGCGGGGCGGCGGCGCCGCAGGTGGTCGATCGCGAGGTTCGTGACGATCCGGTACAGCCACGTCGTGAAAGGATATTGGAAGTCGAACGTCGCGAGGTTCTTGAAGACGCGCACGAACGCTTCCTGAGCCAGGTCCTGCGCGTCGTCGTCGGACGGCACGAGGTTCCGCGCCACGCGCCACGCGCGCTGCTCGTGGCGGCGCACCAGGAGCGCGAAGGCCTGTTCCTCGCCCGCCTGCGCCCGGCGCACGAGCTCGTGGTCCTCGCGCGGGTCGCCGGCATCGGCGGCCGGGAGGCCCTCGGGATCGGGAACGTCGGGCTGCTCCGGTTCCTCGGGTCCGTCGGACATGCGCTTCCCCCGCCGCGAGGCTTCGGAATCCCCCGACGCGGCGTCCTCGGGGCGGCGCTTCATGCCGTCCTCGTCGGATGCGCGCAGGGCTCGGCTTCGTTGCATCCCGGAGATCTCCGGGCCCGCGTACGTCCCCGGTACGGAGGGTGTTGGCGCCCAGGAAGCGAATTCGCGACGCGGGAATCCCGGACCGGACGCCCCCGGGCCCCGGGCCCGCTCAGGTCACCACCGGGAACCGACCGGGGATCTCGCCGATGCGCCGGAACTTGACGCGCCGCTCCTCGACGAGCTGGCCGACCGGGAGCTTCTCGAGCTCGTCCAGGGCCTCCAGGATCTGCCGCCGCACCTGCGCCATCGCCACGAGCGGCGCGCGGTGCGCCCCGCCCAGCGGCTCGGGGATCACGCCGTCGACGATGCCGAGGTCCAGGAGGTCCGGGGCCGTGAGCTTCAGCGCGTCGGCCGCGTCGGGCGTCTTCTCGCCGTCCTTCCACAGGATCGCGGCGCACCCCTCGGGGCTGATCACGGAGTAGTAGGCGTGCTCCATCATGTACACGCGGTCGCCGATGCCGATGCCGAGCGCTCCGCCGGAGCCGCCCTCGCCGATCACGACGACGACGATCGGCACGCGGATCGAGAACATCTGCAGGATGTTCTCGGCGATCGCGGCCGCTTGACCGCGCTCCTCGGCGCCGATCCCGGGGTACGCGCCGGGCGTGTTGATCAGGCACACGATCGGCAGGCGCATCTTCTCGGCGAGGCGCATCTTGCGCAGGGCCTTGCGGTAGACCTCCGGGTGCGCGCAGACGAAGTTGAAGGCCATGCGCTCCTTCGTGGTCCGGCCCTTGCGGTGCGCGACCAGCAGGAACCGGCGCTCGCCCGAGCGGGCCAGGCCCGTCACGATCGCCTTGTCGTCGCCGAAGACCTTGTCGCCGTGCAGTTCGACGAACTCGTCCAGCATCTTCTCGATGAAGTCGAGCGCGGTCGGGCGCTTGTCGTGACGCGCGACGCAGACCCGCTGCCAAGGCGACAGGCCCTTGTAGGTCGTCTCGATCGTCTCCGAGAGCTTGCGGCGCAGCGCCTCGACCTCGGACGCGAGGTCCATGTTCGTGCGCAAGGAGATCGACTCCAGCTCGGCCAGTTTGTCCTCGAGCTCCTGGATCGGCCGCTCGAAGGACATGCCCGGGCTGGTGCTGTCGCCGCGTCGCTTGGTTTCCGCCATCCCTCGTCGTCTCCCGGGACCGTCACCGGCTCCACCTGCGTGGACCCCGGCCATTTCCGGCCGCACGTTCCCGCCTAGGACTCTAACAGGCTCGCGCGCCACCCGAGAAGAGGCCGCCGCGGACTGCTAGCATCCGCCCCCTGGAGGGGCGCTGGACGCGTGCGGGGAGCCGAGTGCCGGCGACGCGCGGCGTGCGAGCCCCGCATTCCGCCGGACCCGCTCGACGCGCACGAGACCGACACCCGCCCATGAAGAGCACCCAGACTCCGAGCGCCCCGGCGCAGAGCTTCGCGCCCGACGCCTGGCGCATCGAGGTCGTGCGCCGTGCCGGGATCGACGACCCCGCCGCGGGGCCGGCCCTCACCGCGCTCTGCGACGCCGGCATCCGCGGCGTAGAGAGGCTGGGCACGGTGCGCGGGTACCTCCTGCCCGCGAGCCTCTCCCGCGAGGCGGTCGACCGCGCGGTGCGCGAGGTCCTCTGCGATCCGGTGCTCGACGAGGCGCGCGTCGTCGCGCCGAAAGTCGCGCCCGCGCAGAAGCTCGGCGTGCAGCGCGTGCTCGTCGCGCGCAAGGCGGGCGTCATGGATCCGGTAGCGCTCACCATCGGTCGCGCGCTGACGCGCACCGGCATCGTGCGCGGTGACGACCACGGCGGCCCGTTCACGGCGACTTTCCGCGGCTTCGAGCTCGAGACGGGCCGTTCCCCCATCGATGCCAGGCTGCTCGCGATGGCGGCCGGCCGCGGCCTCGCGAACGAGGTCATCGAGGACGTGCTGGTGGACGACGAGCGCCTGCGCTTCGGGCCCCCGCCGCCGAGTCCGCGCCACCAGCTCGTGCGCGTGCCGCTGTGCGAGGCCGACGAGCAGCGCCTGGCCGAGATCTCGCGCGAGGGCCACCTGTCGCTCTCGCTGGCCGAGATGCGCGCCATCCAGGCGCACTACCGCACGGCCTTGCGCGAACCGACGGCCTGCGAGCTCGAGACGATCGCGCAGACGTGGAGCGAGCACTGCAAGCACAAGACCTTCACCGGCATCGTCGACTTCGACGGCGAGGTGATCGACAACCTGCTCAAGCGCACGATCAAGGCCGCGACGCTGGAACTCGACCGGCCGTGGTGCGTCAGCGTCTTCCACGACAACGCGGGCATCGTCGAGTTCGACCAGGGCTTCGACGTCGCGATCAAGGTCGAGACGCACAACCACCCGAGCGCGCTCGATCCGTACGGCGGCGCGGGCACGGGCGTCGGCGGCGTGGTGCGCGACATCCTGGGCGTCGGCCTCGGCGCGCGCCCCATCGCGAACACCGACGCGTTCTTCGTCGGCCCGCTCGACCTCCCCGCGGGCGACCTGCCCAAGGGCACGATGCACCCCACGCGGATCCTGTCGGGCGTCGTTGCCGGCGTGCGCGACTACGGCAATCGGATGGGCATCCCGACGGTGTCGGGCGGCGTGTGGTCGCACCCGGGCTACGTCGCGAACCCGCTCGTCTTCGCCGGCACGATCGGCATCCTGCCGCGCTGGGCCGCGACGAAATCCGTCGCTCCGGGCGACCTGGTCGTCGTGGTGGGCGGACGCACGGGCCGCGACGGGATCCACGGCGCGACGTTCTCCTCGGCGGAGCTGCACGAGGAATCCGAGGTCGTCTCGAGCGCGGCCGTGCAGATCGGCGACGCGATCGAGGAGAAGCGCGTGCTCGACGGGCTGCTCGTCGCGCGCGACGAGCGCCTGTACCGCGCGGTCACCGACTGCGGCGCGGGTGGGCTCTCGTCCGCGGTCGGCGAGATGTCGGCCGAGTGCGGCGCGGAGGTCGACCTCGAGACCGTGCCGCTCAAGTACCCGGGCCTGCGTCCGGAGGAGATCTGGATCAGCGAGGCCCAGGAACGCATGGTCCTCGCCGTTCCGCCGACCTCGATCGAGCGCCTGCGCGCGGTGTTCGAGGCCGAGGACGTCGAGGCCACCGTGATCGGTCGCTTCACCGCGACCGGCCGGCTCGTCCTGCGCTACCACGGCGAGACCGTCGGCGACCTCGACCTCGAGTTCCTGCACGAGGGCACGCCGCGTCCCGTGCGCAAGGCGACCTGGTCGCCGCCGCGCCACGTGGAGCCGGGTGCTCCCGCCGCCCGCGACCACGAGAGCGTCCTCCTGCGCCTCCTCGCGATGCCCGACGTCGCCAGCAAGGAGTGGATCCTGCGCCAGTACGACCACGAGGTGCAGGGCCGCTCGGTCCTGAAGCCGCTCGTCGGCGTGCGCATGGACGGGCCGGGGGACGCGGCGGTCCTGCAGCCGCTGCCCAGCTCCCAGAAGGGCATCGCGCTCTCCTGCGGAGCCAGCCCGCGCTTCGGCGAACTCGACCCGGGAGCCATGGCGGAGGCCGTCATCGACGAAGCGCTGCGCAACGTCGTGGCCGTCGGCGGGGATCCCGATCGGACCGCGATCCTGGACAACTTCTCGTGGGGCAACTGCGAGAAGCCCGACCGGTTGGGTGCGCTCGTCCTGGCCTCGCGCGGCTGCTACCGCGCCGCGATGGCCTACGGGACCCCGTTCGTGTCGGGCAAGGACTCGTTGAACAACGAGTACCGCGTCGGGGACCGCTCGATCGCGATCCCGCCGACCCTGCTCGTGACGGCCCTGTCGATCTGCCCGGACGTGGCGCGCTCGACCAGCATGGACCTGAAGCGGGCGGGCTCCCGCCTCTACCTCCTGGGCCTGACCCGGCCGGAGATGGGCGGATCGCACTACCTGGCGCTCGGCGGCCACAGCGGCGGGACGCCGCCACGGCCCGACCTCTCCGTGGCGCCGCGGCTCTTCCGCGCGCTCCACCGCGCCATCCAGGCCGGGGTCGTTCTGTCCGCGCACGATCTGGCCGAGGGCGGGCTCGCGACGGCGGCGGCCGAGATGGCCTTCGCCGGCGATCTGGGCTGCCGGCTGCGGCTCGCGCAGGTCCCCTGCGCCGAGCTCCCGACCGGCTTCGATCCCGACGCGACCCGCTTGTATTCGGAGTCGTGTTCCCGTTTCCTGGTCGAGGTCGGGGGCGGCCGCGCGGCCGAATTCGAGGCCTTCCTCGCCGGGTTGCCGTGGGCGCACGTCGGAGATGTCGACGCCACGCGGCGGCTCGCGATCGAAGGCGTGCGCGGCGGGCTCGTGCTCGACACGCACGTCGACTCCCTGCGATCCGCCCACACGAACGGCTTCCACACGAGCGGCTACAGCGCCTGATTCCGATCCCGATGAACACCGCACGCGCACTCGTACTCCGCACCGCAGGCACCAACTGCGACGGAGAGACCGTGCGCGCGCTGGAACTGGCCGGAGCCCGCGTGGAACTCGTCCACCTGCGTCGCGTGCTCGCGGAACCGTCGCGTCTCGAGGACGTCGAGCTCGTCGTCTTCCCCGGCGGTTTCAGCTACGGCGACGACGTGGCGGCCGGACGCATCTTCGGGCTCGAGCTGCGCCACGGGATCCTGCGCGAGCTGTGCGAGTTCGTGGATCGCGGCGGACACGTCCTGGGCATCTGCAACGGTTTCCAGGTCCTGGTGGAGTCCGGTCTCTTCGAGCGCGAGACCGGCGCGGCGGTGCTCCCCGAGCGCCAGATCGCGCTGCACCAGAACGCTTCGAACCGCTTCGAATGCCGCTGGATCACGTTGCGCGCCGAGCGTTGCGCGGCGACGTGGCTCGAGCCCGGCATGCTCCTGCCCTGCCCGTCCGCGCACGGCGAGGGGCGCTTCGTGGTGCGCGACGAGGCCGTCCTCCGCCGCCTGCAGCAGAAAGGCCAGATCGCGCTGCGCTATGCGCGCGCCGACGGCACGGTGGCGACGGACTACCCGGACAATCCGAACGGATCCGTGCAGGCGATCGCCGGCATCTGCGATCCGACGGGCCGCGTGCTCGGGCTCATGCCGCACCCGGAGCGCAACGTCGATCCCTGGCACCATCCGCATTGGACGCGCCTCGCCGCCGGCGGCGCGCGCACCGAAGGCGAGGGCCTGCCGTTCTACCGCCGACTCGTCGCCGCGGCCGCGGGCGCGCCCGCGGGGCGCCGTCCGACGGCGAACGCGACCTGAGCCACCCGCGCGTCCACCGCGCGACGTCTCCACAACTCGATTCCCCGGACTCTCCCGAGTCCGGACACACCGAACGATCCTCATCGTCCATGCACCCCCGCGCGAACTCTGGCCGCGGAACCTCACCTCTCAACATGCGCAACTCGAACTTCGCTTCGCTCCTCCTGACCTCCCTCCTCCTCGTCCCCGTCGCGAGCTCCTGCGCGGCCGTCGTCGCGGTCGGCGCCGGCGTCCTCGTCGGCCAGCAAGTCCTCGACGACAACGTCTACGTCGGCCAGCTCAGCACGGACGCCAGCCGCAGCTGGGCGCAGACGAAGACCACCCTGTCGCACATGAGCACGAAGCCCATCGACGCGAACAACGAGCTGCGGCGCGCGATCGCCGAAGTGGACGGCGCCAAGTGCACGGTCGTGGTCGAGACCTACGACCTGAACCGCAGCCAGATCCGCGTGTCGGCCACGAAGTACGGCTTCTCGGCCAGCGAGACGGCGCGCGTCGTGTTCGAGCGCATCACGCAGGACCTCGACCGCAGCACGAACACCAAGCCCTGAGATCGGGACGGCCCTCGACCGGGCGGGCGCCGCGATCGGACCGATCCGGCGCTCCACCAGGCCCTGAGTTCCCCCCCGCTAGCGGATTGAGCCGTGCGCGCTAGCGGGGCGAGCCCGCCCGGCGCGCGCGGTCCGCCGGCGCCCGCTTGGCCACGCCGGACCCGCCGGTCTTCTCGACCGACTTCGCCGCGACCTCTCCGCGCGCTCGTTTCGCGGCGCAGGTCCGGCAGTATCCGCGCAACCGCAGGTCGTGGCTCACGAGCACGAAGCCCTTCCGCGCCGCGGCCTCCTCCTGCAGCGCTTCGATGCGCTCGTCGTGGAACTCCTCGATGCGGCCGCAACCGAGGCACAAGAGGTGGTCGTGGTGGGCGTGTCCGAGGACGTGCTCGTACACGAGTTCGCCGCGACCCGCGTCGAGCCCCTCCACGAAGCGGCCCTCCTGCAGGAGCGCGAGCGTCCTGTAGACCGTCGCACGCGAGACGCGCGGACCGGGCTCGGTCTTCATCCAGGCGTACAGGTCGTCCGCGCTGAAGTGCTCGTGCGTCGCGAACGCGCGGTCCAGGATGCGCCGGCGCTGGGCGGTCAGCTTCAGGCCGTGCGAGCGCAGGAAGACCTCGAAGCGCTGGACGATCTGTTCCGGTTTCACGCGCGCGCTCTCTAGGGCTGCGTGCGCCGCGGCCCCACGCCGCCCGGACGCGTCGGCCGGCGCGGCGCGTCGTCCGGTCCGGATTCCTGGGGCGGAGGCAGGGGCTCCGGCGTGCGCTCGCGGCGCGCCGTCTCGCGCTTGCCAATGTCGCGACGGCAGAACTTGCCCTGCCATTGCACCCGGTCGTACGCCTCGTACGCGCGTTGACGGGCCTCGTCGATGTCCTTGCCCATCGCGGTGATGCACAGCACGCGGCCGCCGGCGGTGACGATGTCCCCCTTCGGCGTGCGCTGCGTCGCGGCATGGAAGACCACGACCTCGGGGACCTGCTCGGCGGCCTCGAGACCGTCGATCGGATCGCCGGTGCGCACGACGCCCGGGTAGCCCTCGGCCGCGGCGACGACGCCGACGCAGACGCGTTCGTCCCACTCGACGGCCTCGGTCTCGCCCAGCTTGCCGTCGGCCGCCGCGATGAGCACCGGCAGGAGATCGCTCTTCAGGCGGCGCACGAAGGCCTGCGTCTCGGGATCGCCGAAGCGCGTGTTGAACTCGAGCACGCGCGGACCGGCCTCGGTCATCATCAGCCCCGCGTACAGCACGCCGCGGAACGGGATCTCCTCGCGCCGCAGCGCGTGGACGCTCGGCACGACGACGCGCTGCTCGACCTGCTTCTGGATGCGTTTCGTGAGCGAGGGGACGGGCGAGAACACGCCCATTCCGCCGGTGTTCGGGCCCGTGTCCCCCTCGCCGACCTGCTTGTGGTCCATGACCGGCTCGAGGATCAGGATCGTCTCGCCGTCCGTGATCGAGAGGCACGAGGCCTCCTCGCCCACCAGGCATTCCTCGACGACGATGCGCAGGCCGGCCGCGCCGAGCGTGCGCTTCTCCATCACCGCGTCGACCGCCGCGCAGGCTTCCTTCGCGTCGTGGACGATGAAGACGCCCTTGCCCGAGGCGAGGCCTTCGGCCTTCACGACCTGCGGCCACTGCGTGCACGACTCGAGGTAGCTCTTCGCGACCCCCGAGCGGTCGAACTTGCGCCAGGCCGCGGTCGGGATGCGGTGGCGGTCGAGCACTTCCTTGGCGTAGACCTTCGAGCCCTCGAGGCGCGCGCCGGCCGCGCCTGGACCGAAGACGCGGATGTTCGCCGCGCGCAGCTTGTCGGCGAGACCCAGGACGAGCGGGTCCTCGGGCCCGATGACGACGAGGTCGAACTTCTCCTTCTGCGCCAGCGCGAGGAGCCCGTCGATGTCGGTCGCCTTCACGGCCACGTTGCGGGCGACCTGCGCGGTGCCGACGTTGCCGGGCGCGCACACGACCTCCGGAGCCAGCGGGGAGCGGGCGATCTTCCAGGCCAGCGCGTGTTCGCGCCCGCCGCTCCCCACCACGAGAACCTTCATCGGAACCCTTCCGCGCCGCGCACCGCGCTGCGCCGCCCGCTATCGCCTGCCGACCCGTCCCCGGACGCGCCGCGCGCGCACCTTGGCCCCACAGGCTACTGCCCGGAGGGCGTGAGCGGAAATAGCCGAACGGAGTGGCGTGCGGGATGCGGCACAGACTGCGCCTTCCACCCCGCGAACTCCGGATCCGAGCACCACAGCGCCGTAGACTGCCACACGGTGGCGCATCGATTCGGGGCGGAGGCGGGGCACGCGCGGGCGCCGAGCCCGTCCGCGACGCGCGGACGCTGGATCGGTCGCATCGCGGGACTCGCCGTGTTCGCGGGAGCGGCCGGCCTCGGCACCCCGATCGCGCCGGCCGGGACGCCCGCCGCCTTCGCGCTCGCGACCGTGGCGCTCATGGTCGTCTGGTGGGCGACCGACGCCGTGCCGCACTGGGCGACCGCGCTCGTCCCGCTCGTCCTGTTCCCCGTCGTCGGGGTGTACCGCGGCGGAGCGCTGGAACGCGCCGCGGCCACGGCCAGCCCGTACTTCGAAGCCTACGTGCTGCTCTTCCTGGGCGGGATGGCGATCGCGGCGGCGCTGCAACAGACCGGCCTCCACCGGCGGCTGTCGCTCTGGATCCTCGCGCGGACGCGTTCGTCCCCGTTGCGCCTGCTGGTCGGAGTCTTCGCCGCGACGGCCACCGTGTCGCTGTGGATCTCGAACACCGCTGCCGCGGCGCTCGTGCTGCCGATCGCGCTGGCGCTCCTGGCCGAGATCGCCGCGCGCGCCGGCGACAGGCCCAGGTTCGGCGCGGCACTCGTGCTCGCGGTCGCCTGGGGCGCCAACGTCGGCGGGATCGGCACGAAGATCGGCACGGCGACGAACATGCAGCTCGCGGGCTTCCTCACCGGGCGCGGCATCGAGGTCTCGTTCGTCGAGTTCTCCCTCATCGGACTCGGCTTCGTCGCGCTGCTCGGTCCGTGCGCGATCGCGATCCTGTGGCGCTTCGCGCGCGCCGACGCGCCGCCACCGCAAGCCCTGCGCCTCGGAATCCCCGACGCCTTGGACGTCCCGGCGCGCTGGACCTCGGGCGAGCGCGCCGTCGGCATCGTCTTCGCGCTGACCGCGGCCACCTGGATCGCGGCGCAGCCCCTGGCGCAGGTCCTGGCCAGCACGTTCCCCGACCTCGGCGTGCGATCGAGGCACGTGGAGGCCGGCGCGGCGCTGCTCGCCGCGCTCGTGCTCGCCGCATGGCGACCCGGCGGACGCGCGCTGCTCTCGGGCGCCGCGCTGCGCTCCATGCCCTGGTCCGCGCTGCTCCTGATCGGCGGCAGCTTCGCGCTGGCGAGCGGGATCGAGCACAGCGGCCTTTCGGACTCGATCGCGCCCGCGTTCGAGCGTCTGAGCACGCTGCCGCCGCTCGCGCAGAGCCTCTCGGTCGCGGGCCTCGCCGTGCTGGCGTCCGCGTTCGCGTCGAACACGGCGACGATCGCGATCCTCCTGCCGCTGATCGCCGCGGCCGCTCCGGCCGGCCGCGAGACGACGCTCCTCTTCGCGGCCACGATCGGCAGCTCGTGCGACTTCGCCTTGCCGGCCGGAACGCCGCCGAACGCGATCGCGCTGGCTTCCGGACGCGTTCCGTTCCTCGTCATGGTGCGCGCCGGGATCGCGCTCGACGTGGTCGCCGCGGTCCTGTGCGCCTTATGGTGCGAGCTCGTCGTCCGGCACGTCGTCGGCTGAGCGCCCCTGGGATTCCCCGCCGCGCCGGTGGAGGGTTCCGGGCGGGCCGGGTACCCTCGGCGCGGCACGGTTCGGGGAGTACCTCAGTTGGTAGAGGCGAAGCTTTGGGTGCTTCGAGTCGTGGGTTCGAGTCCCATCTCCCCGACCAGCCTCTGTGTCCGAGCGCCCGTAGCTCAGCTGGATAGAGCATCGGATTTCTAAAGAGATCGCGCACGTACCGAAGCGGTCCTCGCTTCTCGCTAACCCGTTGCGCCGTATGGTTCCGATAGAGAACCGGGTCCCGAAGGGGTCCCGTGCTTTTCTCCCTACGGACCTTACGGACGCCTTTGCGGCGGAGCGCAACGATGACGAGCAACAGGATCAAGCTGACGCGTGCAACGATCGAGCGAGACTGTCTTCCGCCCGCGCCGGGCGAAGTCAACGCGAACGGGAAGCGCGTGCTGGAGCGCTTCTACTGGGACGATGAAGTGCGCGGCTTCGGCATCGTCGTGCGCGAGAAGAGTCGATCGTTCATCGTGCAGAAGGACGTCAAGGGTCGCTCGGTGCGCGTCACGATCGGGCGCTTCCCCGACTGGACCTCAGAGCAGGCGCGCAAGCGTGCGCGCGAACTCGTCGTGGAGATGGACAAGGGCGGCAACCCGAACCGACGCGAGCGCGAAGAGGCCGCGCGAGGCGTGACGCTCGCCGAGGCGATCGAG
Organism: Planctomycetota bacterium; assembly: GCA_026692665.1. Taxonomy (GTDB): domain Bacteria; phylum Planctomycetota; class UBA1135; order UBA1135; genus JAEUHZ01. Next base: position 43,280 of record JAPLOF010000062.1, read on the forward strand.
TGGCACAAGGAAGCGATGCGCGCAAGGGAGTGCGCCGAGCGTTCGATCGCGAGCGTGAGCTACGAGATCGGTCTGCACCTCGGCGACTGGCTCAAGCGTCCGCTCGCTGAGATCACGCCGAACGAGTGCGCCACGCGACACCGACGCATCAAGGGCAAGTACGCAGCCAACCGGGTCATGCGCCTCCTCCGCGCCTGCTACAACACGGCGGAGAAGCGCCAAGGCGATCTCCCGAAGTGCCCGATCAAGGGAGTCACGTTCAACAAGCAACGGCGCAGGCAGGAGCCGATCTTGTGGAGCCAGCTTGCTGCGTGGGGCGCGAAAGTGGATGCGATCGGCAACCCGATCCGTCGCGACCTCCAACTGTTCGTGCTCTTCACCGGGCTCCGCAGCACGGACGCGCGAACCGTCCGCTGGGAGCACGTCAACTTGGGCACCGAGCCGACGGTCCTGGGCCGCGTCGAGATTCCGCCGGGGTGCATGCATCGTCCGAAGCCCAAGGGAGGCGAGGATTGCGCGTTCACCGTGCCGCTCTCCGCGTTCGTCCTCGACATCCTCCGCCGTCGGCGCGCAGAGAACTCGCAGCTGTACCCCGACGACGGCGGCTGGGTGTTCCCAACGCGCGACATGCAAGGCGCGATCACGTACGTCCAGGAGATGAAGGAGCAAGTCGTCGGCCCCGACGGCAAAAAGGTTGGCAAGCTCCAATCTCCGCACCGGCTCCGCGACACGTTCGCGACCGCCGCGAGGGAGGCCAGCGTCGAGAAGCTCGCGCTCAAGGTCCTGATGAACCACAAGTTGCCCAAGGACGGCGACGGCGACGTGACCGACGGCTACATCCGGAACTCGGTCGAGCACCTTCGCGTGTCCGTCGAGCGGGTCTCCGCGTTCCTCCAGGAACGGCTCTGGCCGAAGGGGCACGTGCTCCACGCGGTTCCGCGCGCCGAGGCCGGATAGACCCGGCTCTCCTTGGAGCGGCATCCTCCCGGGCGGTAGCCTAGGCGTGCAAGCGCCCGTAGCTCAGTTGGATAGAGCAGCTGCCTTCTAAGCAGCAGGTCCCTGGTTCGATTCCAGGCGGGCGCGCCACCTCAGCCGTGCCAAACGGGGCGACCGGCACGGTGTTCGCACGAGATCGGTCTGCCTGCCGTTGCCGGTGCAGTTTCAGGAAGTGTAGCCTCGTCCCGGGAGGCGACGCTGTCACGCCCAAACATCTCAGCCGTTGAGGGAACCCGCAGTGCTCGTTGAACCTCCGCCCCCTCGAATCACTGCACTGCTAGATGACCTCGGCATCGACCCCGAGCAAGTCACCGTCTTGCGGAAGTCCGCGCTGAAGGTGAACGACACGCTTCCAACCATCTGGATCGTGGGAACCGTGGATCAGATTCTCCTGTGCTGCACCCATCGAACCCGAGGGCTATGGCATCGACTCGCGAGGGCAGAGATCAACGAGGCACGTTCCGAAGCGACGGCCACGGGGCGGTTCCTGCTTCGGCTGATTCTGAACGCGGATCAGGACGACATCGTGATTCCCTTTCCGGCGGGCCTCTCGATGACCGAGGCGAAGCTGATAGCCGCAACGCTGCCTACCGCAAGCAAGCGGACGTAGGCCCTCGGGTCGAATCGGTTTCCCACCCACGATGCGCGTATCGGCGCTGATGTCCCCCGGCAATCGAGCGCCTGCCGGGATGCACGCGGGAGTTGGGGCCTCGGGCATGACAGCGCGGAGGCCACCCTGTAGCCTTCCTGGGCGTGTCAAACCTCGACCCGAAGCTGAAGGCCATCCTTGACGGCGTCAAGGGGAAGCGCGCCCGTACCGTCATCGACCACATTCTGAAGCACGGCTCGATCACCAACGAGGAGCTGAAGGACACCTACGGGTACAACCACCCGCCGCGCGCCATCCGAGACGTTAGGGAGAACGGCGTGCCCATCAAGACCGAGCGGATCCAGGACAGCACGGGCCGCAGCATCGCGCGGTACACGTTCGGTAGCCCGGATGAGATCGAGGATCACAAGCTCGGCGGCCGCCAAGTTTTCGCACGCGACCTCGTGGACAAGCTCTACGAGAAACAGGCCGGACGGTGCGCCCTGTCTGGTGTCCGGTACGAGCGGCGCTACCTTCAAGTTGACCACCGCATCCCGTACGAGGTCGCGGGAGAGGCGGACAGGGTAGCTGAGGGAAACGACACCGACGGCTTCATGCTCGTCAGCGGTGCAGCGAACCGACAGAAGAGCTGGAGCTGCGAGCACTGCGCAAACCTGACCGGCGCGAAGGATGCCGAGGTCTGCTCTCGCTGCTACTGGGCGGCTCCGGAGAGCTACAAACACATCGCCACGCGTGAGCTTCGCACGGTCAGCTTGACCTGGGAGGGGAAGGCCGTTTCCGAGCACGAGCGCTTGCTCAAGCAGGCCGAGGCGAGCGGGCTTACTCTGCCGGATTTCATCCAGCTGGTGCTTCGCAGATCACGCGGACTTGCCGAGGAGCGTGGCTTGCGATGACTGGCCGGCAAAGACCTCGTAGCGTGTCAGCCCGAGGTGCGACGGAAGCTCCTCGCCGTAGGTCTTGTCCCCGGTTCGCCCGTCGTAGCTGATGATGTACGGAACGTGCCTCGCGTTCAGGTCTTCGAGCGCGCCGACGAACTCCGCATGGTCGAGCCCACGGATGTAGCGATGGTCGCGCGTGTTCGAAACCCCCTGGTAAGGCGGGTCCATGTACACGAGGTCGGCGGGTCCGGCTTGGGAGAGTACATCGCGGTAGTCGGCCTCGATTGCCTTCGCGCGTTCGGCCAGGAGCGAGGAAACCGCCAGGATGTTTGCCCTCATCGTGGCCGGGCGCATTCCTCGCCGACGGTGGTCGGGGCTGTTGTTGAACTCCCCGCGCACGTTGTAGCGAACGGCTGCCTTGACGCAGCGGGCGAGGATGTAGAGCAGGTCGGCCGGGCGCTGGTGCTGGTTGAACCTGAGGCGCACCTCGCTGTAGAAGTCCGGCTCTCGCCCTTCCTGAGAGGTCCACAGGCGCTCGTACTCATCGCAGAGGTCTTCGGGCTTCTCCAGGATCGACTTCCACAAGGAGACGAGCGGACCGTTGAGGTCGGCGAGCACGAAAGAGTCAGCACGCGCGTCCAAGGCGGCGGCGATGGTCAGCGCCCCCGATCCGGCGAAGGGCTCGTAGAGGACCCCAACCCGCTCCGGCATCCTAGCGAGGATGTCAGCGGCGAGCCGACGCTTGCTGCCCTGGTACGGGAACGGGTGCGGTATGGACTTGGGGCTATTCACGGTTGATCAGGAGGTTGAATCGCACTCGCCGTTGGCATGCTGTAGCATGCCGGAATGCCTGACGAGAAACAAGAGACGGCTCGATCATGGGCCGACGCGGCTGAACTCGTGTTGCGGAGATCGAACCGTCCGCTCCACGCCTACGAGATTTCCGAGCGTGCGATCGCATCGGGGCTTGTACCTTCCGGAGGAAAGACCCCGCACAAGAACGTGCAGGCAGCAATCTGGAAGGACCTCAACAAGCGCCGGGGCGGAGACTCGCCGTTCAGGATGATCGGTGAGGGGCGCGCGGGTAGGTACTATTGGCTCAAGGGGAGAGCGCTCCCCTCGGGCTGGTCTGCCCGCCCTCGACCCTGACCGACGACGCCCTACTTCTTCTGCCGGTTGTACGGACTCTGGTTCGTCGGCTTGAGCGACACGCTCTCCTCGTGCGCTTGCGATCGGACCGACGCCTCCGTGCGGCCGAGCTTGAGGCCCATGACGCGGGTCGGCGTGTTCTCGTTCGCGAGCTTCCGGAGCTGCGCGTTCTCGGGCGGAGTCCAGGGCTTGCCGTGGTTCTTCGGGGTCTTCGTCATGTCGGGCTCCTTGTCGGTTCGGCGGCACGAGGCGCACCCTAACGGATAGCGAACAGCGTTTCTAGTCCGCATCGAGCGAAAGCCGTGCGATTCCCGCATCCGGGACTCCAGCCACGCGACACTGGACCGTCGGAGTCGGGAGCCGACGGCGGGCCGCCCGAAGTCGTGGCGGGGCTGGCGGTCCCGGGTCCTGGGGTCGCCCAAGGAAGGGGCGGCAAAGGTCGGGATGCGCCCGGCGCTGGCGGACGCCGAGCCAGCCTCCGGGTGCTCCCCCGGTGCCAGCCCTGCGAGCGGCGGTCGCGACCCGACCTCGACTGCACCGAACCGGCCGAACGTATCAGGCGCGCCACGGGAGAGCGTCGCTCGCGCCTTGCCCTGGCCCCTTCGGACCGGAAGAATCCGGTCGATGGCCACCGACCCGAAGTACCTGCAACGTGCAAAGTTCTACGAGCAGATCGAGAAACGTCGGGGACGCCCGCTGATCGTCTACGCCACGAGCACTCGGCCAAACGTCGAGGGCATGATGGCGGGCGATGCTGTCCGAGAGTTCGTCGAGCAGATTCAGGCCATCGGCAAGGCCGAAGCCGTTGACGTCCTGATCCACAGCTACGGCGGCGACCCGCTCGCGGCGTGGCGAATCATGTCAACGCTCCGAGAGACGTACTCGAAGGTCGGGGTCCTCGTACCGTTCGCCGCGTTCAGCGCGGCGACGGTTCTGTCCCTTGGCGCTGACGAGATCGTGATGCACCCGTTCGCGGCTCTCGGCCCGATCGACCCGCAGATTCGTGCGCAGACCGCGCGAGGCGAGGTTCGATTCGCCTACGAGGACGTAGGTGCGTTCCTCAAGTTCATCAAGGAACAGGTCGGTGTCACGGAGCAGTCGTTCCTCACTCCGATCATGGACAAGCTGTTCGCGGTCGCGGAACCGTTGACGATCGGAGCGGCCCAACGCGCGAGCGATCTGTCGTCAGAGATGGGCGAGCGGATGCTGCGCATGCACATGACGAAGGGGAAGGACGCTGCACGATGCAAGGACATCGCGCAGAACCTGAACAAGAGCTTCTTCAGTCACGGCGACGCTGTGTCTCGTGAGCGAGCGCGGACACTCGGCCTCCCCATCGCCAAACCCGACGAGGACTTGGAGCGCCTGATCTGGGGTGCGTTCTGCGGCTTGGAGGACTACATGGAACTCCAGTCAACGTTCCATCCCTTGACGGCCTTCATGAAGGACCCGCAAGCAGCCGGTACGTTGACGCCCGTTCCGCCGCTCGCGCTCCCGGCCGACACCCCTCCGGCCGTGCTCCAGCAGACCTGGAACCATGTGGTTCAGCAGGCACTCCAGCCCGGCAAGCCGAGTCCCGAGGTGCCCTACGAAATCGTGAAGGTCGTGGTCGAGAGCCTGAGACGCTCGGCCGCAATCGTCGTCAAGGGGCGTGTTACGGCTGCGCGACTCGGGCAGGAGATCAAGGTCGGCGTCCTGGACGTTGGCGGCGGCTGGGAGGTCCTGCACGAGGCCAGGCAAGCCGGAAACGGGCTCCAGTCTCCCCGGCCTGGAACCGAAGAAGTAAGATCGGGCGGAAGATCGCGCCGGGCTCGTTCGTCGAAGCCCGCCGAGCCCATGTGATGGAAACCTCCAGCCACTTCCACTACAGCCCGTACCTCCTCGACTCCGCCTCGGAGACGAAGACGTGGGTTGCCACCGTGGGGAACGTCGTCAGCTACGGCATCTCCTCGACCTCGGACGAGGTTGAGATCCAACTTCCGTTCGAGTTGGTGGATGACGAGGCGAGCCCCGAGACGCCGATTCCGTGGTTGGGCCAGGCGGCGCGAATCCCGGAAATCGAGCTGACGCTCGGGTAGTTCCGATAGCCCGGCCGACGTTCGCTGAGCGGCCCCTACTCGTCGAGCCCAGCAAGTCGGTAGCGGAGCTTCCGCATCGCGCGCTTCTCGATCTGGCGGATGCGTTCGCGCGTGCGGGAGAAGTGGCGTGCGACCTCTTCGAGGGTTCTCGGCCCGCCGCCATCGAGCCCGAAGCGTAAGCGCAGCACCTCCGCGTCACGTGGGCGCAGCGTCACGAGCGCCGACTCGATCCGCTCCCGGAGCAACGCGCGCTCCGCACCGTCCGCCGGGGCCTCCGCGTTGTCGTCGCCGAGCGTGCTCGCGAGCGAGGTTGAATCGTCATCGCGGCCGAGGGGCGCATCGAGCGAGACGGTCCTCGGACCCTCCCGATGCCCTTGCATCGTCGAGAACCTGGACCGCTTGCTTGCGAGGTCGCGTTGGATCGCGGCACGGGCCCACCAGAAGAACGCCGTGGCGAACGCTCCACGCGACGGATCCCAGCGTTCCGCAGCGGCAATGAGACCGAGGTACGCGGTCGAGCGAAGCTCCTCGAACTCGCGGCCCGTGTACAGGTAGCGGTTCGCGATCCACGAGCACAAGCCGATGTGCTCTTCGATCAAGGCGTCTCGTCGTCGTCGCGCGAACGCGGCGCGTTGCCCAGCGAGCAGACGAGCACGCGCCTCCGGGTCGCTCCACTGGCGCAACGCCGAAGCGCGGAGCGTTGCGGGACTCAAGCGGACAAGCGCTCGGCGTGCTCGCGGACTCCGGCCGTGTCGAGGCGTTGTCCCGCGAGGTTCACGATTCGGGCGCGCACGTCCTCGCGGCCTGCGATCGCCCAAGCCATGTCCGCGTCGTGAAGCATGATGACCGCCTCCGGGTCGTCGAGTCGTGCGCACCACCCGTCGGCGCTCGGCGCTCGGCCGTGCGTGACGACAAGAGCCGCGCCAAGGCTCGCACCGGGCTCGGCCCGTGCAAGTCGCTCCAACGCGGAGAAGCCCATCGGCCGACCGAACTGCCGGTTGTGGGCGTCGGCAGCAGCGATCACGCGGCGCGTCGCGATGGAGAGACGGTCCAGCATCTAGAGACCCTGCGCGTAGGCGTAGGCGTTGCGCACGACGGGATCCTCCGTGAGCAGCCGTGCGACAGCCTTCTCGATCGACTCGCCCTCGCGTCGGCGGTGTCGCGCGCTCTCGACGATCAGGGGCCACACCTTGTCCTCGCGCTTCTCGACGAGTTCGCGCTCCTCCGCTCGGTCGGCGCGTTCGCCTTCGTCGTACAGCTTCGCCATGCGCGGATCCTCGGCGAGGAGTCGCGAGAAGGTGACAGCGACGCTCTCGCCCTGGCGGGCCTCGCGCTTGGCGAGGTCGAACATCCCCTCCTCGGCTTGGGCCTTCGACATGCCGCCCGAAGCGCGCGCGCGATCCTGGACACGCTGCGACGCGAAGTGCAACGCCTCGACCTTCGGGTTTCCAGCGTTCATCACGCGCGCGAGAGCGTGGCCGAGGTCCTCGCCGATCGCTTGCTCGTGACGCGCAACGTCCAAGATGGAGCCCTCGTACTCGGCGGCGGGGAATCTCGGCTCCTGTCCGTCATTCATCACGGCCATGGCGTCGCTTAGGATCTCTTCGTGTGTTGCGGTCATTGTCGTTCCCCTTGAAGGATGAGCAGGTAGGCCGCAGCGGCGGCCGTGTTCTCGGTCAGTAGTCGGGTAAGTGCGGCGCGGAGGTCTTCGTCCGCGCGTTGTTCACGTTCCGCGAGGCGGAGGAGGTCTCGCCAAGCTCGGGCGCGCGTCTCCATCGGATCGCGGCTCAAAAGCTCGGACGGATCGCCAGCCCATGCGCGCGCGATCGAGGCGGCCTTGTAGAAGACGTTGAGCGCGGGGTCGCGGTCCGCGCAGAGGCGGACGAATGCATCCGTGTGCGTCTCGTTCGGGCGTACGTGTCGCGATACCCAGCGCGAAGCCTCGTCGAGGAAGTCCTCGGGCGAGTGCGCAGGCGGGCACAGGCCCTGTGCGACGGAGATCGCTTCGGAAGTCAGCGCGCTACTCATCCAACTCCGCGATGATGTCGGCCTCTTGGGATTCGAGGCTCCGACGATGCGTGACTGCGACGCGCCGGATGCCCAGGGCGGAGAAGACTCCCTGCGCCGCGTGCAATGCGGCTGCGCGTAGAGCTGCGTCCGCGCGACGCGCGAGCCGCGACTGGTCCTCGGTCGTGCCGCCGGGTTCGGTTGCCGCGTAGGTGTCGTAGGCTTTGCCGAGAGCGGCGAGAGCCTTGTCCACGGCGCGCGCGGCGGCGATGCGCTTCGCACGCTGGGCGTTCGCGGCCTTGTTCTGCTCGCGGATGCGCTCGGCCTCTTCGTTGTCGCCTTCGGTCTTCTGCCTGCGCTCCAGCTCCTGGATCGCGAAGCGGAGTTGCATCGCGCGATCGTCCGCGCGCTTCAGGTCCGCGACGGCGGCCGTCAGCGCGCGCTCGTCTCCATCGACAACGGCGGCACCTTGTCGAGTCTCCGCGTCGCGGAGGGCCGCGCGCGTCGCTTCGAGTTCCGTGCGAAGGTCGGCGATGCGGTCGGCCGTGGTCTTGGTCTTGAATCCCAGCATGTTGTTCTCGCTCGTCGGGTCGGTCGTGTTGGAAGTGGAGGAGCCCGCCAACCGGTGAACGGCGGACGGGCTCCTCGCTCGACGGTCAACCGGTGGAGAAACCGGACCGAGGCGCTCGCGTCGTCGAGCCCGACGAGGCAACGACAGAGAGCGTCGGATCTTGAGTCCCGCGCTCGAAGGGCAGCGGAACGTGTTCGTTGGTGGCGCGCGTGGCGATCGGCGCACGGGCGCTCGACCGTGAAGAAGGCGCGAGTAAGGTCGGCATCACGATTTCGCCTCCGCGTCCCCCACCTCGTCAGCGTCCCGGCCCAGCTCTCGCTCCAGGATTCGGCGCAGATCGGCGCGCGATTCGGGGCTCAGCTCGTCGAGGCCGAGGCTCGGTCGAGTCTTGATCGTGGTGGTCTGTTCGATCTGCGCGACGGTGCGCGAGGCGTAGCGCTCGGGCATCATGCTCTGCGCTCGGAGCGCGAGCAGCTTGTCCGAGTACCGCTTGCGCGAGCCGATCTGCACACCATTGGTCCCGTACACGGGCTCGTCGATGCCCTCGACGGAGCGGCGATGCAGCTCCATTTCGACCTCGGCACGCGCGTGCTCCATCGCTTCCTCGACCTGCGCCGCGAACTCGGCCTCACGGTCGCGGAGGTCACGGAACGAGTAGATTGCCCCGGTCTTCGAGTGCGGACTCGCGGCCCGAGCGGCACGCGCGAAGACGCCATGACGAGAGAGTTCCGCGAGGAACAACTCGCGCCGTTTCGCCGTCAGTGGAAGTCGTCGGGGCCCGTCCATTGTACATCTAATCGTAGTTGCAACTTCCAAACGGGGGCGAGACCCTAATGCGGAAAACGAGCTGATTCCTCGACGTTTTCGCGCGCAACCTCATGTTGTGAGATTGCCCAGCGAGAGGCTCCTTTCCTGGTTCGCCGTGTTGCCGTGCAACCAGGAGATGCGGAAGCCCAACGGGAGAGAGCTTCCGCTGGGACTTCTCCCGCTTCTCCTACTTCTCCTGGTTAGAGGTAGAAAGTAAGGGACGAGAGGACGGACACCCTCTCCTTGGGCAGTTCGCCGCACTCGCGCGATTGCTCGCGGGAACCCAGCGAAACGGGAGAACCAGGAGAAACCCCAGCCCGCGACACCACGAGCTGGGATTTTCCATCTCCTGGTTCATCGACGACCAGGAGGAACAGGGAGTCTCACCCAAGCACTTCGTTCTCCACCTCGCCGACCGGGCCCCACTGCGCGTCCGCACCGCCTGGCCAGTCGCGGGGCCCATGCCGCTCGCACCAGGCCGCCCGCAGCTCCGGCAGCGGCGGGAACACGCGCGAGCGCCGCCCGCCCCGTTCCGGGCTCGTGATTCCCCAGTCGTCGAGGAACGCGCCCAAGGTCACGTCGCTTTCCTCCCGCAGCTGCGGCACCGTCTCGTCGGCGTGGGGGCGCAGGCCCCACGGATCGAGGCTCGACGGCGGACCCCACCACGCCCGGCGCGAGATTGCCTGAGGCTTCCCCTGGACCGACCGCGACACGTTGTTCGGCAACTGGCCGTCGAGCAGCAGCGTCAGCAGCCACTGGTCTTTCGGCTCCAGATTCCGATGCACCTGATCTTGCAGCGCGGCCGTCCTCGGTGCGCGCCGGACGTTGAAGCCCGACAGGTCCATCGCCAGCAGCATCTTGAGCAGGGCACCGTAGCCGCCCGACAACATCTGCCGCTCGATCGCCTCGAAGTAGACGTGCTGCCCGCGCCGCGCGTCCGACACGTCGAGGACAAAGTAGCGGCGCTCGTCGCCGGTCGCCTTGACCACGCTGAGGTCGTTCGAGGCGAGGATCAGGTGGAGGACGTTCTTGCGGTCCACCACGTCGATGCCCTTGCGCTCGACCTTCACCGTGTCCTCGGTCACCATCCCCTTGAGGATGGACTCGTGCCGCTTGTCGTTCGGCCGCGTCGCCTCGTCCAGGAAGACCACGCTGGCCGCTTCGATCAGCGAGTTGAACTTCGTCAGGTGGTCGGGGTTCGTGATCTGGACGAAGTGGCGGCCCCACAGCCTCCCGAAGTGCCAGGCGAAGACGCCCTTGCCGGTGCCCTTGAGGCCGCGCAGCACGACGGCGACATGCCCGGGCTCGCCCGGCCGCTGGACCGCGTAGGCCATCCAGCGGATCAGGTAGTCGTAGTGCTCCTCGATGCCGCCGCAGATGACCTCTCGGACGTGCGCGAGGTAGAGCCCGCAGTCGCCGTCGTCGGATGGCGACACCGCGAGTCCCTGCCACAGGTTGTAGATCCCTTCGGGCAACTCGACGCCCGGGGCGTAGTTCACGTCCTCGTACGACCGGCGCAGCCGGTGCCGGAACCACCACTCCCCGGCAGGGACCTCCTCGACCTTGCCCTTGGCCACGGGGACCGCGACGCGGCGCGTGTTCCAGAAGTCCTTGAACGCCTCCTTGTGGAGGTACTCGACGGTACGGCGCTCGAACAGCGGGTCCCAGGACTCGCGCAGGACGCGGCTCGACCCGCCGACGATTACGCTCGCGTGCCGTGAGTTGATCTCCGACAGCAGCGGATCGTCTTCGGCCTCGGCGTAGGCGCGATCCACCTGCCGCCGCGCGTAGCGCTCTGCCGCCGCCGCAGTCCGTGCATGACCCTTTGAGTCCACGCGGATCGCGTCGCTGATACCCCAGCAAGGGTCCAACAGGATCGAGTAGATGACCTCGGGCTTCACGCGTTGGCGTGCCATCTCGCACGTCGCCCAATACTGCCACTCCGACCGCGACCAGCCCGCGCGCTCCGGGTCGGTGTTCATCTCGTCGAGCCCGCAAGCGATGATGCGCTTGACGACCGGGGGCACCGTCGGCGGCAATTCGGCGTCGAGGTCTTGCACGCGCTTCACGTCGGCGCTGATCTCGACGCCAGGCCCGCCGTCCGCCGCGACCTTGGGCGTGACGCCTTGGGCCTTCTCGAAACGCGCAATGTCGAAGGTGTCCTCAGAGAACTCGACCACGGCCGCCAGGGCCTCCACCCGGCCCTTCGAGCGCTTGCGCTTGTCGGGTCGGTTGATCGACCCCGGAAGGCGCATGATGCGATCGACGTTGTGGCAGTTGTCTCCGCCCAGCAGCAACTCGATCTGCTTGTTGTAGCGCTTCGCGTCCTCGAATGCTTCCTTGGTCCCGTCCAAGAGCACAGGCATCTTGAGCCGCCAGAAGCCCTGGTAGCCTCCGCCCGAGAACGTGATCACAGAGGGCTTGGGCAAGCCCTTCGCACTCGGGTCGCGGAGCAACGCGAGGATGCGCGTGCGCTCGGCATCGAGGTCTTCGCCCACCCGAGGATCGAGGTCCACGTGGAGCCACGAGAGAGCCGAGATGTTCTCGCGGTCCGGCTTGCTCTTGACCGCGCGCGTGACGGGGTTGACCGTGAAGTAGATGTTGCGAGACTTGCCGTGGAGCGTGAGCCAGCCACGCATCCGGTCTTCCTCGGCCGCCGAGAACGTGTCCGTGTCGATCCCGCGCTTGTCCGGGTCGATGGCGGTCAGGACCCAGGGGCCTTGAGGGTTCCACTTGCGGAGGAAGTCGATCGAGGCTTGGTAGTCAGGTCGGGGCGAGCTGTCGGGCTTCGGTTCGCTCATCGCGCGGACGCCTCCTGCGCGGTGTTCGAGATGCGACGCGCGGACATCCATGCGTCGAGATCGACGCGCGAGTAGCGGACGTGGCGGCCGAGCCTGCTGTAGACCGGCCCGCAGCCCGAGGAGCGCCAATGCTCCAGTTGCTTGCGCGAGACGGACAGGTAGGCCGCAGCGGCCGGGGTGTCGAGGTAGGCGGGCTCGGGCAGTTCGCAGCGAGCTTGGGAAACCGCCGCGTCGAGTGTCGCGCGGCGAGAGGTCTGATTCTGGTTCAAGCGGATGCATCCCTTGGGAGCACCGATCGGCGGACCGATCGAAGCCCCGCGTTGGGGTCGATGATCCGCACCTACTTGATCCAGTTCAGCGTCACCACGAGTAGGCCGTTTCGGGCCGGTCGTGGGAGCCTGTTTGGGCGCGTTGTTGAGGCCTCCCGGTCTGGCTGTTCCGGGAAGGACATCTAGATTCTAGCTCCGAACCGGCCCCTAGGAGATCGCATCTTGAGGAATCGTCGCGCGCGTGTCGCTCGCGCGTGCTCGACCGCTTCGGTGCTCGTCGGGAGCGTCCGCTTGATGCGTACCTTAGTATTGCCTTACGGAGAAAGTACGGGCTCGCGGATCGACGTGCTAACGTCCACGCGCGCCACAACTTCGCGATCCACCGCCGCAGGATTTCTAATCCGACGGTCGCAGGTTCGAGTCCTGCCGGGCGTGCCACGGCCGGCACCAGCTCGGCACGGCCCCCGCTTTCGTCCAAGAGCCCGATGCGACCCCACGGGCCTGCGGGTGCCGGAGCCAGGTCGACGACGCGATTCTGCGTAACGATCACCGGCCCTCGCGCGGAGGGCCCCCTGGACAGCGGGGACGCGCCATGAAAAGGGCGCGCAGCCCCCCTTTCCCATTCCAAGCTGGGCGCGGATACTCCCGCGCACTTCCCCGACCACTCGAGTCCCCGAGGTCTGCATGTCGCCCGCTCGTCGCACCTTCTGCGTATCCATCGCCATCGTCCCGCTGCTCGCGTCCGTCTCCCGCGCCCAGGTCGGTGACCTGCAGTACGCGCGCAACCCGGCCAATGGCCACTGGTATGGGTTCACCTCCGCTCCCACCTCGTGGCCCGAGGGCGCATCGGCCGCCGCGGCCGCAGGTGGATACCTCGCGTCGATCACCACGAGCGCCGAGCAGACCTGGGTCCAGGGCGCGTTCGGGCCCTACTCGACCTGGAAGTACTGGATCGGCCTCAACGACATCGCGACCGAGGGACAGTTCGTGTGGGCCAACGGTGAGCCGTTCAGCTACGCGAATTGGAACTCCGGTCAGCCCGACAATGCCGGCGGCGTCGACGATGCGGTCGAGCTGCAACCCGGATCCTCGTGGCGCTGGAACGACGCCAACCCGGCGACCGCCACCACGACGAAGCCGCTGGTCGAGGTCGATGGCCTCCCCCGCGCGGGGTGGACGCTGCCCAACAACGTGTCCGTCGGCTCCGGTCCCTCGTACGTGGCGCGCGGCGACTTCAACGGCGACGGCCGCGACGACCTGGTCGTGCCCAACTTCACCAGCAACACGGTCACGCTCCTCTTCGGCCAGGCGTCCGGGACGCTGGGCGCAGCCGCCACGTTCCCGGTCCCGAGCGGGCCCCGCTCGGCCGCGGTCGGCGACTTCGACGCCGACGGGAAGCTCGACTGGGCCGTCTCGTGCTACTCGGCGCAGCAGGTGTCCGTCCGCTACGGAGACGGTCTGGGCGGTTTCGCGGCGCCGTTGGACATCAGCTCGAGCGGCAAGGGGCACGGCCTCGCCGCCCTCGATCTCGATCTCGACGGCCGCGTCGACCTCGCGCTCACGACCGTGGATTCGCTGGATCGCCTGCTGATCTTTCGCGCCCTGGCGGGTCGCACGTTCGCGGCTCCCGTGGCCTACGCCACGGGCGCCCGCCCCTACTTCGTGACGGCCGGCGACCTCGAGGGCGATGGCGACGTCGACCTCGTCGTGGCCAACGAGGCGTCGGACGACATCGGCGTGTACTGGAACCAGGGCTCGGGGACCTTCCTGAGCACGGCCCTCGTGGCGCGCGGCGATTCGCCGCGTCGGATCGCGCTGCTGGACATCGACCGCGACGGCCTCCTCGACATGGCCGTTCCCTGCGCGAACCAGAACCTGGTCCGCATCCTGTATGCAGCCGGCGCCGGCAACTTCGTCACCGGGCCGGCCATCGCCGGCGGCCAGGCCCCGAACTGGACGGCGGCGGTCGATACGAACGGCGACGGCATGCAGGACCTCGTGACCGCGGCTTTCGGATCGGAGGAAGTGTTGATCCAGGAGATCCTCGCCGACGGCACCATCGTCTCGCAGGCGACGGCGCTGGTGGCGGGTTCGAACCTCTCCTCGGTGGTGGGCCTCGACCTGAACGGCGACGGACGAGCGGACCTCGTCGCCGCCGGCAACAACACGAGCCGTGTGGTCGCTTTCACCAAGCTCTCGCGCGACTGCAACACGAACGGGCGCGACGACGACCTCGACATCGTCCTGGCAGGCAGCACGGACTGCAACGGGAACCTCGAGCCCGACGAGTGCGACCTCGCGCTCGGCACCACGTTCGACTGCGACGCGAACGGACTGCTCGATGCGTGCGAGATCCTCGCGAATCCGACGCTCGACCTGGATGTCGACGGGCGGCTCGACGCGTGCGAGGTGGCGGGCACGCCCTTCTGCTTCGGCGACGGCACGGGGGCCGCGTGCCCGTGCGATCCGGGGCAGGCGGGCGCGCTCGGGGCCGGATGCATGAACTCGGTCGGGAACAGCGGCCGCCTCGTCGCGGTCGGGAACCCGTCGGTGGCGAACGACTCGGTCAGTCTGCGGGCCAGCGGGTTGCTCCCCACGGCGGTGGGGCTCTTCTTCCAAGGCAACCTGCAACAGAACGGCGGGCTGGGCGCGGCTTTCGGCGATGGACTGCTGTGCGTGACCCAGTTCGTGATCCGGCTCGAGATCCGCGCGGCGATCGGCGGCGCCATGGCCTTCGGGCGCGATCACCCCGGCGATCCGCGCCTGTCCGTGGACGGAAGCGTTCCTGTCAGCGGGGCGACGCGCCACTACCAGGTCTGGTACCGCGACGCGGCGAACTACTGCACCCAGTCCACCTACAACCTGACGAACGGGGTGCGCGTCGTGTGGGCTCCCTGAAGAGCGCGCCGCGCCTGGACTCTCGGAGTCCAGGCGCGGCGTATGCGCTGCGATCGCTGCGCGCGGAGCGCGCCGACTAGCGGCGGCCGGCCTTCTTCTTGCCGGCCTTGCGACGCGGCGCCTTCTTCGCGGCCTTCTTCCCCGACTTTTTCTTGGCGGCCTTCTTCTTCGCGGCGCCTTCGGCCTTGGAGGACTTGCGCAGGTCCGCGGCGTGCGCGCGGGCGTAGGACTGGATGTCCTTGAACGAACCGTCGGCGTTGCGGACGGCGTAGAGTTTCTTGCCCTTGGAACTGCGGAGCGTCGTGCGACGAGCCATGGGGATCTCCTCTGGGTTTCGGATGAGCAGGACTGAGCCGCGGGCAGACTAGCCCTCCGCGCCCCGGCCCGCGAGGTCTCTCGCCCGGGAGTGCGTACACTGGCCGCGTGGCCTCCGCACCCGCGTACCGGATCGAGACCGAGCGCTGCGTCCTGCGCTGCTTCGAACTCACGGACGCCCGCGCGCTGCACGCGCTGGTGCACGCGAACCGCGCCCACCTCGCGCCGTGGCTGGCTTGGGCGCGCGAGGAGCCGCGATCGCTCGCCGAACACCTCGAGCTCGTGCGCGCCTTCCGACAGCGCTTCGACGGCGACTCCGACTACGCCTACGCGCTGCTCGAGCGCGAACGCGGCTTGCTCCTCGGCAGCGTGGCCCTGCATCCGATCCCGGACGAACCGCTCGCCGCGACGCTCGGCTACTGGATCGCCCACGAGCACGCTGGGCGCGGCCTCGCGACCGAGGCGGTCAGCGCGGTCGTCCGCTCCGCGTTCGAGGCGCACCGCCTGGCGCGCGTCGAGATCCACTGCGACGCCTCGAACGCGCGCAGCCGCGCCCTGGCCGACCGGCTCGGCTTCCACCTGGACGCCGAGCTCCGAGGGCGCGGCCATGCCCCGGGCGAAGCGCGCGCGGTGCATTCGCTGCTCGCCGCGGAGTACCCCGAGTCCCCCGCCGTGAGCCGCGTCGCCACGGCTCACGACGCACTCGGCGACGTCTTGTTCGAGCCGCCCGCGCCGCGCCGTTCAGGCTTTCGCTGAACGCGCGGCCGCCCGCAACGCGGTCACCTCGGCCGTCGTCAGCGCGCGCCACGCCCCCAGGGGCAGATCGCCGATCTCGAGCGGTCCGATGCGGTGTCGATGCAACTTGTCGACCTTCGCACCGACCGCGCGCACCATCCGGCGCACCTGCCGATTGCGCCCCTCCGTGATCGTGATGGAAAAGCGCGTGGAGCGGCCGCGATCGCCGAGCTTCTCCACCCGTGCGGGGCGCGTCAGCCCGTCCTCGAGCTCGACGCCGGCGGCCAGCCGCGCGAGCGCCTCCGCGTCGAGGCGCGGACGCGTCGTCACGACGTAGGTCTTCTCGACGTGGCTCGCGGGATTGGTCACCAGGTCGGCGAACCCGGTGTCGTTCGTGAACAGCAGCAGGCCGCTCGTGTCGCCGTCGAGGCGTCCGACCGGGACGACCCACGCGTCGAGGTTGGCCAGGAGCTCGTACACCGTGTGCCGGCCCTCGGGATCCTCACGGGTCGTCAAGTAGGCCCGCGGCTTGTGGAGCATCACGTAGACGCGCTCGTTTTCGCGGAGCCGCCGGCCGTCGACGCGCACCTCGTCGCGCTCGGGATCGCAGGGCTCCTCGGGGTCGCGCGCGACCCGCCCGTTCAGGTGGACGCGGCCCTCGCGCACGAGGTCGCGCGCCTGCGTACGCGAACACAGACCCGCCTTGGAGAGAGCACGTTCGAGCGCGTGCCGGCGTCCCGTGCTCACGGCCTCGAGCTCGAGGGCCGCGACTTCACGGCTTCGGATGGCGGCGCTCGCCGGGCTGGCCGCTGAAGATCCAGCCCTTGCGCCAGAACCAGGCCGTGAGCGAGATCCCGATCGCCGCCATGAAGACGAGGCAGGCCGCGTAGCCCCACGGCCAGCGCAGCTCCGGCATGGAGAGCGGACCGGCGTCCGGATGGAAGTTCATCCCGTACACGCCGGCCACGAACGTGAGCGGGATGAAGATCGTGGAGATGACGGTCAGGACCTTCATCACCTCGTTCATCCGGTTGCTCATGCTCGACAGGTACACGTCGATGAGTCCGGACGCGATTTCCCGATAGTTCTCGACCAGGTCCATGATCTGGACCGTGTGGTCGTAGCAGTCGTTGAGGTAGATCCGCGTGTCGGCGGTGAACGCGGTGTCGCCGTCGCGCAAGAGGTGGTGCAGCGCCTCGCGCAGCGGCCAGACCGCGCGACGCAACGTCAGGAGCTCGCGTCGGACCTCGTGGATCTCCGCCAGGCTGGACGATGTCGGCGCCTCGATCAACTGGTCCTCGAGGGCGTCGATGCGCTCGCCCAACCGCTCGAGCACCGGGAAGTAGTGGTCGATGACCGCGTCGAGCAGCGCGTAGGTCAGGTAGCTCGGCCCGTGCGAGCGCAGGTTCCCCTTCCCGCCGCGGATGCGATCTCTCAGGGTGTCGAAGCAGTCTCCGTAGCGTTCCTGGAACGTGACCACGAAGCGCGGGCCGAGGAAGATGCTGATCTGGTCGGTCTCGAGGACCGCGTCGCCCTCGAGCACGCGGACGACCAGGTAGCGGATATCGCCGTAGTTCTCGACCTTGGGACGCTGACGCGTGCTGAGGACGTCCTCGAGCCACAGGCGGTGCAGGCCGAAGACCTCGCCCAGGCGCTCGATCAGGGCGGCGTCGCCGAGGCCCTGCACATCGAGCCACGTGACCTCGGACTTCGGGAAGAACTCGCGCAGCTCGTGCGGATCGTGCAGATCGCGCTCCACGACGCCGTCGGGGCCGTAGGCGACGACGCGCAGCTTCGGCTGGAGGCCGTTCGGGTCCGCGATCAACGTGCCGGGCATCGAGCCCGGCGGCGCGGCGCGCATGCGCTTCCGCTGTCGGCTGCGGTGCTGGCGCGGCTTCTTCATCGCGGGCGCGGGCTCCCACTCGCGGCGGACCATACGCTCGCGATCACCCCTTGGAGCGCGGGCGCGCTCATCAGGAAGTTCTCGCGGTGCCTCCCGTTCGGGTTCCGCGAGGAGCCCACGAACCACTTCCACAGGATCGCGCCGCGCAGCCACGAGGACTCGGGCTCGATCACGCGCAGGGCCGTCTCGAGACAGCGCGTCTGGAGAGCTTCGGCACGCGCCTCCGCCTCGCCGTGCTCCTCTGCGTAGGCCCACGGCTCGCGCGCGGCGGCCAGCGAGCGGTTGTAGCCCAGCTCGGTGAAGACCACGGGCTTGCCCGTGCGCTCGTGCAGTGCGCGCAGGTCGGCCAGGATCGGCGACCACGCGGCCTGAAGTTCGTCGGTCCCCGGATCCTCGGACGTCGAGAGCGGGAAGTAGGCCTGGATGCCGATGGCATCCAGCGCATCCCAGAAGCGCACGTCGTGGTAGCAGTTCCACGAGGCGGCCCACGTGAGCCGCGACGTCGTGACGGCGCGCACCGACGCGATGACGGCGCGCCAGCGATCCTCGTGCTTACACAGCCGGTCCAGCTCGCTGGCGACCGAGAGGCCGTCCGCGCCCGGCGTGCAGGCCGCGACCGACGAGATGAAGCGCGTGTAGTCGGCGAAGAACCGATCGGTCGCGGCGGCATCCGCGAAGTCGATCTCGCCACGGTACTTCCAGGGGCTGCCCCACTGCGCGATGTGCGTCACGACGAGGATCGACATGCCGCGCGCGTGCGCCTCGCGGATCGGCCGCGCGAGCCACTCCGGCGGATTGGCGGGGTCCATCTCGCGCCACTCCAGGGATCCATCGCCGCGGATCCCCGCGTACGGGTGGATGGCGACCCAGTTCACGCCCAGGTCGTGCAGGACCTCGAGCTCGCGCACGAATCCGTCCGTCCCCCACTCGCGGCCCCAGGTCTGGCACGAGATCGTCATGCCGCGCACGAGGGTCCCGTCGCGGACCGACTGCGGCTCCCCGGACCGGACGACGACGGGCGCGGCGCCGAGCAGGAGGGCGCCGAGGTTCCACGGTCGTCGGGGTGAGCGTTCGAGCCACATGGCGGTCTTGTACGATAAGGCTCCGAGGCCCAGAGAACACACTCGGGCCGCTCCCCGTGGAGATCAACCGCGACCTCGTCCGTTGGCTCATCCTGATCGCGCTCCTGCCGATCGGCTGGCCCTTCGTGAAGGCCCTGTGGAAGGACTTCAACGGCGCCCTGCGCGAGGAAGGCGGCCTCTTCGGAGCCCCGCCGTCGGCGCGCGAGGTGGACCAGATCCGCGCCGAGAAGAAGCACGAGCCCGAGACCCTCGTCAGCGAGCCCTGGGTGCGGCCGGGCGAGGTGCGCAAGCCGCGCCTGCGCGGGCGCTCGGACCGACCCGCGCCGGGGACGGGGAACCGGCCTTCCGGCGGCCCGCGCCGGTTCCGCTGACCGCCCCTCCTTTCGCGGTGCCCCGGCGGATGCGAACGTGAGCGCATGACCACGCGCCGCGACTTCCTGGCCCTGGCCTCGACGACCGTGCCGCTCCTGCGTCCGGGCGCGGCCGCGCTCGCGGAGCCGTTCGCGCGCGACGACCGGGCGCCCGCGGCGATCGCGAGCGACGAGGACGCCTGGGTGGAGGTCCAGCGCGCCTACACGGTCGACCGCTCGATCCTGAACCTGAACAACGGCGGCGTGTGCCCGGCGCCGCGCATCGTGCAGGAGGCGCTGCGCCGCTACCAGGAGCACGCGCAGGAAGCGCCGGCGTACGTGCTGTGGCGCCTGCAGGATCCGGAGAAGGAGACGGTGCGGGCGGGGCTCGCCGGGCTCTTCGGCCGCGACCCCGAGGAGATCGCGATCACGCGCAACGCCAGCGAGGCGCTCGAGAACGTGCAGCTCGGCCTCGCGCTCGAGCGCGGCGACGAGGTCGTCACGACCGACCAGGACTACCCGCGCATGCTGACGACCTGGCGCCAGCGCGAGCGGCGCGACGGCATCGTGCTGCGGCAAGTGGAGCTGCCCGTCCCGGTCGAGGACGACGCGGCGGTCGTGTCGGCCTTCGAGGCCGCGATCACGCCGCGCACGAAGGTCATTCACCTGTGCCACGTGATCAACCTCACGGGCCAGATCCTGCCCGTGAAGCGCGTCGTCGCCCTGGCCCGCCCGCGCGGCATCGACGTCGTGGTGGACGGCGCCCACGCATTCGGGCACCTCGACTTCCGTCACGACGCCGTGGACTGCGATTTCTACGGCACATCGCTGCACAAGTTCCTGTCCGCGCCGCACGGGACGGGCATGCTCTTCGTGCGCAAGGAACGGCTGCGGGACGTCTGGCCGCTCATGGCCGCCGGCCCCGAGCTCGACGGCGACGTGCGCAAGTTCGAGGAGATCGGGACGCACTCCGTGGGTGTGCGCCTCGCGATCGCGGAGGCCATCGCGTTCCACCTCGGCATCGGCCCGGCGCGGAAGGAGGCGCGCCTGCGTTTCCTGCGCGATCGCTGGGCGAAGCGCGTGGCCGGCATGGCGAACATCCGTCTGTGGACGAGCCTCGCGCCCGGGCGCTCGACCGGCGTGGCGCTCGTCGAGGTCCTGGGGGTGCCAGCGGTCAAACTGCAGGAACACCTGTGGTTGAAGCACCGCATCTACACCGTGGCGATCGAACACGCGCGGTTCCGCGGCATCCGCGTCTCGCCGCATGTGTGCACGACCGTCCACGAGGTGGACCGCTTCGGCGACGCGCTGGAGAAGGTCGCGCGCGAAGGCCTGCCCAGCTAGTGCGCGTCGGCATCGACTACCTGCCCGCCGCGACGCACTGGCCGGGATCGGGGCGCTACGCGCGCGAGCTCGTCCGCGCTCTGGTCGGCCTCGAGGAACGGCCCGACCTGCGACTCTTCGACGTCGGGCGCGCGGAACGCCGGGTCGACCCGCGTGCCCTGGGACTCCCGTTCGGCGATCCCCGTGTCGTGCGGGTCACGCGCTCGATTCCGCGCCGCGCCCTGCCGTTCCTCGCGCGCATCGGATTCGATGCGGCACGAATCCTGGGCGGGATCGACGTCTTCCACCACGTGAACGTCCACGGCCCGGCGGTGCGCCACGCGCGCCAGGTCCTCGCGATCGCGGAGCTGCCGGAACCGCGCAGTCCCGCGGCGGACTCGCTCCGCGATCTCGCGCGCCGCCAGGACGCGCTGATCGTGTTCTCGGCGGATTGGCGGCTCCGCGTGGCCGAGCAACTCGACTTCCCACTCGCCCGGGTCCACGCCACGTCCGTGGGCTGCGAGCACTGGCGGCGCACCCTGTCGGAGATCCCCGCCCCGGACGCGCCGCCGCGGATCCTGGTGCTCGGTGCGACGCGGACCGAGCGCCGCCCCCTGGCCGTGCTCCGCGCGTTCGAGCGCCTGCGGGAGAACGGCCTCGATGCGCGGCTCGCGTACGTCGGTCGCGACGGCGCCGCGGAGCCCGCCCTGGCCGAGGCGTTGCGCGCGTCTCCCGCAGCGCGCCATGTCGCGCGGATCCGGGATGCGGCCGAGAGCGACCTGCCCGCGCTCGTCGCGGGGGCCAGCGTCCTCGTCCACCTGGACCCCCGCGCGGGGACTCCGGTCACGCCCCTCGAGGCCCTGGCCGCGGGCGTGCCGGTCGTCGCCAGCCGGATCCCGTGCTTTCGCGAGCACCTGGAGGGCGTCGCGGAACTCGTGGACGACGCGGAGGCCGCGCGCGAGCCGGCGTACCTCGCCGGCGCGATCGCGCAGGCGATCGCGGCCCGGACCGACGGATTGGAGCTCGCGCGGCGCACCGCCCACGCCCGCGCCTACACATGGGAGCGCTGTGCGACCGAGACGCTGCGCGTCTGGACGTCCGTCGCGGCGCGGCCCTGAGCGCGGCGCAGGACCCGCCCGCGCCCGGCCTCAGCCCGACTTCTTGCGCGCCGTGCAGTACACGCCCATCGCCAACGTGTGCGCCTGCCGCTTCCGGATGAGGAACACGTCCAGGAACTTGAACGGCCAGGCCACGACCGAACACAGCACGAAGGCGCCCATGGAGGCCGCGCGCGCGGGGAGGCTGGGTCCGTCGAAGACGAACGCCCACCAGCGCGCCCAGGTGTTCAGGAGGGTGACCGTCGGGCCGATGTGCGGTCCCTTGGCGACGACCTCGAAGCCCTGGGCCTCCAGGGCCAGCGCGAGTCCGGGGACCGTCATGCGCCGGACGTCGATCGGGTCGTCGTGGTACTGCTCCAGGAACGGGACTTCGACGTGGGCAATCCCCCCCGGTTTCAGGATCCGGGCCATCTCGGCCAGGACCGCACGCTCGTCGACCACGTGCTCGAGCAGGCCGGTGGCATAGACCAGGTCCGCGCTCGCGTCCCGGAAGGGCAGGCGCGTCACGTCGCCGATCACGTCGGTGCTCGCGAGGCGCAGGAAGTCGACGCAGACCGTGTCCGGGGTGATCTGCCGCCCCCCGGCCCCGAGGTCGACGATCCGGGCCCCCGGCGGCGCGAGGGCCAGCACGCGCTCGACCTGCGGCGCGCTCTGCCAGACGAGGCGCGGGATCGCGCGGTAGAGACCCTGGGGACCGAACGGCATGGCGAGGCGACCTTGTACCGCCGCCGAGGCCAGGATCGGCAGTTCTTGGGGTCGAACGCGAGGATCCGTGGAGTCCTGCCGATAGGCTCTTGAGTCCCCGAGCCAGCCAAGCGATCCTCTTTCGCCGCGTTTCCGGAGCGAAGACGAGGTCAGACCGGGCCGGTTCCCGGGGCGGACCTCGGACATCCGGCACGAGACGGCGCGAGAAGAGAACAGCATGGCGACGCAGACCACGGGCGCGAGCGGGACGAGCGGTGCGAGCGGACAAGCGGACGTTCCGCAGAACGCCGAATTCGTCATCGACGGCAAGCGCCTCGCGCTGCCCGTCGTCCGCGGCGCGGAGGACGAGGTCGCGGTCGACATCCAGAAGCTGCGCGCCGCGACGGGCGTGATCACGCTGGACCCGGGCTACGGCAACACGGGAGCGTGTCGCAGCGCCATCACGTTCATCGACGGCGAGAAGGGCATCCTGCGCTACCGCGGATACCCGATCGAGGAGCTCGCGGAGCACAGCACGTTCCTCGAGGTCGCGTGGCTGCTCATGAACGGCGAGCTGCCGACGCGCACGGACCTCTCCTCGTTCTCGAAGGACGTCACGCGGCACACGATGCTGCACGAGGACTTCCGACGGTTCTTCGATGCCCTGCCGAAGGACGCGCACCCGATGCCGGTCGCCGCGGCGACCGTCGGCGCGCTCGCGACCTTCTACCAGGAGGCCGAGACGTTCGAGAGCCTGCCGAAGACCATCGTGCGGCTCCTGGCGAAGATGCCGACGATCGCGGCCTGCTCGTACAAGCACTCGATCGGCCAGCCGTTCATCTATCCGCGCAACGACCTCGACTACTGCGCGAACTTCCTGCACATGATGTTCGCGACCCCGTGCGAGGAGTACGAAGTCGACCCGGTCGTCTCGAAGGCCGTGGACCTGCTCCTCATCCTGCACGCCGACCACGAGCAGAACTGCTCGACGTCGACGGTGCGGATGGTCGGCTCTTCGCAGGCCAACCTCTTCGCCGGGATCTCGGCCGGGATCGGCGCCCTCTGGGGTCCGCTGCACGGCGGCGCGAACCAGGCGGTCATCGAGATGCTCGAGCACATCGACCGCGAGGAAGGCAGCGCCGACAAGTTCATCGCGCGGGCGAAGGACAAGAACGACACCGCGCGCCTGATGGGTTTCGGGCACCGCATCTACAAGAACTACGATCCGCGCGCGGCGGTGCTGAAGCGCACCTGCACGCAGGTCATCAACAAGCTCGGCACGTCGAGCCGCCTGCTCGAGATCGCGATGCGCCTCGAGGAGATCGCGCTCCACGACGACTACTTCGTGAGCCGCAAGCTGTACCCGAACGTCGACTTCTACTCGGGGGTCATCTACAAGGCGTTGGGCATCCCCACGAACATGTTCACGGTCATGTTCGCCATGGGTCGCCTCCCGGGCTGGATCGCGCACTTCCTCGAGATGCGCCGCGACCCCGACTTCCGCATCGGCCGTCCGCGGCAGGTGTACACGGGCGCGAAGAAGCGCGCCTACGTCGGGATCGACCGGCGTTCGTAGACGGCCCGCGCGCGGAGCTCCGCTGGACTCCGCGCAGCGCGCCCCGGTGCGACGCGTGACGCCTCCGAGGCCCCCGTCGCACCGGAGTCCTTCGCTCCGACCCGCCGCGCGCCCACGGGCCGCGGCCTGGATTCGACATCCGCTTTGCCCGCCGGCCCCATGCCCGCCTTCCACCTCGCCTTCCCCGTCCGCGACCTGGTCTCGACGCGCGCCTTCTACGGCGGGCTCCTCCAGTGTCGCGAAGGCCGGTCCGCCGATCTGTGGGTCGACTTCGACCTCCACGGCCACCAGATCTCCGCGCACGTGAAGCCCGAGGCCTGCCACCCCGTCGGCGTCAACGAGGTGGACGGGGATGGCGTGCCCGTGCGCCACTTCGGGATCGTGCTGGAGTGGGAGTCGTGGCACGCGCTCGCCGAGCGGCTGCGCGCTGCGGGAACTCCTTTCCGCATCGCGCCGAAGATCCGGTTTCGCGGCGAGGTCGGCGAGCAAGCCACGTTCTTCCTCGACGATCCCAGCGGCAACGCTCTGGAGTTCAAGTCGTTCCGCGACCCGGCGCGTCTGTTCGCGCGCGCCGAAAAGCACGAATCCACGGAACACGCACCGCGCTGAAGCTCGCGTCGCCCAGTGCGACGACCCAGTGCGACGCCGCAGCGCGTAAGAGGTGGGCGAGGATCGGAAGGATCAGGATCCGCCGCGTATCCCGGGCCGTAGCCGGGGCTAGACGAGCGCGAATGCGAGTTCCTGCACTGACGACGAGCCTCCTGGCGGCCCTCCTCCTGTCCGGAGCGCCGGGTGTGGAGGGCTCCACCGCCCCGGCGGCTCCGCTCCTGGTCTTCGAGCGCACGGATTCCGGCACGCGCGCGGAGGGCCTGGTCGCGCGGCGCACGGCCGTCTACGCGGACGGGACCGTGCTCACGACGAGCGCTCAGCCTGGTTTCGCGCGCGGGAGCCTCGCTCCAGCCGAACTCGAGTCCCTCGCGCTCGCGATCGGCGCGGCGCGACTGGTGGATCTCCCGGAGGTCTTCGCGTCGCGCGCCGACTGGTTCGACCTCGGGCTGGCGACGTCCACCGTGCGCTGGTCGGGCGCCGGCGCGGCGACGGTCCGCATCGCGGGGGACCTGAGGGCTGGCGCTCCGGATCGCGCACTCGCGCCGCACGGCCTCGTGGAGCTGATCGAGTTCCTCGAGGCGATCCCGGTCCACGAGTCGCAGGGTGGCGCGGGGGATTTCCTCCCGGTCGGGATCACGTTGGAGCCGTGGGCCGCCGCGGACGCATCGCCCTTCCGCGCGATCTTCCCCGAGGAATCTCTGCCGTGGCCCGCGAACCTCCCGATTCCGGGGGCGGACTCGCTGCGCGTCGAGGGCGAGCCTGCCCGCCTGTTGGCGGACGCCGCGCGCCGTGCTCGCCCGGTCGTGTGCGCCGGGAAGACCTGGCGCGTGCACGTGCAACCCCTGTTTCCGCACGAGACCGCGCAGCGCACGGCGACTCGCCCGGTGGACGCACCGCAGCACGGCTGACCGGCTTCGCCGCGGGCCGCGACCCGGCGCTTTCGCGATCCGCGGCGGGATTTCGCGATCCGCAGCGCGGTTCCGCGTTCCGCAGCGCGGTTCCGGGTTCCAGAGCGGCGAAGAAGGTGGGGTGGCTAACGGGATTCGAACCCGCGACCCCCAGGACCACAACCTGGTGCTCTAACCGACTGAGCTATAGCCACCGTCTGAGGGCCGAAGAGGATCGTCGCGGCTGCTTCCGAAGTCAATCCCCGCCCCCCACGGGCTACGCTTTCCGCGTGGAAGAGCCCGCACCCCGCCCCCCGAACGGCCCCGAGCCGGCCACCCCGAAGAGCTTCGGGAACATGGGCGATCACCACTGGTCTCGGGCTCGCGAGGGCTCGAACACGGAGGCCCTCGACTACTACCGCGAGCGCTCCAAGGCGCCCGGCGTGGCCGAGGGCGGCGGGCCGCGCAACATGTACTGCATGCACTGCGACGGCGTGATCCCGCTGGGGCGCCCCGTCGACGCCTGTCCGCATTGCGGCCGCGCGCTGGAGGGCGACGCCAAGCGCTACTTCAACTGGGTCGAGCTCGACCAGCCGCCGCGCAGCGATCTGCGGAGCCTGTGGCCCTTCCTTGCGGCCGGGCTCCTCGCCGTCGCGGCCATCGCCTGGTTCGTCGTGTGGCTCTTCACGCGCGGAGGCCCGGCTTGAGCGCCGAATGGGACCGCCGCTTCGCCCGTCAGGTGCGCTTCGCGGGCCTCGGCGCGCGCGGCCAGGAACAGCTCGCGGCGAAGAGCGCGCTTCTCGTCGGCTGCGGCGCACTCGGCGGCGCGATCGCGCAGTCGCTCGTGCGCAGCGGGATCGGCCGGCTGGTCCTCGTCGATCGCGACTACGTCGAGGAGTCGAACCTGCCGCGCCAGGTCCTCTTCGAGGAGCGGCACGCGCGCGACGCCGTGCTGAAGGCCGAAGCGGCACGCGAGGTGCTGGCGCGCATCGGCGGTCCGACGCGCGTCGAGGCGCACGCCGCCCACCTCGACGCGGACAACCTGGCCGACCTGGCGCGCGGCGTCGACGTACTCCTCGACGGCACCGACAACCTCGAGACCCGCTACCTCCTCAACGACTTCTGTGTCGAGGCCGGCGTCCCCTGGATCTACGGCGGGGTCGTCGGCTCCGGCGGCATCGTGATGCCGGTGCTGCCCGGCGTCGGACCGTGCCTGCGCTGCGTGTTCCCCGAGGCTCCACCGCCAGGCGTGCTCCCCACCTGTGAGACGGCCGGCGTGATCCAGCCGGCGGTCGCGTTCGTCGCCGCGCTGCAGGCCGGTCTCGCGCTGCGCATCCTGGCTGGAGCGACGCCGCTCGTGCCGCGGCTCGTGGAACTCGACGCCTGGGATGGGCGTGCTCGCGAGATCGAGCTCGGGCGCGCGCCGGAATGCCCCTGCTGCGGAGCGCGCGACTTCGTGTACCTGCGCGCCGCGCGCACGCAGCGCGCCGTCCGCCTGTGCGGCCGCGGCACGGTCCAGGTCCGGGCCGCGCGGGCGCGACCCGATCTCGACGTCGTGGCG
Organism: Planctomycetota bacterium; assembly: GCA_026692665.1. Classification (GTDB taxonomy): domain Bacteria; phylum Planctomycetota; class UBA1135; order UBA1135; genus JAEUHZ01. The sequence goes on from JAPLOF010000062.1 coordinate 70,487, forward strand.
CATGGGCTGGACGGCATCGCGCGCGACGTGCGCCGTCAGGGACCAATCCTGCGCTTCGCGATCGGGGCCGAGCGCTACACCCTGTTCGCCGACGGTCGCGCCCTCATCGAGGGCACCGAGGACGAGGATCGGGCCCTCGCGCTGTACGACCGCTACGTGGGCGCATGAGCCTCACGCTCGTCGTCCTCGCCGCCGGAGCCAGCACGCGCCTGGGGACCTGCAAGGCGCTCGTGGACCTCGGCGGACGGACGCCCCTCGATCGACTCGTCGAGGCCGGACGCGCCATCGCCTCGACCCCCGCGCTCGTCGTGACCGGCGCCGATCACGTCCGGATCGCGGGCGCGGCGCCGCAGGGCGTCGACGTCCTCGAGAACCGCTCGTGGGCCGAAGGCCGGCTGGGTGGGCTGGCGCTCGCGGCGCGCGCGCGGCCGGGATCCGACCTGTGCGTCGCGCCCGTCGACGTCCCCCTCGTCCCCGCCGCGGTGTTCCTGGCCCTGCGCGCGGCCTGGCTCGAGGCCGGCGAGCCGCCGCTCGGTTGGCTCGCCCCATTCCTCGACCGGGCCGGAGCGCGGCGCGCGTACGGCCATCCCATCGTGATCGGCCGCGATCTCTGCGCGCGCCTGTCGGCGATCGGGAAGGAAGTTCCCATGCGTGAAGTTCGCGCGCTCGCCAGGCCTCTCCTGTCGATCGCGGTCGACAGCGTGGCCATCCTCGACGATCTGGACACGCCCGCGGATCTCGAACGGCTGCGACGTCGAGTTTCCTAGACGCGGCGCTCCATTCCGCCCACGGGGAGGGCCGATACCGACCGGAACCCCATGAGCTTCCAGGGAGACGTTGGCGGAATCGGCCTGGCCGATTTGTTGCAGAGCCTCGCGCGTGGACGAGCCGGCGTGCTCTCGCTCCATTCGAAGGACGGCCTCCGCGCCACGCTCGGCGTCGAGGACGGCTCGCTGCACCTCCTGCCCGAGCCCGAGGAGGACCCCGAGGGTTGGCGCAGGTTCGCGCGCATCGCCTGGGTCGACGACCCGGAGACCAACGTCGACGCGCTGCGCATGGAGGAGATCGCGCGCGCGCGCCGGCTCGAGACCCTCTACCGACTCCTCGATTCGAACACCGTCCACTTCCGCTTCGCGCCCGGACCGGTGCCGAAGAAGCCCGCGGGCAGCGGCATCGGCGCGGCGGAACAGGGCCTCGAGCGCCCAGGCCCCGGCCGCGAATCGGTGTGGTGCGCACCGATGCAGATCGAGGGGATGCTCCTCGAGTACGCGCGCCTCAAGGACGACTGGGACAGCCAACAGACGACGTGGCGCGACGTCGAGAACGTCGTCCTGCAACGACTCGACTCCGGTCCGATGAAGGGCGACGTCGAGCGCCTGCACCGCGTTTGCGACGGGACTTCGGGCCTGCTCGAGATGTCCGATCGCCTCGGCTGGTCGCTGAGGCAGACGCGCAACATCGCACTCCAGGAGCTGCGCCGCGGAGCGCTGCGGTTCTCGACTCCGCCCGAACTCCTCTACCTGGTTCAGCACGAGCTGGCGCGATCCCAGACCGAGCGCGCCGTCTCCCGCCTGCGTTCCTGGCTCGAGGTCGCGCCGGGTGGCCCGCTGGCGGAGATCGACGCCCACGGATTCGAGGCCGAGTGGGAAGCCAACCGCCTGCAGCCGGTGATCCACGCGCTTCCCGCGCGGAACGCGCGCTCGTTCCTCCGCCGGCTGGACCATGCGACGCCGTCGGCCGTGCTCTCGCTGGCGCGCTGGAAGGACTTCGTCCGCGAGAAGGCCAACGACCGCACGGGTCAGCTCCGCCTGATCGCGTGGCAGCTGCGTGCCTCGCCGGATCCGAACATCCCGAGCGTGCGCGATCTCCTGGCACTCGCGCGCTCGCTGCTGCGCGAGAACAAGCGTTTCGCCGCGGGCTCGGTGCTGCGCATCGCCGCCATGCGCGCTCCCGAGACCGCGCACGTGCGCCTCGAAGTCGGCCAGTGCATGGTCCAGGCCGGCATCGCGATCGAGGCCGTGCCGTTCCTCCTGGAGGTGATCCGCCCGAGCCTCGAGGCCGGGCACAGCGAGGAAGTGCTGCCGGCGCTCCGCAGCCTCAGCGAAGCCCTCCCCGACAACCGCGAGATCCGCCGCCTGTACATGAGGGCGCGCGCGCACGCGGTGCAGCGCACGCTGGTCAAGAAGCACTCGCTGGTCACGATCTCGGTGCTCCTCGCGCTGTCCGTGGGCGCGTTCGTCCAGTACTCCTCGCACAGGCGCACCGAGGATCAGCTGCAGGGCGTGCTGGCGCTCGCCGAAGACCCGGCCGCGGCCTTGAACGAGCTCGAGGCGACGTTCCCTGGAGACCCGTCGCCGCGCATCACTTCTCTGCGCGCCGAGCTGACCCAGCGCCGGCGGCTGGCGGAGACCGCGATCCGGACCACCTGGACCGACCAGTACAACGGCGCCGCGGTGGAGTGCACCGTGGGCGACATGGAGCTCGGGCTGCGCCGCGCCCTGGCGGTGCCCGCCGCTCCGGCGTTGCGCGCGGGCGAAGAGCCGCTGCCGCTCATTTCGGACCTCTACAACGGGCTCGCCGCGCGGCTCGACGCGCAATTGGCGCAGTTCGGCGCCAAGATCGAGGACACCCAGGAGCAGCGCCGCGCCGAGGAGCGATTCCTCGCCCTGCTGCGCTCCCTCGAGGTTCCGATCGGAGCGAAGCCCCCGGAGCCGGCTCGCGAGTTCGCGAAGCGCCTGACGTCGATGCGCAAGCTCATCGAGGAACGCGGGGAGACGCGTGCGAAGGATCGCGCCGATCGCACCGCGCGCGACACCCTCGCGCAGCAGGACGTCCTGATCAACACCGCGCGCGCCCACGAGAAGGCCGGGGACCACCAGCGCGCGCTCGAGACCTACCAGCGGTTCGTCGATACCGACAAGAGCGGCACGATGGCCGGGTTGTTCGCCAGCGAGATCGCCAAGGTGGAGAAGCGCGTGCACCTCATCGCCGACGCGCGGGCGCTGTGCGAAGCCGGTCGCCAGTCCGAAGCCTATGCGCAACTCAAGGCCGAGTTCGGCCTGGAGGCGGACACGTGGCTCCTGCCCTGGCGGGTGACCACGATTCCGAGCGGTGCCCGGGCGAAGCTCCCCGACGGTACCGAGCGGGTCACCCCCTTCTCGCTCGAGACGACGTGGAACGATGTCACCGAGCTCACGCTCGAACTCGACGAGCACGAACCGCACACCATCCACGCGCAGCACCCGGCCGACTACACGGTCCCCCTCTCGCGCGTGCCCGAGCGCGGCTGGTCGGCCCGTGGCCGCGTCGAAGCTCCGCCCGTCGCCGTCGGCGACGATCACGTCGTCGTGGATCGCAGCGGGGGCATCGCCCGCTTGTCGCGACACGGAGTCGTCGTGTGGGAGTCCCACCTCTCGTCGCTCGGGGGAGTCGGCCGAGCGCCCGTGTTCCTGCCGGGCCGCCCCGGTCACCTCCTCGTCGTCACCGAGGACGGTGAAGTGTGGATCGTCGACGCCTCCGATGGCTCCAAGGAAGGGCCCTGGTCGGCGGGCTCCCCGCCCATCGAAGGGCCCAGCTCCGCCCTCGACAGCGTCTGGATCCGCTTCCGCAACGGCAAGGCGTTCCGCTGGTCCGAGCGTCTCCTGCCGGAGGAGGCGGACGCCGCGAGCCTCACGGCTCCCGCCGAGCCAGGACAGGGATCGAACTCCGGCCTCGCCATCCTGCGCCGCCGCACGAGCGCCGCGACGACCTTCGCCTGCCCCTGGGCTCCGTACACGGTCGAGATCGGCGACGAGCTGTTCACGATCCGCTCCAGCGTCACGGGCGAGCGCGGCGCGAACGTGCGCCGCTCGGGCGAATGGACCTACGTCGCCTGGGAAGCGCCGAACGTGTCGATCCCGCGCGGTCGGCTGTGGATCTCGGACGACAAGGGGCTGCGCGCCTTCGCGCCCTGACGTGGAGCCGGGCCGCGGCCTCGGCTAGTCTGCGGGCGATGTCCCGCCTCGTCTGGATCGTGGCGCTCGCCAGCGCGAGCCTGCAGGCCTGCGCCAGCGTGCCCGCGGCAGCAGCGCCGACCGAGTCCCGGACGGCGACCGAGCCGCGCTCCGAAGCCGCCGCGCCCCGGGCCGCGTCGACCGCCGCCCCGACCCCCGCCGCCCCGACCCCCGCCGGCTCGACCCCCGCCCCCACGACCCCCGCCCCCACGACCGCACCGACGCCTGAAGCCGCGGCCGCGCCGGCCTCGTCGACACCCGCCGCCGCTCCATCCTCCAGCCCGACGCAGACGGCGCGCCGCGACCTGGCCTTGCCGCTCGGCTGGGACACGTTGCCCGCCGCCGCGTTCGAGGAGGCGCCGGCGCGCTGGAACCCGGACGGCGATGCCGGGCGCCTGGACGCCGAGGATCTGGGCCAACTCGTGCGCGCGCTCGACGGTTCCGCGCCGCGCGCGCTGCGGGCCGTGCTCCTCCTGGCCACCAGCGCGGCGCCGGAAGCGCGCGACGCCCTCCTGGCGCGACTCGGCCGGCGGATCCGTCCCACGATGGACGCGTTCCCCGCCGTCGACGTCGCGGCGGCCGCGGCGCTCGGTCGCTCCGCGAACACGGCGGGCCTGGACGCGGGTGGCGCAGCCGCTCTCGCGGCGGGCCTGGACGAACTGGCCCGCGGACGGCGGCCGCATCCCCTCCTCGTCGTGCGCGTCGAGTGCGCCGCGGCGAGCGTGGCCCTGGGGCGGAACGAGGCGGCGACGTTGCTGCTTGCCGTCCTGCGCGAAGGCACGACGGCCCAGGACGCGCGCCCCAATTGGTCGCGCGGCGCCGCCCTGCCACTCCAGGACCTCGTGTTCGCGCAGTGGCGGGCCTCGGACGCGCTCACGCGGCGCGCCGGCGTCGTCAACACGTACGGCCCCGAGCAGAGTTCCGTCGAGCGCGCGCGCGCCGCGGACGAGATCGAGCGCGCCCTGGCCGCGCGCACAGCGAGCGGAGGATCATGAAGAAGTCATCGTCGGGACCGATCGCGATCGCCCTGGGCCTCCTGGTCCTCACCCTCAGCGCGGCCTACTTCCTGCGCCGCGACGACTCCCCGCGCGCGCCGCAGTCCGTGGCCGTTCCGAACGCCGTCCCTCCGCCCGCGACGTCCACGGCGACACCGCCCGCGCACACGGTCTCGTCGGGGCCGACCCGACTCGCGGTCGCGGAGAGTCCTTCGGGCGCAGGTCAATCGACGGTCCAGGAAACGGCCGCCGGTCGCTGGCAGGCGCGCGGCTCCGTGCGCGCGGCGTCGGGATCGGCCGCCGTCGCCGGCGCGCGCGTCGACGTCTGGTTGCGCCGTGCGGATGGAACCGCCGCGCCGCTCGGTCGCGCCACGTCCGGCGCGGACGGCTCGTACGCACTCGAGCTGTCGCGCCTCGAGGACATGGAGCATCTGCAGCTCGCGGCCGCACGCATCGAAGCACGCGTCGAGAACTCGGGCTTCCAGCCCGCGCAAGTGTCGGTCCCCCTCGAGAGCGCCGTGGCGAAGCGCGTGACGCTCGACGCGCGCCTCGCCGAGGGGGCCGCCGTGCGCGGCCGCGCCGTCGATTCGAAGGGCCAAGCCGTTCCGCGCGCAACCGCCGCGATTTCGCTCGCCGACGGCCGTTCCGGGCCGGGCGGACTCACGCTCGTGACCGAGGCCGAGGCCGACGAGGACGGCCACTTCGCGCTCGGATTCGCGACCGGCGGAAAGCTCCACCTGTCCGTGCGCGCCGACGGAATCGGCACCGACGCGCGCGAGATCGAAGTCGAGACGCGCCGCGACCGCGATGTCGGCGACGTGGCCCTCGTCGGCGGACCGCCGCTCGCCGGCGTGGTGTTGCACCTGGACGGCACGCCGGCGCAGAGCATGGAACTGTGGGCTCTCGAGGGCCAGACCTCGTTCCAGCCGGACGCCTTCGCAACCGTCGTTCGGCGCGCGCGCGAGGTCGAGCGCGACGGCGGGCTCTCCTGGTCGCGCGCCTTCACCGACTCGAAGGGCCACTTCGAGTTCCGCGGTCTGCGCCTCGACCACTACGCGCTGAAGGCCGCCGACCCCGCGATCGTGATCGAGCCGCGACAGGGACGCTGGGAACCCGGACAGACGAACGTCCAGCTCGAGGTGCAGACGCCGCTGCTCGTCGTGCGGGTCGTCGACGAGTCCGGTTCCCCGGCCCCGGGCGCGATCGTCGAGTGCACCGAGCTCGGCGTCGAGGCCGACGGGACCTACTCGCCCGGCGGAGTCCGGCGGGTCGTGGCGCGCGGCCCGACCGCGTCGGCCACGTTCAGCGCGGACCCCGAGACGCCCTTGGCGTTGCGGGCCGTCCAGCGCAAGCACGTCGCGCCAGAGAAGATCGTCTTCTTCGGCCAGGGCACCCAGCACCTGGAGGAGACGCTCGTGCTCGCGCCGCGGCCGACGAATGGCGCACTGCGTCTGAGCGTGAACGGCGTGGATCCAGCCAAGGTCTCGTTGCGCGTGGCGCTGGCTTCGGCGACGACGGGGCAACGCGACGAGGACCTGGGCGTCCTCGACGCCGACCCGCAGGGCCTCGTCGCCGGCGTGCCTCCGGGTGACCACCGGATCCTCGTGGACTTCGGGGGAGAGGCCGGCGCCTGGATGTTCCCCTGGAAGTCGACGGCCGCCGTGCGCGTCCTGCCCGGGGCGGAAACGGCCGTCGCGATCGAGCCCGTGCTCGGCGCGCGGCTCGCGATCGACTGCGAGATCGTCGGACCTCCGCCTCCCGGGCTGGGCGACGCGTCGAAGCCCGCCGGCCAGCGCGAACGCTACGGAGCGCGGTTCGTCCTCGTGCCGGTGGGCGGCGGGGCGGAGCGATCGCTCGACCTGCGCCTCGGGACGGAGGACGTCTACCAGCTCCTGCCCGGCGAGGTCGCCGAGGCGCGCGACCTCCTGCCGGCCGGCGACTGGATCGTGCGTGTCGAGGGCACGCGCTGGATGTCGACGGAATCGCGGATCCGCCTCGTCCCCGGCCGCCGACTCGCGGCCGTGGTCGAAGTGCGCGGACGCTGACGATCGGCCCGATCCGCTCCGCGGTACTCTGGTCGCCCATGAACGGAATGGCGGACGAATCGGCCGACTTCCAGGACGTCCTCGACGCGCGCCTTGGACGACGCGCGGCCTTGCGCGGCCTGGGAGCGCTCGCCGCGGGGTTCGCCCTGAGCCGGGAGACGGAAGGGTCCGAGCACCTCTCGGACCCACGCGCCCCGGCGAGCACGGACGCGCCGTCGGCGGCGCGCGTCGAGGAATCGTGCTCGTCCCTGCGCTTCACCGAGGTCCCGCAGGGCGCGGACGATCGCGTGCACGTCCCGCCCGGGCACGCGGCGCACGTGTTGATCGCCTGGGGTGATCCCGTCGTCGCGGGCGCCCCCACCTTCGACGCGCGCAGCGTGACGCGCGCGCGGCAGGAGCTGCAGTTCGGGACCGAGAACGACTTCCTGGCGTTCCTGCCGCTGCCGCGCGGCTCGAGTTCGAGCACGCACGGACTCCTGTGCGCGAACCACGAGGGCTCGCGGCTCCACATGATGTTCGCGGACGTGCCGAACGCGGCGTTCGCGCTCGCCGAAGCCGACCGGGGGCACGTCGAGGCCGAGATGGCCGCGCAGGGACACTCCGTGCTCGAGATCGAGCTCGCGGAGAACCGCTGGCGCGTCGTGCCGGGAAGCCGGTACGCGCGACGCATCACGGCCAGCTCGACGTGGATGCGCGCGACGGGGCCCGCGGCGGGACATCCGCGCCTCGTCACGCGGGAGGACCCGACGGGCACGCGCATCCTCGGGACCTTCAACTGCTGCGCCGGCGGCGTGACGCCGTGGGGCACCGTCCTCGTCTGCGAAGAGAACTTCAACAAGTACTTCGCGGGCTCCGCGTTCCCGGAGAGCGAGCGGCGCAACCATGAACGGTGCGCGATCGGTGCCGAGATGGAGTACGGCTGGCACCGCCACTTCCCGCGCTTCCGCGCCGAGGAGGAGCCGCACGAGCCCAACCGCTACGGCTGGGTGATCGAGTACGACCCGTACGATCCCACGTCGGAGCCGAAGAAGCGCACGGCGCTGGGGCGCTTCAAGCACGAGGGTGCCACGACGGTTCTCGCGCCGGACGGACGGGTCGTCGTGTACATGGGCGACGACGACGAGCACGAGTTCGTGTACCGCTTCGTGACGGAGCGGCCCTGGAATGCCGCGGATCCGGCCGCGAATCGCGACCTGCTCGACGCGGGCACCCTGTCCGTCGCGCGCTTCGAGCCCGACGGCCGGCTCCTCTGGCTGCCCCTGGTGCACGGCGCGGGGCCGCTGACCGGGGCGAACGGTTTCGCGAGCCAGGCCGACGTGCTGATCGAGGCGCGCTCTGCGGCCTCGCTGCTCGGCGCGACGCGCATGGACCGGCCCGAGGACGTCGAGGCGAACCCGGTCTCCGGGCGCGTGTACGTGATGCTCACGAACAACACGAAGCGGAAGGCCGGCGACTTCGACGGCCCGAACCCGCGCGCGCCGAATCGGCATGGGCACGTGCTCGAGTTGATGCCTCCCGCGCTGCGATCGGGGGAGCGCGATCACGGCGCGAGCGAGTTCGGCTGGGAGCTCTTCCTGCGCGCCGGCGACCCATTCGAGCGGCCGGACGTGACCGAGATCGCGCAGCGCGCCATCTACCATCCCGACGTCACGCGCGACGGGTGGTTCACGTGCCCCGACAACACGACCTTCGACCCCCTCGGCCGGATGTGGATCGCGACCGACGGCGGCGCGCGCAAGGGCATTGCGGACGGGGTGTGGGCCACGGACACCCTCGGCCCCGGACGCGCGTTGACGCGCCGGTTCTTCCGCGCGCCCGTCGGAGCCGAGGTGTGCGGGCCGTGCTTCACGCCGGACGGCACGACGCTCTTCGTGGCCGTGCAGCACCCGGGCGAGAGCGACGCGCGCGGCCGATCGGACGGCGTGGCGTTCGCGAACCCCACGGCGCGCTTTCCCGACTACGAGGACGACCACCCGGCGCGGTCGGCCGTCGTGGCGATCCGCCGCGCGGACGGCGGACCGCTCGGGTGAGACGGTTCAGCCGGCGGCGACCGGCTTCTCGGCGTAGTCGACCTCGTACGGCGGCATCGCGCCGCCCGGACCCTGCAGGTAGTGCTCGAACCACTGCATCATCCGCACGGCATAGTCGAGGCGCGACGCGGCCTTGCGGTTGCCGTGTCCCTCGCCCGGATACAGCACGAGGCGCACGGGCGCCTGGCTGCGCAGCTTCATGTGGCGGTACATCGTGCGCGACTGGCCCGGGTCGACGCGCGGATCGTCCTTCCCGTGCAGGATCAGGAGCGGCGTCTTCGACTGCGCCGCGTACGTGATCGGCGAGCGCTCGCGCGAGTGGTCGACGTCGTCCCACACGCGCTTCAGCGCGTGGACGTTGAACTCCTCCTCGGGGATGTCCGTGGTGCCGAACTTCGAGAACTTGTCGGAGATCCCGACGAACATGACGCCGGCCGCGAAGTGCTGCGTGAGCTTCGTCGAGCACCACGCCGTCGCGTAGCCGCCGTACGAGCCGCCCGTCACCCCCACCTTGTCCTTGTCCACGAGGCCGATCGACACGAGGTGGTCGACCGCGTCGACCAGGTCGTCGAACTCCTTTCCACCCGCGTCGCCCTGCGAGCTCTTCTGGAACGCGACGCCGCGGCCCGTGCTGCCGCGGTAGTTCGGGTAGAAGACGGCGAAGCCCTTCGCCGCCGCGATCTGGCCCGGACGGCTGTAGTTCGTGGCCCAGCCGTTCGACTCGTGCGCCTCGGGGCCGCCGTGCACGGACAGGATCAGCGGGTAGCGCTGGCCGGCCTTCTCGCCCGCCGGGTGCACGAGGACGCCCTCGAGCTCGAGCCCGTCACGGGCCTTCCAGCGCACGACTTCCTGCTTCGCGAACTCCATGTTCTCGAGCAGCGGGTTCGAGATCGTGCGACGCTTCGGCCCGGCGTCGCCGTGGCGCATCGTGTAGACCTCGGGCGTGTGGCGCGGCGTGTGCGCCACGAAGGCGGCGGTTTGCCCGTCGTTCGACACCGAAGCGCCGTTGAAGATCGCGGCCCCCGCGGGCACCAGCGTCTTCTGCGCGCCGGCGTTGGCGACGTTGACCTTCTCGAACGAGGTCTCGCAGCCCTTCGCTGCGACGATCAGCGCGTGGCCGTCGGGCTGGAAGTCGAAGGCGACCGCGGCGCCCTCCCAGTTGTCGCCCAGGGGCTGGATCATCACCGGCCCCGAGTTCGGCTCGCTGGCCCAGGCGACGAAGGTGGTCGCGGCCGGATCGTGCAGGTCCGAGCCCATGATCGTCGCGACCCACTTCGCGTCCGGGGTCCAGCCGATCGTCCCGAGCTTGCCCGGGTTCTCGATCCGGTGCAGGACGGTGCCGTCCTTCGAATCGACGACGCGCACGCGCGTCCGCATGTACTCGTCGTCGACGAGGGGCGTCGGCGCGACGGCCAGCGCGAGGCGCGTGTCGACCGGACTCCACACGCACTGGTGGACGTGGCCCTCGACGGCGAGCCTGCGCGGCGCGGCGGCGCCCTCCTTCGTCGCGGCGATCCAGACGCGCGAGAAGGCGCCGTCCTCCTCGTACACCTGCTGTTTGAAGCCCTTGTCCTCGCGTGCCTTGCGTTCCTTCGAGACGGGCTCCGGCGCGACGAGGGCAACCTCGCTGCCGTCGGGCGAGAAGCTGAACGTGCTGATCGACGTGTCGAGCGACGCGACCTTGCGCGACTCCCCGCCGTCGGTGCGGACGGCGTAGAGCGCGGTCTCCTTGTCCCCCTCGCGCTTCGCGAGATAGGCGATCGACTTCGAATCCGGCATCCAGGCGATGCGCCCCACGTTCACCTTGCCGGTGACGAACGGCCGCGAGACGCCGCTCGCGAAGTCGAGCACGTGGAGCTCGATCCACGGCGTGCCGTCCTCGTCCTTCCACGCCGTCCGGGGCACGGCCAGCGTGTACGCGACCTGCGCGCCGTCCGGCGACAGGGCGACCGCCGTGACGGAGCGCAGCGTCTCGACGTCCTGCGGGCTCCAGGACATCGTCGCCGCCTCCACCTGGGAGTCGGCGCGCGCGGTGCGCACCTGGCTGGTCGAGCACGCAGAGCCCAGGAACGGCGCCGCGAGGAAGAGAAGGGGGAGGAACGAGAGGATCCGTCGCGCCATGAGTCGGGGGGCTCCAGGGGCGCCGGGTTCGAGGCGCTCCGCGGGGCGCAGGATAGCCGCTCGAACGCGGCGCGAAACGTTCGAGTCGCGTGCTAGTCTGCCCAGCGGATCGCGATCCCATTCGACAGGTTGAACGTCGAGCTCGTGCAGTACGCCGGCTGCGCGTCGCGGTACCAGACCTGGTAGAGGCGCTCTCCGCCCCCGGCGAGCCCTCCGGCACTCGAGACCCGCGGATCCCCTGCGACCGCCGCGCCGAAGCTCGCCGCCCCGAGGACCGCGACGCGGACCGCCAGGCGCACCTGCGATCCCCCCACGCAACGCACCCCGTCGCCGAACGCCACGCCGGCCCCGCCCGCCTGCGGACTGGTCCCCTGGAAGAAGAGCACGGTGCCCGACGGGGTCGTGCCGCGCACGTCGAGGGTCACGTCGTCCAGGCCCACGTTGGCCGCGCCGCGCGCGCTGAGCCGTGCGCCGCTCGCCGCGCCGGAGTTCGCGCAGCCGGAACCGGCGATTCCCGGGTTGCCGCACGGACACGCGGCGCCCGCGCCCGATCCGTCGCAGAAGCTCGCCCCGGTCACCGGTCCGCAGCCGCCCTGTCCGTGGCGTCCGTAGCGCGCCAGGTTCGTCGCGACGCCGACGCTCGAAGCGGTGAACGCACCACCGACGTAGAGGGCCGCGCCCTCGCCGTCGTCGAGCGATCCGAGCGCCTTCACGGAACCGTTCACCCCGCCCTGCGCGGCGCTCTCCCAAGCCGTCCCGTTCCAGGCGCACACCGACGCACCGGGCACGCCGTCGATCGTGCCGAAGAGGCCGCCCGCGTACAGCTTCGGCCCGGCGCCGCGGCCGTCGTCGACGAGGTGGAAGGCGCTCACCGATCCGTTCGGGATGCCGGTGGCACCCGCGCCGAACGTCCGCCAGGCCGCGCCGTCCCAGGCGCCGAGGTTGTACGTGCTCACTCCGCCGACGGACGAGAAACGGCCGCCGACGAAGAGCAGCGGCTGAGATCCGTACGGCCAGCTTCCGAGCGCCTGCACGTCACCGCCCCCGTTCGCCGGAGGCTGCGGCAGACCTTGCCACGTGCTGCCGTTCCAGCGCGCGACCCGTTCGGGCATCGTGCCGCCGGCGTAGAGCTTCGCGCCCGTGCCGTCGTCGAACACCGCCAGGGACTTCACTTCGCCCGACGTGAATCCGGTGCCCACGCCGGTCCACCCGCTCGGCGACCAGCGCGCGATCCGGTTCGCCGGAACGCCGCCCGCGAAACCGAAGAATCCGCCGACGTAGAGCGCCTTTCCACTCCCGTCGTCGTGGACGGCCAGAGCGTGCGCGAGCGGCGCCGCGAGCGAGGCGGTCAGACCGCCACCCGGGAGCGGCGCCCAGGCCTGCCCATCCCAGGCCGCGATGCAGTCGGCCGCCGTACCCGCGATCGCGGAGTAGTTGCCCGCGGCATACAGCCTGGACCCCGCGCCGACATCGGCCGAGAGCAGCGCACGCACCGGGTTCGCGACGGCGGGGACGGGCCCGACCGCGCTCCAGCTCGTGCCGTCGAAGCGCGCGACCTGGCGCACGACCTGATCCCCCGCTCCATCGAGCACGCCCCCGGCGTACAGCGCCATCCCCGATCCGTCGTCGTGGCGCGCCCAGGCGAAGATAGTGCCCGAGATGCCGCGTGCGACGCCGAGCGCGTGCCACTGGCTCTCGTCCCAGCGCGCGATGCTCGCCGCGACCGTCCCGCCCGCGTTGGCGAAGCGCCCGCCGACGAAGAGCGATCGTCCCGAGCCGTCGTCGTGCGCGGTGAACGCGGTCGCGGACGCCGTCCCGGGGGCGGCGATCGAGAGCGCGGTGCCCAGGCTCGTCCACTGCGCGCCGTCGAAGACGACCGGCGAACGGGCCGGATTGCCGCCGGCCTGGGTCAGGTTCCCCGCGACGACGAGCTTCGGTCCGGAGGCGAGCACGACGGACTCGACGTCGGAGACGGGCCCGACCACGCCGGCTCCGAGGCTGGACCAGGTCGTCCCGTTCCAGGCCGCGACATAGGGAATCGGCTGGCCGCCCACGGCGACGAACTCGCCGCCCGCGACGAGCTTGGGGCCGCTGCCGTCGTCCCACACCGCGAGGTCGTAGCCGGTCGACGGGCCGCCCGTCCCATTGTCCAACCCGCCGCCGACGCCCACCCAACCCGCGCCGTTCCAGCGCGCGAGGCCGCGCAAGGGCAGGCCGTTGGCTCCGATGCCGTTGAAAGCGCCGATGGCGTAGAGCGCGGGCCCCGTCCCGTCGTCGTACACCGCGAGCGCATGGACGGTGTAGTTCGGTCCGGGACCGACCTGCACCCAGCCGTTCGCGGTCCGGCGCTGCACGTACTGGTGCGTGGCGTTGTCGTCGCGCGCGATGACGAGCTCGGGCCCGCTCCCGAAGTCGAAGACCTCGAGATCGAGGATCGCGCGACTCGTGCCTGGGATGGAATGCCATCCCGCACCGTCCCAGCGGTAGAGCGAATCGGGACCGATGACCCCCAGCGCGGCGTAGAGCTCGCGCCCCGCGCCCAGGTCCAGGCTGTAGAGCCCCGACACGGCGTAGGGCAGGCCGCCGGCGAGCGCCTCGAAGGCCGTTCCGTTCCAGCGCACGACGTGCGGGCACGACACCAGGCCCGCGCCCGCGAACGCACCGCCGACGAACAGGGCGGGGCCGCTGCCGTCGTCGTGCTCGACCGTCGCGTACACGTTGCCGTAGCCGGGCTGCTCGTCGACGATCCCGGCCGGCGGGAAGCTCCGCGACCAGTCGAGGCACTGGGCGTGCGCGGAAACGGCGAGCGCCACGATCAGAGCGGCCTTCGGGAGCATGGGTTCATCCTCGCTCCGCCGACGGATCGGCGCCAGCGCTCCTCGATTCCGCGCGGCGCATGGACCCGTTACGGGAAATCTGCCCGTGGACCGGGCGCCGGACTCCGAGGCGTCCCGCTGCGCGGGCGCGCAGCTCTCACCCCTGTCGGCCGCGCGCGTTCATCCGCGCGCTCCGTCGTCGCGCGGGATCCCGTAGTAGCTCTCGAGCTCGTCCGTCTCGTGCCCGTAGTCGTAGACGATCTCCTCGCCGGCGGCGATGTCGCGCACGGCGAGGAAGTCCATCGTGTGGTCGTCGAAGTTGGAGACGAGCTCGACGTTCGCGTCGGGAGCGTGGTTGATCAGGCTGCCCAGGCCGAGTACGGCGCAGATGACGCCGTCGTCCCACTCGAAGACGTAGCGACCGAGCACGGTCCGGTCCATCAGCTCCTTCTCGGCCGCCGGCACGACGACGACAGGATCGGCCAGGATGCGCGTGCCCTTCGCGATGTCGCCGGCGGCGACGACGCAGCGCCCCTTGACGGGATCGAGGGTGATGCGGACGAGGTCGTGTGCGGCGGTCAGGGTGGCGGAGTTCATGGGCGTGCGCGAAGGGGCGCAGCACGATACGGGCGATGGCGGCGAGTGCAAGGACGCAGCCGGGGGCGACCGCCGGTGCTCGCCGTCAGGGGTAGATCCGATACATCATCCGCGGGAACGGGCTGGCCTCGCGCACGTGCTCGATGCCGCAGATCCAGCCCACCGTGCGCTCGAGCCCGAGCCCGAAACCGCCGTGGGGCACGGAACCGTAGCGGCGCAGGTCGAGGTACCAGGCGAACGCCTCCTCGGGCAGTTTGTGCTCGCGGATGCGGCCCAGGAGGACGTCGAGGTCCTCCTCGCGCTGCGAGCCGCCGATGATCTCGCCCACGCCCTCGGGGCCGAGCACGTCCACGCACAAGGCCTTCGTGGGGTCGGCCGGGTCGCGCTTCATGTAGAACGCCTTGACCTCGTACGGATAGCGGTGCACCAGCAAGGGACGGTCGAACTTGTTCGAGAGGATCGTCTCGTCCGGCGCGCCCAGGTCGTCGCCGTACACGTGCTGGCCGGGCGCCTCCTTCTCGAGGATCGCGTGCGCCTCGTCGTAGGTCAGGCGCGGGAACGGAGCCTGGATCGCCTGCAGCTTCGTGAGGTCGCGCTCGAGCACGGCCAGCTCCGTCTGCCGACGCTCGAGCACGCTCTTCACCACGTAACAGAGCAGGTCTTCCGCGTGCTGCATCACGTCGTCGAGGTTCGCGTAGGCCATCTCCGGCTCGAGCATCCAGAACTCGGTCAGGTGGCGGCGCGTCTTGCTCTTCTCGGCGCGGAACGTGGGCCCGAAGCAGTAGACCTTGCCGAACGCCATCGCGGTCGCCTCGGCGTAGAGCTGGCCCGACTGCGTCAAGTAGGCCTTGGCGTCGTCGAAGTAGTCCACTTCGAAGAGGGTGCTGGTCCCCTCGCACGCGGCCGGGGTGAAGATCGGCGAGTCGACGCACACGAAACCGCGCTCGTCGTAGAAGCGGCGGATGGCGGTGATCACGGCGTCGCGGATGCGCAGGATCGCCCACTGCCGCTTGCTGCGCAGCCACAAGTGCCGCTGCGAGAGCAGGAAGTCGGGACCGTGCTCCTTGGGCGTGATCGGGAAGCCCTCGACCTTCTGCAGGACCTCGCCGCCCTTCACCGAGATCTCGAATCCGCCCGGGGCGCGCGGTTCGGCCTTGACGAGACCCGTCAGGATGAGGCTCGATTCCTGGCCGGCATGACCCAGCGCCTCGAACAGCTCGTCCGGAACGTCGGCCTTGAACGCGACGCACTGCACGTAGCCCGTGCCGTCGCGCATCTGCACGAAGTGGAGCTTGCCTTTCGAGCTCTTGTGGTGGATCCAGCCGCGCAGCGTGACCTGCTGTCCGACGTAGTCGCCCAACTTCTCGATCGTCGCGATGGGAGTCATGGATTCGATTCAGGGGAACGCGGAGTAGGCCGGCTGCACCTCGACCGAGCCGACGACGCCGCGCACGATGCGCACGCGGCCTTTGCACAGCGCGCCGTCGCGGCGCGCTTCGACGATCGCGGAGCCCTCGGTCGAGCTCAGGAGCGCGAGGTCGTCCGGACTCGTCACGATCTGGATGCGCTCGTAGCCCAGGGCCAGCAGGCGGGCCAGGATCCGGTCCGTCACGAGGCTCGTCGCCGAGGCGGGCGTTCCGCGGACCTCGAGGTCGGTCCCCGGGCGCTCCGCGGCCTCGCGCGCACGGCTCTCCACCACCGAGAGCAGGCGGTCCTCGAGGCGCTTCAACTGGTCGCGCACGTCGAGCAGCGTGTGCTCCGTACGGCGCAGGTCGATGGCGGCCTCGCGCTCGGCGAGCTTCTGGAGAGCGGCCTCGAGGCCCTGGAGGCGGTCCAGCGAGCCCAGGCGCTTCTCCAGCCGTCGGACGCTCAGGACCAGGACCAACTGCAGAGCCAGGACGCCGCCCGCCGCCGCCGCGGCGACCACGAACACCATCGTCTCGGGATCGCCGGGGGCCGACATGAACGCGCAGCGTAACGGCTCGGGTGCCGGCCCTTCAACGAACTGGCCTTCAACGCGGGACGCCCAGCCGGCCGATGATGGAGGGCCCATGTCCGAATCCCCGACCCCGGCGGCCGAAGGCGGTGGACGAGGCCGACTCGGGCGCTCGCTCCTCTTCGGGGCGGTGTTCGGACTCGTCGTGCTGGCCGCGCTCGCCGCCTGGGCCGACGTGCGCGGCGTCGGCGCGGCCCTGGCGCGGTTTCCCCTGCACGTCGCGGGGATCGCCTGCGCGCTCTCGTTCGCGAACTACGGCCTGCGCTTCCTGCGCTGGCAGCGCTACCTCCACCTCCTCGGGATCCGGATCCCGGCGGGCACCTCCTACCTGATCAGCCTGGCCGGTCTCGCGTTCACGGTGTCGCCGGGAAAGCTCGGCGAGGCCTACAAGTCCTGGCTCGTGAAGCGCGTGCACGGCGCGCCGGTGCACGTCACCGCGCCGATCGTGCTGGCCGAACGATTCACGGACCTGTTGGCGTTCCTCGTCCTGATCGCGATCGGCGGCCTGGGCACGTCGCCCGATCACGCCTGGATCTTCTGGGCCGTGCTCGCGGGATGCGGCGTGCTGCTCGCGTTCGCGACGTCCATCGCGCTGCAGGAGTTCGCGCTCGGATTCGCTGGACGGATGCCCGTCGTCTCGAAGCTCGTGCCGAGGGTGCGCGCGTCGCTCGCGACGGTGCGTTCGCTGCTCTCCCCGCGACAGCTCGTCCTGCCGACGCTCCTCGCGACGGCGGGCTGGGGCCTCGAGTGCGTGGGCTTCTGGCTGGTCGCCGACGCCTTCGCGCCGGGCGCGATCTCGCTCTCGTTCGCGGCGTACACGTTCGCCCTGAGCGCCGTCGCGGGCGCGGTGCTCATCCTCTTCCCCGGAGGCCTCGGACCGACCGAGGCCTCGATGAGCGCCCTGGTCGCGCCGCGCTACGTCGCCGCCGGCCTCTCCGCCGAAGCCGCGCGCGCCTCGGCCGCTTCGGCGACACTCGTCATCCGACTCTGCACACTGTGGTTCGCGGTCGCGGTCGGCGCGCTCGCGGCGCTGATCTTCCAGCGGCGATTCCGGCGTGACCCCGATCCGGCCCAGGACCGCGCCTGAGCGCTCAGCGGCGGCGCGCGACGACCGCGATCTCGACGTGTGCGCCGGCGGGCAGGGCCGAGACCGCCACGACCGCACGCGCCGGCCACGGCTTCGGGACGCGTTCCGCGTAGACCGCGTTGAAGCGCGCGTAGAGCTCCATGTCGGTCAAGTAGCAGGTCGCCTGCACGACGTCGGCGAGCGTGAGATCGACGCGCTTCAGCTCCGCTTCCACGGCTCCGAGCGTCGTCGCGACCTCCTCCTCGAACGCGGCTTTCGTCGCCCCGATCCGCCCGGCCACGAAGACGAGGTCGCCGGCCTCCACCAGCGCGGAGTACGGCCCCAGGGCACCCTTCGCCTCGTGGTGCACCGTGGGAGGCGCGGTGCAGGCGGAGAGGAGGAGCAGACCGGCGAGGAGGACGGGCTTCATGCCGAGAGGATGCCGCGGACCTTGCGCTCGCGCCAATCCGGACGGATCCTGTCCCTCGTTCGGCGCGCACCCGGCGCGCCGAACACCTCGCTCACTGGTAGGAACCTCGCAATCCCATGCGCCACTCCGCCTTCGCTCGCCGCGCGACCCTCGGGTTCCGCGCGCTCGCCGCCGCCGTGCTCGTCGCCGCCTCCGCGCTCGCCGAGCACAAGGACGCGCGCCTGGGCTTCAGCATCCAGACGCCGCGCGACTGGAACGCGATCCCCCAGAAGGCGGACGAGGCCTGGCTGGTCGCCAACTACCAGTCGAACAAGGCCTTCTTCTACACGGAGAAGGGCGGCTGGACTTCGGAGCACAAGCCGGACATGCAGGCCATCGCCTTCGTCAGCGAGCAGGTGAAGGAGCGCGCCCGCGTCGAGAAGAAGAAGGACCGCAAGGGCAACGACGTCCTGATCGTCGACTTCGTCAGTCCCTACAAGGACTACAAGGACTACATGGCACGCCGCTACTCGGGCGGCGGCTGGTACGTCGACAAGGAGGAGAAGGTCAAGGTCGGCGACGTGGATGCGACGGCGATCGAGATCCGCGTCGACAAGCTCTCGTACGACGGACCGAAGCGCATCGTCACGTGGGTCTACCACCTGCCGGACCTGGACCTCGCCGTGCAGTTCGAGGTGTTGCAGGACTCCTGGCCGAAGGTCCAGGCCGAGGTCATGCGCTGCTTCAAGTCGTTCAAGACGATGCCGCGTTCGGGCGAGGCGCTCGTGCGCGAGGTCTCGACGGGGCGCAGGCTCTCCATCCTCGAGGCCGACGAGCTCACGCCCGAGGAGCGCAAGGGCTGGCGCCAGTCCGAGGAGCAGACCTTCCACGAGCGCGCCGGCAAGAACCTGCCGGCCGGGTGGAACTCGAAGAAGTTCGGCCGGTTCCTGGTCGTCTACTCGTGCGACGAGAAGTTCGCCAAGAAGGTCGCCGACCAGGCCGAGGCCGTGTGGCAGTGGCTGGACGCCACCTTCCCGTTCGTCGGCGAGAAGGAGTACGTGCGTGCGCCGGTGCTGCGCGTGTGCAAGAGCCAGGACGAGATGCAGCAGTTCCAGAAGGCCGGTGACTGGAACTGGAACAACCTCGAGATCGTGACGTGCCAGGACTACGGCGGATCGACTTCCTGGTACCTCGGCGCGGTCAACCGCGGCGTGCTCGACGTGTGGTTCGGCGACCGCGACCGCGAGCTCTACTGGGCCATGCCGGCGTGGCTCTCGGGCGGACTGCGCGAGGTCGTGGCGCAGGCGCGCGTGGACAAGGGCCGCATCGAGTTCCAGCGCGACGACTGGAACCGCGACGAGGTGCGCACGGTGGTCAAGGAAGGCCGCGCGAAGAAGCCGCGCGAGCTGATGATGCTGACCGACACGGAACTCATGTCCGGCAAGGCCCAGAACTACTGGGACGTGCACGGTCAGTCGCAGGCGCTCGTGACGTTCCTGGCGACGGGGGCGGCGGCGAAGAACGCGCGGACGAAGTCGTTCCTGCAGGACTACGTGAAGAGCCTGAAGGCCGTGCAGGTCGAGCTGAAGGCCAAGCAGGAGGCCGAGAAGGGCGAGAAGGCCGACAAGTCCGCGAAGCCGGCGACCGAGGAGGAGGAGGAGAAGCTCTTCCGCGACCAGGCCCAGGGCTACAAGAAGGCCGAGACGGACGTGCTCGAGAAGGCGTTCCGCCGCGCGTTCGGCGCCTGGACCGACAAGGACTGGGAGCAGTTCGAGAACGTGTACTTCCAGGCGATCGGCTGACGCGATGCTGTCCCAACTCCTCTTCGCGGCGGTGGCGGCGCTGGGCGCGGGCGACGTCCTGTGCCTGAAGGACGGGCGCGTGGTCGACGGCGTTCCGATGGAACGCAAGGACGGCGGGATCGCGCTCGCCTACCAGAACGGGACGGTCTTCGTCGCGGACGAGCTGATCCAGGACGCGGTCCTGGAGGCCGACGCCGCCCGCGCGCCGGCCGATGCCGCGGAGGCGGAGCAGCGGAAGAACGGGATGGTGACGTTCGAAGGCCGCTGGATCCCGGAGAAGAAGCGCGCGGAGCTCGTGGCGAAGCGCCTCGCCGAGCGCCGCGCTCGGGCGGAGGAGGCCAAGGCCCGGCTGGAGTGGCGCAACCGCGCGATCGTCGAGACGAAGAACCTGCGCTTCGAGCACCAGCTGCCCGACCACGTCTTCGCCGAGTACCGCGACTCGCTCGAGGCGTTCCTGGCGACGTTCTCCCGGAACTGGAAGCTCGAGACGCCCAAGGACCGCGCCAAGCTGCCGGTCAACATCTACATCGACCGGCGGAACTTCTTCCAGGTCGCGGGCGTGTCCGGTGGCGTGCTGGCCTACTTCCGGTTCAAGAAGCCCTACGACCTGAACGGATACCACGACCGGCTCGACCCGGACTACGCGAAGCAGGTCCTCTATCACGAGTTCGTCCACTACCTCGAGAAGCTCGTGGACATCGACTTCGCGTACCCCCACTTTCCGAACGAGTCCGTGGCCGAGTACTACGGCGCGAGCCGTTGGGACCCGGTCGCGAGGAAGTTCACGACGGGCCTCTTGCAGGAAGGGCGCCTGTGGGAGATCCAGACGGACATCGCGGGCGGCGAACGCATGTCCCTCGAGCGCCTCATCAGCTCGGACCGGCTCTACGAGCACTACACCTGGGGCTGGTCGCTCGTGCACTACCTGATGAACGACGTGAAGCTCGAGCCGAAGTTCGAGTCGTTCTTCCTCGCGCTCTCGAAGGGCAAGGCAGTGCGCCGCACGGCGATCGGTTTCGACAACCTGCAGACCTGCTCCGCGGACGAGGTTTGGCGCGTCTTCCGCCAGGAGTTCGGGCTGAAGGACGCCGAGGCCGTGCGCAAGTTCGAGGTCGCCTGGCACGAGTACGTCGACGGGCTGATCGCCCGGAACACGAGCGTCGCGGGAAAGGAGAAGGCCGGCTATCAGGCGCTCGAAACCGGACGTCCGCTGCGCGCGAAGCGGTTCTTCCAGGAGGCGATCGATGCTGGCTCCAGGAGCCCACGCGTCTTCCTCGAGCAGGCGGGACTCCTGTTGGCGGACGGGAAGGCGGCCGCGGGTCTGGCGCTCATCGACCGCGCGATCGCACTCGACCCGCTCAACGGCGCATTCCATGGACGCAAGGGGCGCGCGCTGAAGGCGACCGGGGACAAGGCCGAGGGGGAGCGTCTCGTGAAGCTCGGTCGCGAGATCGGCGGCGACGACCCGTGGATCGAGATCGACCTCACGGACGGCGACGACGACGGGACCAAGTAGAAGAGGAACAGGTCGGACCGTCTCCCTCCTTGGGAGGACTCACGTTCGCCGCGCGAGCAGGGCCAGGAGCAAGAGGAGCGTCGCCAACGCGGCCAGGATCCAAGCGGCGGATCCGGAATCCGACCCCCCGAGCGCGCTGGGCACCGCCTCGGCCGGATCGCCCGCGGCCACCCGCTCGTCGAGCGGCACGACGCCCGCGGGCGGCAATGCGCACGCATCGAGGAAGCTGGCCCACGACACGGCGAACGCTGCGGGATCGGAGGGATCGCCGGGGACCCACGCGATCTCGATGCGGCCCGGACCGCCGGCGACCAGCACGTCCCCATCCGACGAAAGCCAGGCTTCGAGGCCTGCGTCCTGCGCCCGGTCGAGACGGACAGCGCCGAGTCGCCGCCCCGCCGCCGTCCAGCCGTCGCGGCCGGCCTCGAGCTCGCGCTTCTCGGTCGGGCGCGAGACGGAGACGCGCAGCGCGATCGAGCCGGCCCCGGAACCTCCCCCGCCGATCTCGATGGATCGCGCGCCGGCCCACGCACGGATCACGCGCGCGAGCGGAACGGCCGAGCCGAGATCGAGGCCGTCGAGTTGCACGCGGCGAACCGGGGCTCCACCCGGGACGCGCACGAGTCCCGCACCGTCCCAGTCGATCCGATCCCGGCCCTCGACGGCCACGGGCCCGGGGACCGCCGCGCCGCCGGATGCGACGAAGCCCGCGAAGCGCGGAGGATCCGCGGGCGCCGCGTCCGTGACCCACAACGCGCCGGGCAGGTCCCAGGCCGCGAACGACGTCGCTGGCGTGCGGGCGATCGCACCCCGGGCCTCGGCCGCCGTCGCGTGCATCGCCGCGTCGAGCGCGGGCGCGATCCAGCGCAGGACCGCGCCCTGCCGTCGCGCCAGATCCTCCGCCGCGTCGACGGCGCGCTGACGCCGCGATTTCCCGCCCGAAACGAGCTCCATCGAGGGGCTCGTGTCGAGGACGCAGGTCCACTGGAGCGGCGCCGCGGAAGCGACGGGCCCCGCGATCGCCAGCGCGCCGCTCGCGAGCGCGAGGAGGGCCAGTGCGAGAGCCGGACCGACGCGCCGGGGCGGACGCGGCCGTGCGCCGGAGCCGCGCACTTCCGCTCCACGCCACGGCTCGAGATCGCTCGTCGCGACGACGCGCGACTCCCGGGTCCGCAGCACGAAGAGGAGCAGCGCGAGCGGGACCAGGAGGAGCGCCAGAGCAGAGGGCCGCTCCCAGGCCAGAGCGAGGTACGTCCAACTCACGGGTGGAGGAGCCGCGCGCACGCGACCTCGAAGGGCTCGGAGGAACTGCAGCGCACGAGGCGCGCCCCACGCCGCGCGAGTTCGCGTCGCAGCGACTCGTGCCGGCGCTGCAGCTCGTGCGCATGCGACTCGATCGCGGACGGGCCCACGGTGAGCCGCTCGCCGCTCTCCGGATCGAGGAGGACCGTGGGCGCCGCGAGTCGCGGGTCGACCTCGTGCGGCGCGAGCACCTGCACGACGCGCAGCGCGGTCCCACGCGGCGCGAAGCGCGCCAGGGTCGCGGGGCTCGCGCCGGCCAGGTCGCCGATCCACGTGGCGGAATCGCAGCGCGGGAGGGACGTCGCCGCCCAGTCCACGCGGCCTGCCGCGGAGAGACCCTCGAGTCCGGCGAGCAGAGCCCGAAAGCCGTTCGGCCCGGCCAGCTCGAAACGAGCGCGGGAAGGGAACGCGATCACGGTCGCCGTCGCACTCCCGCGAACCGCGAGCAGGGCCAGGGCCGCGGCGATCTCCGCGGCGCGCTGCAACTTCCCCGGGGGGCCGATCGCCATCGAGCGGCTCGCGTCGAGCGCGACGACCTCCGATCCGCCGCGGGAACGCCGCAGCACCCGGACGATGGGCCGGTCGGATCGCGCGCTCGCGTTCCAATCGATCGTGCGCGGATCGTCGCCGGGCCTGTACGCGCGAGAGCCGGCCAAATCGTCGCCGACGCCGACGATCCACGCACGACCCGCGTTCTCGTACGCCGTCCGGCGTCGCCAGGATCGCGCCACGCAGGACTCGGCGCGCGCCGTGAACGAGGGATCGAAGCGGACGTCCGGGAAGAGCTCGACGTCCGTGCTCACGGCGGGATTCAGGGCCGCGGAGTCGGCGGCGGGAGATCGAGCGGGCGGCCGCCGGCCTCGAGTTGCACGCCACCGTCGGCGAACGCGACCGTGCCCCGGCGCACGACCACTTCCGGGAAGCCCGCCAGTTCCAGGCCCTCGTACGCGGACCACTTCGAGCGCGAGGGCAGCCTTGCGCCTTCGACACGCCGCGTGGCGTCGGGCGCGAAGAGCACCACGTCCCCGTCGTAGCCGGGCGCGAGTCGTCCCTTGCGCGGCAGGTGCATCGACGCCGCGGCGCGATCCGTCACCGTCGCGAGCGCCGTGCGCGCGTCGAGCAGCCCGCGTCGCACGAGTTCCCACGTCAGGGGCCACAGGAGGTCGACGCTGGGCATCCCCGACGGCGCGTGCGCGTACTCGCGCATCTTCTCCGCGAGCGGATGCGGCGCGTGGTCCGTGCCGATGGCGTCGACGTCGCCGGCGGCGAGGGCCGCGAGGATCCCGGCGTTGTCGTCGCGTGTCTTGATCGACGGGTTGATCTTCATCAGGTTGCCGAGGCGGCCGGCATCCTCGTTCGAGAGGTGGACGTACTGCGGTCCCGTGCTCCCGCACACCTTAAGTCCGCGACGCCGCGCGGCGCCGATCAGCTCGCATGCGCCGCGCGTCGAAACGTGGAAGACGTGCAGCTCCGCGCCCGTTTCCGCGCACCAGCCGATGCTCTTCCTCACCGACTCGATCTCGGCCGCGCTGCTGCGCACGAGGTGATGTTCGGCCGCCGTCGCGTGCGGGAAAGCGCGTTTCCCCGCGCGCAGCATCTCCTCGTCCTCGCAGTGGCCGACGACCATGCGGCCGGCGCGCGCGGCCGCCGCGAAGAGCTCGCGCAGGACCCCGTCGTCCGTCTCGCCGCCGAGTCCCGTCGAACCGCCGAGGAAGAGCTTGAAGGCCGGCGTCTTGTGCGCCATGGCCGCCAGGTCGGGCACGGACTCGGGGAGGAGGTTCGCAAGGCAGCCGAAGTCGACCCGCGAGCGCGCGCGGACGTGCTCGATGCGCGCTTCCAGCGCTTCGAGCGAGGTCGACAGCGGCGGGTTGTTCTGCACCTCGACGACGGACGTGACCCCGCCGTGCAGGGCGCCGGCCGATCCGTGGTCCCAACCCTCCTTGTGCTCGAGGCCAGGGTCGCGGAAGTCCACGAGCACGTCGACGAGGCCCGGGATCACCGTGAGCCCGCGCGCGTCGAGCACCGGCAGACCCGGCGCGGAGAGGCTCGGCCCCACCGCCTGGATCACGCCGCCGACGATCGCGACGTCGACCGGGCCCGCTGCGGGTCCCGGTGGGTAGGAACGGGCCCCGCGGACGAGCAGGTCGCCTCCGCGCGACACGTCAGGTCCCCGTGCGACGCACGACGAGCAACGTCATGTCGTCCTCGCGCTTGCCGCCGGCGAACTCGAGGATCTCCGCGATCACGCACTCGACGACCGAGCGCGCATCGTCGCCCTTCGCGTGGCGCGCCAGGCACTCCTGCATGCGCTCCTCGCCGAAGAGCACGTTGGGATCCGCGATCGAGCGCGCTTCGACCAGGCCGTCCGTCAGCATCACGAGGAGGTCGCCCGGTTCGAGCCGGTGCACCGGACCGTCCTCGTAGGGGAAATCGTCGACGAAACCGAGCGCGGGAGCGTGCCCCGGGATCGATTCGACCGTCTTCGTCGCCGCCCGCCAGATGAGCGGCGGCGTGTGGCCCGCGTTGAGCGTCTTGATCGAACCGTCCGGCGCGAGCACGGCCACGAACAGCGTGAGGAACAGGTTGTCCTCCATGCGCGGTCCGAGGTCCTCGCACACGCTGCGCACGATCGCGGCGGGATCGTCGAGGAGCTTGAGCCCCTGGCGCAGCGCCGACTTCGCCTCGGCCATGATCAAGGCCGGACCGATGCCGTGTCCCGAGACGTCGCCGACGAAGACCCCGTGACGGCCGCCGCGCATCTTCACGAAGTCGTAGAAGTCGCCGGTCGTTCCCTCGGCCGGCTTGTACCAGCCGTGGATGTCGTAGCCGGCCACGTCGCGCGGCTGCTCGGCCATCAAGTCGCGCTGGATCTGACCGGCGATCTCGAGCGATTGCTGGAGTCGCGCCTTCTCGACCGAGTCGATGTGCAGCCGCGCGTTCTGCAGCGCGATGCGGATGTACTGCGACAGGGCCGCGAAGAGCGACAGGTCCTTCTGCGAGTACTCGCGCGTCGCGGCCTTCGAGTCGACGTACAGCACGCCGCGCTCGGCCTGGCCCTCGGGCCCGGCGTTGGCGACGAGCGGGACGCACATCACGGCCCGGAGCTTGAGGTCGTAGACCGAGGTGCCGAGCTCGAGGGCCTCGGAGTCCGAGGAGACCTGCGCGCGAACCGGCTCGAGATCCCCGAGCACCCGCCGCACGATGCTGGTCGAGAATCGCACCTGGCCGTCGACCGGCTTCTTGCCGCGCGCGCGGGCGACCCGCACCGAGAGGCCGCGCTGGTCGTCGTGGAGGATGAGCAGACCGCGCTCGGCCCCGGTGACCTCGATCGACGTGTCCACGATGTCGATCAGGAGCGGCTCGAGGTCCCGGGACTCCGAGACCTGCGCGATGCCGCGCAGGAGGATCTCGATCGTGCGCCGGTCCAGGCCGTCGTTCCCGGTGAGGAAGGCGGTGGAGTCCGCGGAGGGACTGCGGGTGCCCGCCGGGCCCGGGGGCGGCGGGGGCGGACTCTCCGGGACCGGAGGCTTGGGCGGTTCCTTCTTGCGCCGGAAGAACATATGCTCGCCGATCTTAGACGCCGGGCGCGCCCCGGAGCCAGTCTCGAGCGGCCCACTTCCTCCTCCCCCCCCAGCCCTTCCATGCACATCAGCGTCGAACCCCGGGACGAATACGCGATCCTCCACCTGCGCGGCGAGTTCGACACGTTCTACGTGACGCCGCTGCAACAGGAGATCGACGCCCTGGCCAAGGCCGGCATCGTGCGCGTCGTCCTGAACCTGCGGCTCGTGCGGTACATCAACTCCACGGCCCTGGGCGCACTGGCCAAGATCCGCAAGCAGCTCGAGGGCAAGGGCGGCAAGGTCGTCGTCTCGCGCCCCTCGCCGTTCGCCCGCGACATGATGGTCAAGGTCGGGCTCGACCGGGTCCTCGGGATCTACGACTCCGACGAGGCCGCCTCGGAGGCCGTCACGCAGGGGCTCGCCCCCACGGGCCGGCCGGCCGCCGCGCCGAGCGAGGATCAGGTCGCCACGGTGCTGTTCTCGCCCGTCGACGTCTCGCGCATCGACCACTTCCTGCCCGAGGCCGCCGGACACGCCAAGATCGGCAAGGAGAAGACTCCCGCCGCCTGGAGCGGCGCCGGCCGCATGTCGTCGATCGACGTCCACGGACTGCGCTTCACCTGGAACGGCGGCTCGACCGGCCTCACGGCCTTCGCGATGGGCCAGTTCCTCGCGCTCGGCACCGAATGGCGGCTGAAGTTCCGCCTGCCCATGATGGCCAAGGGCTACCGCGAGGTCGTCGCGTCGATCACCGAGATCGAGGAGCGCCCCGAAGGCCTCAAGGTCGGCACGACCTTCAAGCAGATGGACAACGCGACCCGCGACGAGATCCAGGGGTACGTGAAGGACCTCGCGTACCTGAAGGACGAACTGAAGCGCGCGACGGACTGAGAGGCCGTGAAGAAATCGAGCCTACGGCCTCGCAGATCCTCGTGGCGCCGCTTCGCGTCGCGTCGCCTGTGAATTCTCCACAGGCTCTGAGGATCGGAGACTTCCTGGCCGGGACGCGCGACGCCCCGGCCCTCTCCCGCCTGGCGGGGTGACGCCTGCGACGGGTTCTACGCGGCGGGAGCCGAACTGGCCGCCGCATCGGTCGCGACGACGCCGCGAGCCGCGAGCACGAGGCTCTCGAAGCGCCGCGCGACCCGCGGCCAGGCGTAACGCTCCTCGGCCGCCGCGCGCACGTTCAGCGACCAGCGGCGACGGGCGTCGGGCGACATCGCCGCGCGCTGGAGGGCCTCGTGCCACGCCGCGAGCTCGCCAGCCTTCACGACGAGGCCATGGCGGTCGTCCTCGACGAGTTGCTTCAGGTTCGGGCGATCGGACACGAGGATCGGCAACCCGCAGGCCATGGCGCGCGTGATGTTCAGGCCGCGGACGCCGTCGTCCAAGGCGGGGATCGCGAGCAGGGTGCTCGACGACAGGAGCCCCGGCAGCTCTTCCTCGCGCGGCAGGCCCGTCCAGTGGACGCGCGACGCGATGCCCAGCCGGTCGACCAGAGCGCGCAGGCCCGGGCGAGCCGGGCCTTCGCCGGCGAGGACCAGCGACCAGTCCGTGCGCTGGCCGACGCTGCCGGCGAACGCGCGGACCAGCACGTCGAGGCCGCGCTCCTCGGCGAGCCGGCCGACGTAGAGCAGCACTCGACCGCGGATGTGGTGGCGGGTGACGAGGCCGCTCGCGAGCCCCGGTCGGTAGAGCGCGAGGTCCACGCCCGCGGGGAGCACCTCGACCTTGGTGGCCGGGAATCCGTGGCGCAGCACCCGGTTCCGGGCGACCGCGTCGAGCGCCACCACGGCGCTCGTCGCCGAGCGGATCGCGCGGCCCCAGACACGGCGGCCGAGCTCCTGGAAGAGCCACTGGCGGCCGCGCAGGTCGCCGGCCGCGGCCTCGACCAGGACGAGCGGGACACGCAGCTTGCGCGCCGCGCGCGCGCCCACCCACGCGGCCGCGGAGAGCGAGTCGTACGCGACGATGGCGTCGGGCTGGAATCCCGCGACACCGACGTCCTCGGCCGCCGGCCCGCCCTCGATCTCGGGATCACCGCCCGAGCGCGGCAGCACGTTCGGCGGCGCGCCGAATCCGCGGACGGTGTGTCCAGCGCCCAGGAGTTCGCGCGCGAGCTCGGGGGCATGCGCGCCCCACTTCCTCCCGAGCGTGAACGGGTTGACGAGGATCGCGATGCGCAGGGGTTGGGGCACGGAGGGATCTGGGGGTTCGGCGGTGCACGTCAGGGCGCGGACGGGATCCAGAGCCTCACGGCCACCTGGGCTTCTTTTCGAGCGGCAGCTCCGCGGATCCTGAACGGAGTGCGCGATCGCGCCGATCTTTCCGGTGCGCGTGGGCCGGAAAGAAAGTCCCCGTTCTCAAGGGTCTGACCAGACCACTCGATCGAGGTCGCGCGACGAGATCCACGCCATGACTTCCCATCGAACCCTGCGGCTCCCTCCCCTCCCCGGCACCGTGCCCTCACCGCGCGCCCTCTTCGTGGGCCGCTGGGGAGGCCTCCTGGAACGCCAGCAGTCGCCCTGCAAGGCCTTTTCCGAGGCGCGGCTCGCGGCCAAGGCGGGTGAGCTCCTCTTCCGCGCCACCCAGGCCGGCTGGCGCCTCTACCTCGTGGGCAACGAACCCGACGTGGCCCGCGGCCGCGTCTCGGACGCGGCCTGGGAGTCGTTCCAGACGGAGCTGCACGCGCACCTCGCGGGGCTCGGCATCCCCATCACGCGCGACTACGCCTGCCTGGACCACCCGCAGACCGGGAAGGGCAAGCACAAGCGCGAGTCGGTGTACCGCTTCCCGAACACCGGCGCGCTGTACCACGCGCTGCAGGAGGACGGCACCGACCTGCGTTCCAGCTGGATGATCTCCGACGACGTGTTCGAGCTCGCCAGCGCGTCGCGAGCCGGCGTGCGCACGCTGTCGCTCGGACACGCCTACCGCGTCGTCGAGGGCCCCATCGAAGTCGAGTGCGAGCAGAACGCGACGAGCTTCGCGGAGGCGCTCACGTCGATCCTGGCTGGCGATCCGCTGCGGCGCGCCTGAGCGGCCGTCTCCGAACCCGGGCCGCTCCGGGGTGCGCGCCAGAACGACTCGCGCTCAGCCAGCGGCGATCCAGCCCGCATGGAGCGCCCACGCGACTCCGATCGCGAGCAGCACGCGGTACACGCCGAACGGCACGAGACCGTGCGTCGTCAGCCACGCGACGAGGCCCTTCACCGCGAGCCACGCGAACAGGAACGACCCGCCGAAACCGACGAGCACGTTCGTCCAGCCGTAGCTCGCGATGACCTCGCGACCGCCCGACACGGCCTCGTGCGCCGTCGCGGCTCCCAACGTGAGCACCCCGAGGAGCAGACTGAACTCCACGGCCGCCGCGCCGGACAATCCCATCAGGATCGCGGCCGCGATCGTGACGAGGCTGCGGCTCGTGCCCGGCGCGAGCGCGAGGCACTGGGCCGAACCGATGGCGATCGCCTGGCCGAACGTCAGCGCCTCCAGCGCCGTGCCCGTCGGCTGCGGGCGGCGCAGCGGACGCACGAGCAGGATCGCGATACCGCCGAGCAGCCACGCGATCACGATGGGCCACAGGCCGAAGAGGACCTCGTCGATCCAGTCGTTCAGCGCGAGGCCGACGACGGCGGCGGGCACGAACGCCGCGACGAGCAGCAGGAGCAGACGGCGGCCCACGACGTCCCCCGCGAAGAGGCCGGCGAACATCTGCTTCACGCGCGGCAGGTACAGCGTCAGCACCGCCAGGATCGCGCCCGACTGGATGCCGATCGAGAACGCCCGGTTCGCGGCGTCGTTGGGCAGGCCCAGCAGCCGGCTCGTCAGCACCAGGTGACCCGTCGAGCTGACGGGCAGGTACTCCGTGATCCCTTCGACGGCGCCGAGCACCAGCGCTTGCCAGGTTTCCATGCGGAGTGGGATGCGGTCGGTTCCAGGCCGGGCGGGGTTCGGAGGGTTCGAGTCGCGCGGTCGCCGCACGCGAGGCCGTCGAGGCGCCGCGCGCGACGAGCGCGGCGGATCAACGGCTGGTGCGCACCGCTTCGAGCGGCGCCACGTAGGGCAGGCCGAACGCTTCGGCGACGGGCTGGCAGGTGATCTTGCCGTTCATCACGTTCAGCGCGCCGCGCAGCTCGACACTCTGCTCGATGGCGCCGACGGGCCCGAGCTTCGCGAGCTTCTCGACCCACGGCAGCGTCGCGTTCGTCAGCGCCCAGGTGCTCGTGCGCGGCACGGCACCGGGCATGTTAGCGACGCAGTAGTGCACGACGCCGTCGACGACGTACGTCGGCTCGGCGTGCGTGGTCGCGTGGACGGTCTCGATGCAGCCGCCCTGGTCGACCGCGACGTCGACGATGACGCTGCCCTTGCGCATGAGCTTCAGGTCCTCGCGCTTGACGAGCTTCGGCGCGGCGGCTCCCGCGATCAGGACCGCGCCGACGAGCAGGTCGGTCTCCGGGAGGAGCTCACGGATCGCGTACGGCGTCGAGTACAGGGTCGAGCAGTTCGCGGGCAGCATCTCGTCCAGGTAGCGCATCCGGTCCAGGTTCACGTCGAGGATCATCACGTCCGCACCCAGGCCCGCGGCCATGCGCGCCGCCTGCGTGCCGACCACGCCGCCACCCAGGATCAGGACCTTCGCCGGACGCACACCCGGGACACCGCCCAGCAGGATGCCCGAACCGCCGAGCGGCGCCTCGAGGTACTTCGCGCCCTCCTGGATCGCCATGCGGCCCGCGACCTCGCTCATCGGCGTGAGCAGCGGCAGGCCGTGGTTGTGCTCGAGAGTCTCGTAGGCGAAGCCGTACGAGCCGGTCGCGAGGACCCCGTCGGTCAGCTTGCGATCGGCGGCCAGGTGCAGGTACGTGAAGAGCGTCTGCCCCTTGCGCATGTGCGGCCACTCGGTCGAGAGCGGCTCCTTGACCTTGAGGATCAGGTCGTTCTTGGCCCACACGGTGGCCGCGTCGGGCGCGATCGTCGCGCCGGCTTTCTGGTAGGCCTCGTCGGGGAGGCTGCTGCCGAGTCCGGCGCGCGTCTCGACCATGACCTCGTGGCCCTGGCCGCGCAGGCGGTCCACCCCGGCCGGGGTCAGGGCGACTCGGTTCTCGTTGTTCTTGATCTCCTTGGGGACGCCGATCTTCAAAGGGGATGTCTCGTCGCGTACGGGGGCTTCGGGGCCCGGCGGGGCCGGGACAGGGGGCGAGAAGTCTAGCTACCGCTGGACCCTTGTCGAAGGCCGCCGTCATCCGCTACCTTCCCCGCCTTCGAATGCCCTCGGGCGTTCGGGACGAGGCTCATCGGCCTGGGCGTTTAGCTCAGCTGGCTAGAGCGCCACGTTGACATCGTGGAGGTCACTGGTTCGAGTCCAGTAACGCCCACCAGTCCGCGCCTCGTCCGGGAGGGAGGCCGCTCCGCGGGAGCCGGCCCCCATCGGGGCCCCCGGGCCCGCCCCGCGCCCCCCGGGCGTGGCGTTGCGCCTCCGCGGGCGCCCGCGGCTCACAGTCGCCCCCCGCCGTGCGTAGTCTTTTCGCGCGCGACCGCCCTCCGCGGCTGCGCCCCTGGAGGACCTCCGCATGCCCACGTACCGCCGCTTCCCCGTCCGCGCGTCCTGCCTGGCCGTGCTCGTCCTGTCGAGCGCCGCCGCGCCCCTCCGCGCCCAGGAACACACGCGACAAGGTCGCGTCACTCCGATCGTCACGGTCGCCCGCGATGCGTCCCCGGCCGTCGTCTACATCCAGACGGGTGGCGAGAAGACCGTCGGCATGAACATCTGGGGGCGCCTGATCACCCAGCAGTTCACGGGCTCCGGCTCGGGCGTCGTGATCCACAAGGAGGGCTTCCTGATCACGAACTACCACGTCGTGAAGGACGCCGCGCAGATCACCGTCAGCTTCGACCGCGACCACGACGAGACGAACTACCGCGCGCAGCTCGTCTCGTTCGTGGAAGACCAGGACCTCGCCCTGCTCAAGATCGACGGCGACAAGGACTTCCCGACGATCCCGCTCGGGACCAGTTCGGACCTGATGCTCGGCGAGTCGGTGATCGCGATCGGGAATCCCTACGGGCAGACGCACACCGTGAGCTCGGGGATCATCTCGGGTCTCCACCGCAACGTGCAGATCCCGAACGCCCAGCTGACGTTCGACGACCTGATCCAGACCGACGCCTCGATCAACCCGGGGAACAGCGGCGGACCGCTCCTGAACGTGTTCGGCGAGTTGATCGGCATCAACAGCGCGATGAACGTGCAGGCGCAGAACATCGGGTTCGCGATCCCGATCGACCGCGTGAAGCAGGTGCTGGAGGAGCAGCTCCTGGCGCCGCAGTCGGCCTCGGCCTGGCTGGGATTCGACGTCGATCCGGCGGACCAGCACATCCAGGTGCGGGACGTCGTGCCCGGCAGTCCGGCTTTCGCGGCGGGATTGCGCGAGGGCGACTGCATCGTGGCGCTCGGCGGTCAGGACGTGCGCTCGCAGGACGACTACCGGCTGGCGCGGATCGGGCTCATCCCGACCCGCGAGGTCGAGATGCGCGTGGAGCGCGACGGCGAGAGTCGAAACGTGCAGCTCGCACCCTGGGAGAAGGTCGACGGGCTCTTGTACCAGCACCTCGGTCTGCGCGTCCGCAACCGGGACAACTGGGCCGGCAGCGCGGTCGTCGTCACCGGGCTGCGGCCCGAGGGGCCGGCGGCGAAGCTCGGGATCCGCGTCGGGGACGTGCTCGACGCCGTGCGGCTCCAGACCGGCCCGCGGCCGCAGTCCTGGCGGATCGACTCCCGCGAGAGCTTCGCGCGTCTCGTCCAGCAGCTGGCGCCGGGCACTTCGATCGAGGTCGCGATCTACCGCGACGTGGACGGCGACGGGCGCCTGACGCGCAACGACGAGCACCGCGGGACGCTCGCCGTCGAGTGAATCGGCGCGGGTCCGCGGGGCGCACGCCGATTCCTTCGCGCTGACGCCCCCGGCGGCCGAAAGGTATGCTCTCGGGTCTCGCCCGCGCGCCGACGCCGGGATTCGGAGCCCGGAAATCCTTTCCTGACCGCCATGAAGGAAGCCCTGCTGAAGGCCAGCGAGCGTTTCGGGAGCATGCTCTCCCGGGTCCTCCTCACGGGCCTCTACTACCTGGTCCTGGGGCCGTTCGCGCTCCTCTACCAGCTCTTCGCGGATCCCCTCCACCTGCGCCGCCGGCCGGCGGGCAACTGGACGGCCTGGACCACGAAGAACGACACGCTCGCCGCGGCGCGACGCCAGGACTGACCGAGGATTCCACGCCGTGAACGTCCTCGGACTCTCCTTCTACTACCACGACTCGTCGGCGGCCCTCGTGAAGGACGGCGTCCTCGTCGCCGCCGCCGAGGAGGAGCGCTTCAGCCGTGTGAAGCACGACTCGGGGTTCCCGCATCTCGCGATCGAGTTCGTTCTCGGCCGCGCGGGCATCACGATCCACGACGTCGACTACGTCGTCTTCTACGAGAAGCCCTTCGTCAAGTTCGAGCGGATGCTGCTCACGGCGATGGCGACGTTCCCGCGCTCCTCCGCGGTGTTCCGCGAGTCCATGCAGCGCTGGATCAGCGACAAGCTGTGGGTGAAGTCCCACATGACGAAGAAGCTCGGCATCCCCGCCAGCAAGGTGCTGTTCGCCGAACACCATGTGTCGCACGCAGCGGCCAGCTTTTTCACGTCGCCGTTCGAGGAGGCTGCGATCCTCACGGTCGACGGCGCGGGCGAGTGGACCACGTCCACGATGGGCGTCGGCCGGGGCACGAAGATCGAGATCAAGAAGGAGATCCGCTTCCCGCACTCGCTCGGACTCCTGTACTCCGCGTTCACGACGTACTGCGGGTTCGAGGTCAACGAGGGCGAGTACAAGCTGATGGGGATGCACCCCTACGGCAAGCCGCGCTTCGTGGACAAGATCAAGGAGCTCATCCACATCGGGGAGGACGGGTCGTTGTGGCACGACATGCGCTACTTCGCCTACCACTACTCCCCCGACTCGACGCTCTCCGCCGCGTTCGGCGAGCACTTCGGGCGTCCCGCGCGCGACCCGAAGCTGGGCGACCAGTCGCTCGATCCCTTCTACTGCGACATGGCCGCCTCGATCCAGAAGGTGACCGAGGAGGTCGTGTTGACGATGGCGCGCCACCTGCACAAGGAGACGGGCCTGAAGAAGCTCGTCATGGCCGGCGGCGTCGCGCTCAACTCCGTCGCCAACTACAAGGTGCTGCGCGAAGGTCCGTTCGAGGAGCTCTACATCCTGCCCGCGCCCGGCGACGACGGCGGTTGCGTGGGCGCGGCGTACTGGGCGTACAACCACGTGCTCGGCCAGCCGCGCGGACCGGCGCTCGACCACGCGTACCTGGGCAGCGAGTACTCCGGCGCAGAGATCGAGGAGTTCCTGAAGAAGTACGACATCCCCTTCCGCCACTTCGCGGACGACGAGGAGTTCTACGACTACGCCGCCCAGGCGCTCGTCGACGGACAGGTCTGCGGCTGGTTCCGCGGGCGCTTCGAGTTCGGGCCGCGCGCGCTGGGTGCGCGCTCGATCATCGCCGACCCGCGCCGGCCGGAGATGAAGGACAAGCTGAACTCGACGATCAAGTTCCGCGAGCCGTTCCGGCCCTTCGCGCCGAGCGTCCTCGAGGAACGCGCGAACGAGTTCTTCGACATCCCCGACGCCGAGAAGCACTTCCCCGCGCGCTTCATGCTGTACGTCGCGCCGGTGCGCGTCGAGAAGCGCTCCGTGCTGCCGGCGATCACCCACGAGGACGGTTCGGGGCGCCTCCAGACCGTCTACCGCGAGACGAACCCGGCCTACCACGGCGTCATCCGCCGCTTCGGCGAGATCACGGGCGTGCCCGTGATCATGAACACCTCGTTCAACCTGAAGGGCGAGCCGATCGTCGAATCGCCCGCGCACGCCTTCAACACGTTCAGCCTCTCGGGGATGGACCTCCTGTTCCTGGGCAACTACGTGGTCGCGAAGGACGCCAAGAAGAAGATCGCGGATACGCGCTTCCACCTCCGTCACGAAGGCGATTCCGTCACGGCGATGGTGAGCTGAGGGCCAGGACGATGCGCTCCATCAACGTAGCCCTGTGCTTCGTGGTCAGCTTCCTGCTCGCGCTCGCGGTCGCCGAGGTCGGGCTCCGGCTGCTGGGCCTCGGGCCGCAGCCGACGATCCACCGCTTCGACCCGGACACGGGTTGGTCCAAGAAGCCCGACACGACCGCGCACAAGAAGACGAGCGAGTTCGACATCACGATCGCGACGAACCAGTTCGGCCTGCGCGACGACCCGATGACGAGCGCGGCGAAACCCGCCGGAACGAAGCGTGTCCTCGTCCTGGGGGATTCCTTCGCGCTGGGTTACACGGTCGACCGGGACGATCTGTTCGTCGACCTGCTCGAGCGCTGGTGGAAGGCCGAGGGCCGCCCCCTCGACGTCGTGAACACGGGCACGGAAGGCTGGTCCACGGACCAGGAGGCCGTGTGGCTCGAGAAGAACGGCGCGGCGTTCCAGCCCGACGTCGTCCTGCTGTTCCCCTACGAGAACGACCTCTACTGGAATGGGGAGATGGCCTATCTGCGCTTCCCCAAGCCGCGTTACTCCGTGACCGGCCCGCGCGAGTTGCGCGTGCTGCCCGATCCGGGCGAGACCGCCTGGTACGAACGCACCGCGGTCGGCAAGTTCCTCACGAACTTCGGTGGTGAGCGGCGCACCTGGACTCCCGATGGCAGCGGTCGAGCGCTCGAGATGGAGTACGGGGCCTACTGGCGCACGCCGCCGGACTTCATGACCGCGGCGATCCGGCGCACGCGTTCGGGCTTCGCGGCCGTGAAGAAGACTTGCGACGCGATCGGCGCCGAGCTCGTCGTGGTCCCGATCCCGGGGAAGGCCTCGATCGTCGCGGAGGCGCGCGAGAAGCTCGAGGGACAGATCCTCTCCGACGATCCGATCTCCGCGCTGCGCCGCAAGCTGAAGGGCCAGCCGGATCCGGCCACGATTCCGTCCCTCGCGCCGGACAAGGCCTGGTCGCCGGACCAGCCGGTCGAGACGTTCCTGAGCCTCGCGCGCGAGCTCTCGATCCGCACCGTCGACGTCCGCCCGGCGTTCCGCGCGCGCGAGGACGCCGTGCCGAAGGACGAGCAGGAGGAACTCCTCTACCACAAGATCGACTGGCACCTGAATCCGGCGGGGAACCGCGCGCTGGCGGAAGCCATCCACGCGGCGCTCGACACGGACGGCGTGCTCGCAGGCGATCTCGCGGCGCGACACCCGGCAGCGATCGAGGCCGACCGGCACGAGCGGCCGACGCGCCGCTGGCCTTTCTGGTACGCGGGCCTCGTCCTCGTCCTGGGGACGCTCTACGCGCGCTCCTACCGGGACGTGGCCACCTGGAAGGCCTACGCGATCACGGCCGGGATGCTCGGTCTCGTGTTCACGATCGCCGTCGGCGGCGCGTCCCTCGTGGCGAAGCTGCCTCCGGCGCTGGGGCGGCCGATCCTGATCGCCTTCGTCCTCGGGATCCTCCTGTTCGTGCTCCTCAAGCTCGGGCGGCGGCTGTCCACGATCCTGGAGCTGCTCGCCGCGTTCACGCGCCGCGGGCACTGGTACCTGATGCCGCTCGTCGTGATCCTGCTCACGATCGGCAGCCTGCTGGTCGTCGCGGCGAGTTCGCCCCTCGTCGCGCCCTTCATCTACACGCTGTTCTGACCGCGCCGGGGGCCCCTCCGCGCCCGGGGGCGACCGCCCCGGCCGTCGTCGGCTAGGCTCTAGGCGTGCGATTCCTGCGCGAACACTGGGTCTACTTGGCGGTGCCGCTGGCCGTCCTCCTGGCGTTGATCCTGGCTGCCCTCGTCTTCGGCGGCGGCGGGTCGGGATCGCCGGGCACCTACGAACTCTGACCCGCTCCCCGGGCTCCCACAGCCACATCCATGAAGCAATTCCTGCGCGAAAACTGGCTCTACATCGTCGCGCCGCTGGCGCTCGTGCTGATCCTCCTCGTCGCCCTGATCCTGTTCGGCGACGATTCGACCTCGCCGTTCCTCTACAACATCTTCTGAGCTGCAACGTGGATCACGAGCCCGGCAGCACGGCCACGCTTCGAGACCTGTGGACCGTGTGTCTCGCACCGCCCCTCCTCGCGGGGCTCGCGATGGGCGCCTGGTTCGCCTGGCGCTGGTGGACCGCGCCCGCGCCGTTCGCCTGCCCGACTCTGTTCTGACCGGGCAGCGGTCCCCGGCCGGGATCAGGCCGACAGGTCGATCCCGATCCGCCGCAGGAGCGCGTAGCCGCCGCACGCCTCCGCCGCGATCCGGTGCAACTGCGCGTCCTCGTCGATCATGACGCGCGGGATGCGGTAGGAGTCCCCGCCGCGCTCCTGGACGCCCGCGTGCGTCGTCGTCGCGGTCGTGAAGCCCGCCGCGCGCGCGGCGTCGATCGAGCTGGAATCGAAGTCCCAGTTGCGCCCGAACGGATACGCGAAGCTCGTCACGGGATGGCCGAGGCCGCGCTGGAGCGACTCCGCGCAACCACGGACCTCCGCCGCCTGAGCGTCCGCCGGGAGCTTCGCGAGGATCGGATGGCTCACCGTGTGGCCTCCGATCTCGACGCCGGCGCGGTCGAGAGCGCGCACGTCGTCCCAGGTCATGTACAGCGCGTCCGTGAGCTCGCGATCGACGCCCCCGAGCTCGGTGTACAGGGCCTCGAGAGCGCGGTCGCGCTCGAGCGGATCGACCTCGTACTTGAGGAGCCGCTTGATGTGGTACGTGGTCGCCTGGCCGTGCGGGACGAGCTGATTCAACAGGATGCTGCCCTGCCGGTCCGCGCGCCCGATCTCCGTGTAGCGCAGGACGAACGGCTCGGGCCCCATGCGCTCGAGGCACCAGAACAGCTTGTGCGTCCAGTTCGCCCGCCGCGCGTCGAGCGGCCGGCTTTCGAGGTACACCGTCGCCCCGACGCCGACGCGCTGGAGGATCGGCACGAGGTGCGTGAGGTTGTCGCGGTACCCGTCGTCCATGGTGAGGACCGCCAGGGAACGCGAACCTTCGCCGGACTGGAGGCGCCGCGCGCCCTCGGCCATCGTGACGACCTCGTAGCGCTTCGCGAGCCAGGAGAGGATGCGCTCCAGGTCGTCACCGCGGATCTTCATGTCCTTCGGCAGGCTGGCGCACGTCGGCGCGCTCACGCAGTGTCCGGCCAGGACGAGCATGCGCCGCGGCATGATCTTGTCGACGAGCGCGTGCAGGCCCGTGTGGAAGAGCACGCGCGCATAGGACTCGCCTGCGAAGCGACGGAGCTTGTGCTTGATCGACACGGGGGTTCGTCGAAGTCTAGCCCATCGTCTCGTCGTCGCGATCGCCATCCGTCAGGTACCAGCGGCGCGGGTCCCGCGCCGCGGCCCCCAGCGGATGCGCCGCGTCGTGCACGTGCACGATCACGGTGAGGTGGTTGTCGGGCTTGGGCGGCTGGAAGCCGGCGACGGCGAGAACTTCGTTCCACCAGGAACCGTCGATCGCAGTCGCCTGGACCACGGCGGCGCCGCTCCCCTCCAATTCCGCGAGGCCGGCTTCGAGGGCCGCCGCGACTCCGGCGTCGTCCTCTGCCAGGAGGTCCACGAGGTAGCCGACGGATTCTCCGGGTCGCGGGACCTGGACGACGACGTAGCCGGCGAACCGCTCGCCAGCGTAGAGCCCGATCGCGCGGTGGAGACCCGAGGATCCGCGCAGGAAACGCCAATCCAGGTAGTCCGCGTCCCGCCGGACCATGAGCGAGAACCGG
Organism: Planctomycetota bacterium; assembly: GCA_026692665.1. Classification (GTDB taxonomy): domain Bacteria; phylum Planctomycetota; class UBA1135; order UBA1135; genus JAEUHZ01. The sequence continues at coordinate 109,525 of JAPLOF010000062.1, forward strand.
GGCTCGACCCGGCGCGACAGGTCGGCGACCTCGGGCGGGAATGCGCTCAACCGCCGTCCCTGGAGGCGCACGCTGGCGCGCAGGCGCGTGCGAGCCGCGCGCCCGGCGCGCGCCGCCAGCGGAGCGAGCCAGCCACGCACGCGACCTTCCTTCGCGCGCTCCGCGCGGGCCGCCGCGTCGGCGCGCACCACGAACGTCCAGGGGCGCAGCGTCCCCACGCGTTCCCATCCGAGCTCGAGGAAGATGTGCGCCGAACGGCGGTTCGGCAGCCCGAACACGAGCGGCCAGCCGCGGCGCTTCGACTCCGCCATCGCGGCGCGATCCAGCGCGCTGAAGAGGCCGCGCTTGCGCCACTCCGGGTGGGTCATGACGTCGCCGGTCTCGCCCACGATCGCGGCACGGGCCTCGTCGCCCCCGGGCACCGCTCGCCGCGGCGAGCACGCGTAGCCCGAGACGGCGGTCCCGTCGGCCGTGCGCTGCACGAACGAGAGGGCCGCGCCGTGCGGATTCCCGTCGTAACGCCACGCGAGTCCCGCGGCGTCCGTCGCCTTCTTGAAGCAGGCGTTGAAGAGCCGCGCCTGCGCCGTCCGATCCGGAGGACCGCAGGCGTGGACCGAGAATTCCGACACCCGTGGGCCTACTTGGTCTTGATCGGGTCCGCCGGTCGCGCGGGCAGCTTCAGCGGGTTCTTCCGCAGCGCTTCCAGCACTTCCTGCACGGCGCGCTCGAGTTGCGGATCCCCGCCCTTCAGGGTGGCGGCCGGATCGTTCTCGATCTCGATGTCGGGCTCGACTCCCCAGCCCTCGACCGCCCACTGGCCGTTCTTGTCCGCGTGGCCGAACTCGGGCACGTTCACGGTGCCACCGTCGATCAACGGACCATGGTTCGTGATGCCCACGACACCGCCCCACGAACGCTTGCCGATCACGGGGCCGAGCTTCGCCTGCTGGAACATCCACGGGAAGATGTCGCCGTCGGAAGCGGAGTTCTGGTTGATCAGGCAGACCATGGGGCCGTGGAAGACGACCTGCGGGTAGGTGCCCGTGAAGTCGCTGTTGCGCGAGTACTCGGTGGCGAGGAGCACGCGCCGCAGCCGCTCGATGAGCATCTGGCTCACGTTGCCCCCGCCGTTGTTGCGGTCGTCGACGATCAGGCCTTCCTTGCGCACCTGGCCGTAGTACCACTTGATGAACTCGCGGATGCCGTCCTCGCTCATGTCGGGCATGTGGATGTAGGCGAGCCGCCCTCCGGAGAGCTTGTCCACGCGCTCGCGATTCGTCAGCACCCAGTCCAGGTAGAACAGGTCCGTCTCCGAAGTCCGCGGCCGGAACACGACCTTGCGAGCACCTTCCGCGGTCGGGCGAGAGTTCACGAGGAACTCCACCGGACGGTCCGCCTTGCCGCGCAACAGCTGGTAGGGATCCGTATCCGCGCGCAGGTCGACGCCATCGATCGCGAGCACGAAATCCCCCACCTCGACCTTCACGCCGAGCTCGGTCAGGGGCGAGCGGTATCGTTCCTCCTCGTTCTGCCCGCGCAGGATGCGCGCGATCCGGTAGCGCCCCGACTGCGCGTCCACTTCCAGGCGACCGCCGAAAAGCGCCACCGGCGTGCGCTCGGGAAGGTCCCAGTCCCCGCCGGCGACGTACGCGTGGCCCACGTTCAACTCGGCGACCATCTCGCCCAGCAGGTAGTTGAGGTCCGCGCGGTGCGCGACGTGCTCGAGCAGCGGCTCGTACTGGGTCCGCAGGGCCTGCCAGTCGTAGCCGTGCATGTTGGGCGCGTAGAAGTAGTCGCGGAAGCGCCGCCAGACTTCGTGGAACGCCGTGCGCCACTCGTCCTTCGGCACCCGGTCGCAGACGAGACCCGCGGTCGAGACTTCTTTCTTCGAGTCCTTGCCCTTCGCATTCGCGTCGTAGAGCGCGAAGGCGCCGCCGACGCTGGCCAGGATCTTCGATCCGTCGGCCGAGAGGGAATACCCGGCGCAGTTCTCGACCAGATGGCTCGCCTTGCGCTCCTTGCGCGCGAAGGCGACGAGGACGGGCTCGGAGTCGCTCTCGCGGCCGTAGTAGGACGCTCCGCGCTTCACGTAGAAGAGGTGCTCGGCGTTGGCCGAGAGCGAGTCGTAGTTGTCGGGTTCCACGGGGATCCGCACGACGCGGGCGGCCAGGCCCTCGAAGTCGATCACGACGGGCTTCGCGGGCTTGTCGGCCGCCGCGTCCTTCTTCGCCTCGTCCGCCTTCGGCGCCTCGTCCTTCTTCGCGCCGTCCTCCGACTTCGGCAGCGTCACCTCGTCGCTCTGCGGCGGGAACGGATGCGCGACGTCCGGGCGCAACGCCAGCGCATAGATCCCGGTCGAGCGGTTCACCGCGAAGTTCCATTCGAGCCCCATCAGCTGAGGTGCGAACTCGCGATCGGACAGGAAGTAGAGGAAGTCGCCCGCGGGGTCCCAGACCGGCTCGCTCTCGGACCACAGCTCGTCCGTGACGCGGCGCAGCCCGCCGTCGGATCCTCCCCAGATCCAGAGCGAGCGCAGGGCGTTCTCGTCCGTGAGGGAGAACGCGAGCCAGGCCGAGTCCGGCGACCACTGGTAGTCGCCCAGGTTCCCGCTGCGGTCGCGCGCGACCTCGTTGACGACTTTCGAGGCGAGGTCCAGCACGTGGAGCCGCCCGCTCTTGGTCGCGAAGGCGATGCGCTTGCCATCGGGCGACCATTCCAGTCCGGTCTTCCTCTCGGTGGAGCCGCTCGTGAGCTGCGTCGCGGCTCCGGCACCGTCCTGCGCCCTGAGCCAGATCTCCTCCTCGCCGCTGGCGTCCGACACGTAGGCGATGTGCGCGCCGTCCGGGGACCAGCGCGCGAGTCGATCGTGCGCCTTGGACGAGTTCGTGAGGTTCCGCGTCGGCCCCTTCTCGATCGGCGCCGTGAAAACGTCACCGCGCGCGACGAACAGCGCGCGCTCGCCCTTGGGCGACAACGAAGAGCCCTCGAGGTTCTTCGCCGCGGGGATGCTGGACGGCCGCGAGGAGACGCCGTCGTCCGGCACGCGGATGTCCAGCTTCTTCTGCGTGCCGGCCTTGGTGTCGTACACGACGAGCTCGCCGTTCAGCTCGAAGACGATCTCCCCGGCGTCGCCGCGGCTGGCCCAGCGCACGTCGTACTGGGCTTCGCGCGTGTGCTGCTCCGTCTTCTTGGAATCGAGGTCGTACGAGTAGAGGTTCAGCGTCCCGTCGCGGTCCGAGACGAACCACACGCGCCGATCGATCCACATCGGATCGCGCTCGGTGCGCTTGCTGGGGCTCACGGGCTCGATCGAGGCCGTGGCGAAGTCGAAGACGTACAGGTCCTGCGCCCAGCCGCCCTCGTAGCGCTTCCACGTGCGGAAGTCGCGCGTGAGCGGCGAGTAGACCGCCTGCTTGCCGTCGGGCGAGAAGTCCCCGCCGCCCGAGACGGGCATCGCGAGCGCCGTCGGCGGGCCGCCGCCGAGCGGCACGGTGTAGAGGCGCGTGTCCGTGAGGTCCCAGCCGTCCCGCATCGACCGGAACAGCACCGAGCGACCGTCCCGCGAGAAGCCGTAGACCTGGTTGTCGTAGCCCCAGCGCTGGGCGAGCGGTCCGCGCGCCGGGTAGAACGTGAGCTGCTTGGGCACGCCGCCCTGGCTCGGCACGACGTAGACCTGCTCGTCGCCGTCGTACTGCCCGGTGAAGGCGATCCAGGCCCCGTCCGGCGAGAACTTGGGGAAGAGCTCCAACCCGGGATGCGCCGTGAGCCGCGTCGCGGTCCCGCCCCCCGAGGGAGCGAGCCACAGGTCGCCCGCGTAGCAGAACGCGACGCGATCGCCATGGATGTCGGGGAAGCGCAAGAGCTTCGTCTGCGCGGCGGCGGGGGCGGCGAAGGAGACGAGGGCCGCGGCGAACGCGGCGAGCGACGGACCGGACATGCGGGATCGGCCTCGGGCGAGAGGGTGCGGACGGCCGGGTGGAAGCAGGAGGCCCGGCGACGGGGCATCGTAGGGATCGCCGGCCGCGAGCTCCACGGCTTCTGGGTGCGGAACCGGCCGTCGCCCGCGGCGCGTGTCCTCCGGACGGACCGCGCCAGGTCCGGGCATGCCGGGAGCCCGCCGACAGCGGGCTCCCGAAGTTCATCCGCGAGCGGTCACTTCGCCTGGGCTTCGAGCTTCGACGCGGCGCGAGCCTGGTCGTGCACGTTCTCGCTGCGCGGCGGCGGCACGAGGCCCAACGCGCGTCCGAGGCGCTTGCGGCCGAACTGCGGGTTCTCGAGGTAGTAGAGCGCGCGCTCCATGAAGCGCCGCGAACGCTGCGGGTAGCCGTAGTACCAGCGCTCGTAGCTGCGCACCATGTTCTTGCGCATCTCCTCGAGCTCGATCTGGGTGAAGTGCTCGTGCTTGTACGCCGACCTGTTGCTCGAGACGTAGTTCTCGGACAGGTCCGAGAGGTCGATGTTCGCCAGGTAGCCGTCCCAGCTCTCGGTGCCGATCAGCGGATTGAACACCGACACACGCACGAGGTCCGGCCCGGCCAGCTTGAGGACCTTCTCCGTCTCCTCGATGTCCTGCTTCGTCTCGCCCGGCGAGCCGACGATCAGGTAGACCTTGGCCCAGATGCCGGCGCGACGCGTCATCCGCGCGGCCTCGACGATCACCTCGGGAGTGAGGTCCTTCTTGAGGACGTCCAGCATGCGCTGGCTGCCCGACTCCCAGCCATAGTAGATCCGCCGGCAGCCGGCGCGGTGCATGTGCTTGAGCAACGGGTAGTCGACGCAGTCCGCGCGCGTGTTCGCGATCCACTCGAACTTCAGGCCGCGGCGGAGGATCTCGTCGCACATCTCGTGGATGCGCTTCTTCCTGAGCGTGAGGATCTCGTCCACGAACAGGATGACGCCCGGGTTGTACGTCTTGACGATGTGCTCGAGCTCGTCGACGATCATCTCCGTCGAACGCACGCGGAACCCGCGGCCAGTCAGTTCCTTCTGGCAGAAGATGCACTTGAAGGGGCATCCGCGCGTCGTGAAGATGTAGACCAGCTTCTCAGGGTTCAGCGCGAAGTAGCGGTCCATCGGCAGGAGGTGCCGCGCCGGCAGCGGCAGCTCGTCGAGCTTCTTGATCAGCGGCGGAGCCTGGTTGTCGATCGCCAGCTGTCCGTCGCGCATCGCCGCGAGACCGGGGACTTGCGCCAGCGCGTTCCAGTCGTTGCCGTCGAGGTGCTGCAGGAACTGGGGCAGCGTCTCCTCCGCCTCCCCCTTCAGCACGAAGTCGAAGTGCCCGCTGTCGAGGAAGATGCCCTGGTCGACGGACGCGTGCGGCCCGCCCATGACCGTGATCTTGCCGCGGCTCTTGGCGTACTTGGCCCAGGCGATCGCGCGCCGGATGTTGGGCGTCAGCGCGTCGAAGCCGATGACGTCGTTGCGCTCGATCGCCTCGCGCATGTGCGCGTCGTTCACGATGCGCTCGTCGCACAGCTCGACCGGGATCTGCGCCTTCTCCAGGCTCGCCCCGAGGTAGGCGATCCCGAGGACCATGGAGAGCGGGTCCTCCTGGACGTGGGGCTTGACGTAGGTCAGCAGGGTCTTGCGCATCGGAGGTGTCTAGTCGCAGGTGGCGAGCGCGCTCAAGGGGTCGGGGAGTCGGGCGAGGAGAACCCGTCTCGGATCTCTTCGTCGAACCGGGATCGACCGCTTCGGCCTCAAACTCTACCCCGTGCGGAAGGTTCTCGCAAAGCCTTCCAAGCAGCGGACTTGGGGCTCATGCTGCCTTTACGGGTCCTTCTCGATGCCCCGCGGACCGCGCCCGGCCGCGGCGCGCGCCGCGGCGTACTCGTCCAGGAACTCCCGCGCGAGGCGTGGGATCGTGAAGTGGGCCTCCAGGCGGGCCCTGCCGGCCGCGCCCATCCGCCGCCGCAGTTCGGCATCCTCGAGGAGCCGCGCGATCGCGCCGGAAAAGGCTTCCAGGTCGAACGGGTTCGCCACGAAGCCCGTCACGCCGTCCGCGACGACCTCGGGGCTGCCGCCGAAGACGGTCGCCACGACGGGCTTCCCGTGCTCCATCGCCTCGAGGTTCACGAGGCCGAACGTGTCGAAGCAGATCGAAGGCGTGACGAAGACGTCCGTCGCGGCGTAGGCGGCCTGCAACTCCGCGCCGTCCAGCCAGCCGGTGGGAACGACGCGGTCGGCGACGCCCAGCGCGCGCGCGCGCGGCTCGAACTCCCGTTCGTAGATGTCGCGCTTCCCCATCACGATCAGGCGCAGGGTCGGGTACCGCGGCGCGAGCTTCGCGAGCATGGCCAGGAGTTGGCCCACCCCCTTCTGCTCGTGGAGTCGTCCCCCGATCGCGAGCACGAGCGCGCCTTCGAGACCGAAGCGCCCGCGGAAAGCGGCGACCTCGGCCGCGGTCGGCAGCGCCGCCTGCTCGCGCACCGCGTTGTGCACCGTGCGATCGACGCGGATCCCGTTGGCGCGGATCGCGACGCCCAGCTCGTCCGACACGACGGTGAACCGGTGGACGTCGCGCGCCAGCACGCGCCGGATCGCGGCGTTGCGCCAGGGGTTGTAGCGCAGGCGCTGGCACGGGATGCACTTCTGCCAGTAGGCCGCGTAGTCGCGCTCGAGTCCGTGGGCCGCCTCGCCGCCGTGGAAGCAGGTCAGCTTCTGGTAGCAGAACGTCATCACGTCGTGCGCGGTGAACACGACGCCCGCGCCGCTCTCCCGCGAGCGGGTCAGCGCTGCGTAGCCCAGGTGCGCGTGCAAGAGGTGGCTGTGCACGATGTCGGGCCGGTACTCCGCCAGGACGCGGCCGAACTCCGCGTGCAGGGGGCGCTCGGAGATCGACGTCCACCCGCGCCAGCGCGGCGACGCCGTGCTGTGGAGACGGTGGACGCGCATCCCCTCGATCTCGGTCGGCGTCGCGGAGCCGGCGTCCTGTACGGCCGTCACGAGCCGCGTCTCGTGTCCGAGCCCGCGCAGGTGAGCGCCGAGCTGGTACATCTGCCGGATCGACGATCCGATGCGCGGGTCCGAGAGGTCGTTCAGGAAGAGGATGCGCATCGCGGTCACTCGCGCCCGCCGCTCCGGCGCCCACCGACGTCGATCGCGGCTTCCTGGAGCACCTGCGCGTCCTCCAAGTCCCGGGAGCTCGCACGCCCGAACCCGCCGCCCCCCGATCGGTACATGAACCAGTAGATGTAGCCCAGGTGCACCAGGACCCACGACTGGTACAGGGCCAGTCCCCAGGCGGTGCCCGTGTACGGCACGACCCGGATCAGCCAGACGTTGAGCGGGATCGTGATCACCGCGCCCAGCACCGTGAGCCACAGCCAGGCCTTCACCTGGTTGGTCGCGATGTACACCGAGTCGATCGCCGCGGCGAAGGCGTAGGGCACGTAGCCCAGGGCCAGGATCCACGCGAAGTGGAACACGGGCATCGCGTAGTCGGCCGGGAAGATGGCGCCGACGACGACCGGGATCGCGAGCAGCGCGAGCAGCATCGCGAAGGCGATTCCGACGCCGGTGAGCAACGTCACGCGGTTGAAGAGCCGTCGCAGTCCGACCCAGTCCTTCTTGCCGGCGAACTCCGCGAGCGCGGGCAGCGCGGTCCGCGCCACGGCGGGCATCGGCAGGGTCGGGATCTGCATGATCCGCTGCGCGATGTGGAAGTAGCTCACCCACTCCTTGCCCACGACCTTGGCGATGATCAGGCGCGGGAAGATGTTGAGGAACAGCGCGGTGCCGTTCTTCAAGAGTCCGACGCGGATCCCGAGGCGCATGCCGCGCCACAGCGGCACCTCGCGCATGCGGGTCAGGATCTCGCGCGGGCCGGGCAGCGGCGGCCCGCCGTCGTGGCGCGCCACCGAGTACAGCTCGATGGCGAGGATCGAGCCGAAGATCGCCGACACGACCGTGCCGATCACGGCGCCCAGCGGCGATCCCGTGATCGCGGCGCCCAGCACGACCAGGAAGAAGCGCACGACTTCGTCGGCATTCTCGACTTGCGCCAGCGCCCGCATGCGCCGCGTGCCCTGGAACGCGACCGCGGCGACGGTGCGCGGCAGGTCGAAGAGCGGCTCCAGGCACAGGATCAGCGCCCACACACCGACCTCGCGCGAGTCGTAGAACACCTCCCCGAACCAGGGCAGCGCGAACCACCCGACGGCCAGGATGGCGAGGCAGAACACGATCCCCGCCTTGGCGACGAAGGCGATCCAGCCGGCCGTCTTCTCGACGTTGCCGCGCACGTGGGCGGCCGCGATCTGACTGATCGTCGCCGGCACGACACCCGTGTTGATCAGGAAGTGGAGCAGGCCCTGCAGCGCGATCGCGACGACGAAGGCTCCCTGTCCTCGCGCGCCCAGGAGGAACGCCAGGACGACCGTCGAAGCGAACTGGCTGATCTGGTTGATCGCGCTCGCGACCTGCAACGTCGCCGTGTCGCGGAAGAAGCGGCTCTTCACCATCTCGGCCAGGCGCCGTTTCATCGCGCGCCTCCGGACATCACGGAAGCGTAGACCCGCAGCACCGCGCGCGCGTTGTCGTCCCAGGACGATCGGGCGGCATGCGCCCGGCCCCCGGCGCCGAGGCGCTCGCGCAGGGCCGGATCGTCCAGCACGCGTTCGAGCGCCGCGCGGACCGCCTCGGACTCCTGAGCCACGAGCAGTCCGCTGACGCCGTCGTCGATCGCGTCCTCGGCGCCGCTGCCCCGCGTGCCGATCGACGGCGTGCCGCACGCGGCCGCTTCGAGGTAGACGATCCCGAAGCCCTCGAAGCCGCCGTCGGCCGCGTCCACCGGGGTATGCAGGAACACGCGCGCGTTCTGGAGCAGGGCGACCTTCTCGTCCTCGTCGACGTTGCCGACGAAGTGCACGCGATCCGCGACGCCGGCGCGACGCGCGATCTCCAGCAGGGAGCGGTGGTACGCGTCCCCGACCGCATTTCCCACGAGGACGTGCTGCAGGTCCGGATGGCGGCCCGATACGGCGCAGAAGGCGGCGAGCGACAGGTGGTGGCCCTTGCGCTCCTTGACCTCGCCGATCGACAAGGTGAAGGGCTTGCCGCTCCACGCGCGCTCGCGCAGCGGGCGCGCCTCGGCGTAGTGAGCCGCCGACACGGCGTTCGGGATCACGTGGACGCGCTCGCGCGGCAGATCGGCTTCTCGGAGGTGCCGGTACAGGCGGTCCCGCGTGTGTCCGCTCACCGCGATCAGCGCATCGAGATCGCGGTACGTCGCCCGGGCGCGCGCGGCATGCCGCGCGGTCAGGAGCGGCTGCACGCTGTAGGTCCCGTGCGCCGTGGCCACGACGGGCTTGCCGGCCAGCCGCGCGCCGCGCAGCGCGGCCCAGGAGTGCGGGTAGTCCTTGATCGCGTGCACCAGGTCGACGCCGCGTGCGCGCAGGGCGATCCGCGGGATGCAGAGCGCCGCATTGCACGCGAAGCGCAGCGGCGACATGTGGAAGAAGTAGTCGGGCGGCAGCGCCACCTCCACGTCCCACCGCGCGGGCACCTCGGCCGAAGTCGGTCGGTGCTTGCGCGCCAGGAGGACCCGGGCCTCGAAGCCCGGCGCGGCGCGCTCGAGCGCCTGGATCAGGCGCACCGTGTAGCGCCCGACCCCGTCGAGGTCGGAAAGCGAATCGGTGAGGAACAGGACGCGCATCGGGCGGGGGCGGGAGCTTAGCGGTGCCGACGGCGCCGATCCTCGCCGAATCGACGCGCAAGGACCGCGATCCCAAGGCTGACAGCCCCCGCGGCCGCTATCCTCGAAGTTTCTTCCCCATGAACACCCCCGGACATCGCTCGGCGACCTGGACCGCCGCCGAGGGGCGCGGAGCCTTCGGCGGCTTCATCGGCCCGCGAAACCTCGTCGAGCTCGTCCAGAGCAGCGCCCCCTGGCTCTTCGACGGCACGCATCCACTCGCACGGAACCTGCCCGACCCGCGCCCAGGCCGGCTGGTCGACCTGGGCGAGCACCCGCTCGGCTGGTGGACGATCCTGCTCGCGGCGGACCGGCTCGCGGCCACCGACCGGCCCACGCCGGAGGACATCGCCGACTACTTCGCGCTCTCCTGCGCGTGCCACTTCGCGAGCGTCGCCACCTACGTCCCGACGGACGTCGACGCGAAGATCCGGCGCGCTTTGTGGATCGACCAGACCGATCCGCGGGAGCTGGCTCGGATGCACGCCTTCGCGCTCGCGCTCGCGGGCTGGGACGTGTCGGGCGTCAGCGCGCGCATCGTGCAGGTCGAAGGTCTCGGCCCCGTCTCCGGCCACGACGGGGAGCGCTTGTCCGTCCTGTGCGGAGCGCTGATCGGCGCGAGCAACGCGGACGACAAGGACGCCGCGGAGGCCGCCGCGCGGGCGATCGACGCCGAGCTCGCGCGCGAGGCGCGCGCCTTCGACCTCGTGCGGGCCCGCCACGGCGAAGAACTGCGGCTGCTCGACCTGGCCACCGTGCTGACCCACAACCAGGGAGACGTCATGCAGTCCCTCGGGACCAAGGAAGCGCGCTGCGTACCCGACGCCGTCCGCGCACGGTTCACGGACCTGGCCCGCGAACGATTCGAGCGCTACGACGGCGCGTTCGGAAGCGCAGCCCGCCTCTACAAGGAGCTCCTGAGTCCGGAGGGGCACCGCCACTATCCGCTGCGCGAGGTGAAGCTCCTGCGCGCTTCGCCGGCGCTGCTCCTGCCGATCGGGCCGTTCCTCGACGCGTTCGGCGAGCGGCTGGCGCGGCATCCGGCGTGGAGCGCGGCACAGCGGGCCGAGGTCGTCACCGGTCTCCTGGAGGGATGCCGCAAGGTCGCGGGGCAGGAGGGGTACTACCGCGCCCTCTGCGGATTCGACGCCGCTCTCCCGGGCGGCATCGCGGCGCTCGAGCCGCACTTCGCCACGGCCGCGCGACGCGAGTGGAAAGCGGACACGACGCGCAAGAAGCTCGGAGTCCGCCGCGTGTCCTTCGAGTCGAGCTACCAGAAGCGCGCGCGACAGGTCTTGCAGGGCGGGTGAGCCCGCAGGGTCGGAGTGCCCGTCACGCTCGCGACGCTCGCGATCGCGGCGGCCCGGCTGGCCTCACGCGGTTGAACGATTCCCGCCGCCCGGCTTCGCCCGCGGCCCGCGCAGGATCGCTTCGAGACCGCCGACCTCGGCCCGGCGGAGCTGGAATCCGAAGCCGTGCCGCTCGCAGACTTCCTTGGCGATCGAGAGCCCGAGCCCCGTGCCCGTCGGGTGCCGGCGCCGCGCGGACTCCGTGCGGTAGGAGCGCTCGTGGAGGCGGGCAAGTTCCTCATCGGACACCCCCGGACCGTCGTCGAGCACGCGGACGACGAACTCGTCGCCCTCGACCTCCAGCACGACGGCGACGTGCCCGCCCTCGCGCCCGTAGCGCACGGCGTTGTGCACGAGGTTCGATACGGCGCGCTCGAACAGGGTGACGTCCGCCTCGACCTCGACCTCCTCGCCCGGCAGCGCGTGCACGAGCTCGACGCCCTTTCCACGCGCGATCGTGGTCTGCCGGCCCACGGCGCGCTCGATCAGGCGGTTCAGGGACATGCGGTGGCGTTCGATCGGCAGCTCGTCGGCCTCGAGCCGCGCGGCCGCGCCCAGGTTCTCGAGCAGGGCGCCGAGATAGTGCGCCTCCTCCTGCGCCTCGCGCACGCGCGACGGATCGGGCACTTCGTTCGCCGCGGCGCGCCGTTCGAGCGCGACGAGGTGTCCCTGCAGGACCGTGAGCGGCAGCATGACGTCGTGCGTCGTGTTCTCGACGAAGGCCCGCAGGCTGCGCTCGCGACGCTCCAGGCGCTCGATCTGCTCGCGCACCTGGGCGCCGGCCGTGTCGAACGCCCGGCCCAGCTCGGTGAGCTCGTCGGAACCCGAAGCACCGACCGGATCGACGTAACCCGACGCCGCGGATCGGCGCACTCCGGCCGTCAGCGCGCGCACGCGCCGCACGAAGGGCAGGAACGCGAACAGCGTGACCAGGACGAGCAACGTCGCGAGCAGCGCCGGCAGGCCGAACCGCGCCAGGAGCAGCGATCCCTCGGCGGGCAGGTCGATCCGCCGAGCGAGCACGATCGCGCACGGCCCGTCGGTCCACGCCATCCTCAGCACCGCCTGGAGTCCGCCGCGCGGCGGCAGGCCGTTGCGCCCGGGCAGTTCGAACGTGCCCGAGGCGAGCACGGCGCCGCGCTCCAGTGCAGCGCGCAACGCCGGTTCGAGCGCGGGAGCCGCGGGGTTGTCGGAGCGGAAGTCGGGGTTGTAGGCCCACAGCTCGAAGCGCGCCGCGGCCGGCCCCGCCGGTTCGGCGCGGCCCGGCGGCTGCTGGAAGTCGGGACCGCGGCCGCGGAGCGGACGCGCGCCGCCCGCACCGGCCGGCGCGTTCGGGCCGTCCGGACCGGGGCCCCCGGGTCCGCGGCCGAGCCCCAGCGGATCGCGCGGAGCCGGCCCGCCGAAGCGGCGGTCGCCGGGCAGTCGGAAAGGCGGGTCCTGGAAGATCTCCGGCGCGTCCTCGCAGGCCTCGCGGCCGCCGGACTCCATCCGCCCGCGCGCGTAGTCGACCAGCGCATCCAGCTCGGCGGATCGCGCCGCGCGCTCGCGCAGGAAGACGAGACCGACCGTCAGCGGCAGCGCGGTGACGAGCAGCGTGAGCGCGAGTCGGGTCGCGAGCCTCACGCGACGTCCTCCGACTTCAGTTTGTAGCCGATGCCCCACACCGTCGTGAGCTGCGCGCCCGCGGTCCCGAGCTTCTTGCGCAGGCGCGAGACGTGGACGTCGAGCGTGCGCTCGGTGCCGTCGCGCTCGGGCGGCAGGACGTTCTGCACGAGCCACGAGCGCGCGATCGCCGCCCCCGGCCGCATCGCCAGCGCCTGGAGCAGCTCGAACTCGACCTTCGTGAGCTCCACTTCCGCGCCTCCCACGAACACGCGTCGCGCCGCGACGTCGAGAGCGATGGCGCCGCACTCGACGCGATCCGCGCGCGCCAGCACGGGACGCCGCAGTCGCGCCTGGACGCGCGCCACGAGCTCCTCCGGCCAGAAAGGCTTCGTCATGTAGTCGTCGGCCCCCAGCTCGAGCGCGCGCACCTTGACCGAGGCGTCCTGCTTCGCGGAGAGGACGAGCACCGGCACGTCGCATTGGCTGCGCCAGCGCTTGAGCACGTCGAGCCCGTGCGCGCCGGGCAGCATGAGATCCAGGATGAGGAGCGCCCAGTTCTGCGGCGCGAGCCCGAGGGCCGTGCCTCCGTCGCGCAACCAGGAGGCCTCGAGCCCGGCTTCGGTCAGGTGTTCGACGATCTGGCGGCCGAGTTTCTCGTCGTCTTCGACCAGCAGGATGCGTGCGGACAAGCGGGGGCCTCGATCAGGAAGGTTCGCGCGTGGATCTGAAGCTCGTCCGAAGGTCGCCCGGATCGGCTGCGCGCTTCAGCATCTCGCAAGGAGTCTTCCCGATCCTAGGGTCATGAACACCATCTCCAGCCGGGTCCGCGCCCGAATCGGGATCGCGTGCCTGTGCGCCCTGGCGAGCCTGGCCCTCCCGCTCCACGCCCAGCAGCCGGGCGCCGGTGCGCCCCCGCCCGAACGTCCGGATCGCGCCGCGGCGGAGTTGGACCGCTGGGTCGCGACCCTGGCCAGCCAGGCCGAGAGCCCGAACGCGGACATCGCGCGCAGCGCGCGGGCCGCCCTGGGCGCTCTCGGCGAGCGCGGCCGCGAACAAGCCGGTGCGCCGCGCCGGGGAGACTTCGAGGGTCCCGGCCGAGGCGAAGGGCGGACTCCGCGTCCGGATCCGGGTCCCGAGGCACGCCGTCCCGACGGCCGCGAACCGTTCGGCCGCGACTTCCCGCCCCGAGCCGGTGGCCCCCGCGATCCGCGTGGCGCCGACTCCGGCCCCCGGACGGGAGGATTCCCCGCGGGGCCTCCGCCGCACTGCGGACCCGGGTGCTGCCTCCACGGAGCGGGAGCTCGCGGCGTAGCGCAGCGTCCGCCCCCGCCTCCCGGGCCGCAAGGCGGGCCCGACGACGGCCCGCCGTGGCCGCCGCGCCGGCGCCCCAGTCCCGACGACGATCGCGAGCGGGGGCCCGACGGTCCCCGCCCGCCGCACCCTCCGTTCCCCGATCGAGACGATCCCAGCCGCCCGCACCGTCCCACCCCGAAGGAGACCTGATCCATGCTGTCGCGTTCCGCTCTCGTCGCATGCGCCTTCCTCGCGCTCATCGTGAACGTCCAGGCCCAAGGCGGCCCCCCGCCCGGTCCCCTGCCGCCGCCGCCCGTGCCGCCCGGCAATCCGATCACCGCCGCCAAGACGAACCTCGGCAAGGTGCTCTTCTGGGACGAACAGATGTCCAGCACGAACACGACGGCCTGCGGGTCGTGCCACGTCTTCGAGCACGGCGGTTCCGATCCGCGCACGTCGAACGCGACGGCGCATCCCGGTCCCGACGGTCTCTTCGGCGGCGCGGATGACGTCTTCGGTTCGCCCGGGGTCCCGCGCACGGAGGCCGACGGCGCCTACTCGCTCTCGACCTTCTTCCGCCTGGGCACGCAGGTCACCGGCCGCAAGGCGCCCAGCGTGATCAACGCGGCCTACGTCCCCACCACCTTCTGGGACGGACGCGCGAACCCGACCTTCGTCGACCCGCAGACGAACCAGGTCGTGCTGCCCGGCGGCGCAAGCCTCGAGAGCCAGATCGTCGAGCCGCCCGTCAGCGACGTCGAGATGGGCCACGTCGGCACGAACTGGGCCACGATCTCGGCCAAGATCGCCGCCAGCACGCCGCTGCGCCTGTCGCCTTCGATCCCGGCGCAGCTCACGACCTGGATCGCCGGCCGCACGTATCCGCAGCTCTTCCAGGAGGCCTTCGGTTCGCCGGACGTCACGGGTGCGCGCATCGCGCTCGCGATCGCCACGTACGAGCGCGTGCTCTTCACGAATCAGGCGCCGTTCGACCAGGTGCTCGCGGGGAACCCGCAGGCCCTGACTCCGCAGGAGAACGCGGGCTTCCAGATCTTCAACACGCAAGGCCGCTGCAACATCTGCCACGCCGGACCGCGGCTCACGAACGACTCGTTCCGCTACATCGGCGTCCGTCCGCAGAACGACGACCTCGGCCGGTTCAACGTGACCGGGAACGCCGCCGACCGTGGACGCATGAAGGTGCCGAGCCTGCGCAACGTCGAACTGCGCGCGCCGTACTTCCACACGGGCCGCTTCGGCACCCTCGAGGACATCGTCGCGTTCTACAACCGCGGCGGCGACTTCAACGCGCCCAACAAGGATCCGAACATCCTGCCGCTGGGGCTCTCCCCGCAGCAGCGCGCGGACCTCGTGGCGTTCCTGCGCCGTCCGCTCACGGACCCGCGCGTGGCGAACCAGCAGGCGCCGTTCGACCACCCGGCGTTGAACCAGAGTTCGCCGCGCGTGCCGCAGACCTTCGGGGTCGGCACGGCCGGCACCGACGGCTTCGTGCCCCACATCGTCGCGGTGGAACCGGCCTACGTCGGCAACCCGCGATTCACGGTCGCGCTGGATGGAGCCTGCGCGGGCAAGGGCACGATCCTGGCCTTCAGCGAGACGAGCGTCCCCGGCGGCGTGCTCTTCAACGGGATGCGCACGTACCTGGACTTCGGCGGGCCGCTCACCGTGCGGCGCCTCGGCCAGCTCCCGGGCGCAGGACCGGGCACCGGCTTCGGATCGGGATCCATCGCGATCCCGAACGATCCGCTCCTCATCGGCCGCCCCTTCTACGCGCAGGCCTACGTCTTCGACGTCACGCCGGGCGTGCGCTTCGCGGCGACGGAAGCCGTCACGCTGATGCGCTTCTGACTGGAACCACGACGAACCCGTTCGGGGCCTCCCCGTTCTCCCTTGGAGCCCCTGCGCGCGCCGGACGTCCTCACGCGTCCGGCGCGCGCCCCTTTTTCGGGCGCCGTGCCGGCGGTGCGGATCGCTTCGTGCGCGCCGCGGACGGGCGCTTCCGGGCGGCGGCCTTGCGCGGGGCACGGCCAGGCACGGTCGGCGCGACGATCGGCTCGAGCGCCTCGGCCAGGGCCTGGTCGACGTTCTCGAGCAGGACGAAGCGCATCTCCGCGCGGGCCGAAGCCGGCACGTCGGCCAGGTCCGGCTCGTTGCGCTTCGGCAGCAGCACGGTCTTGATGCCGGCGGCGCGCGCGCCGAGCACCTTCTCCTTCACCCCGCCGATCGGCAGGACGAGACCGCGCAGGCTGATCTCGCCCGTCATCGCGACGTCCGCGCGGGTGTTCCGCCCCGTGAGCAGGGAAACGAGCGCCACGTAGAGCGCGACGCCCGCGCTCGGCCCGTCCTTCTGGATCGCGCCGGCCGGCAGGTGCACGTGCAGGTCGTGGCTCTCGAAGAAGCGCGGATCGAGCTCCATCGAACGCATGCGCGATTTGACGAGCGACATGGCGGCCAACGCGCTCTCGCGCATCACGTCGCCCAGCTGCCCGGTCAGGACGAGCTGCCCCTTGCCGGGCATGCTGGTCGCCTCGACGAACAGGATCTCCCCGCCGTGCGGAGTCCACGCGAGCCCCGTCGCGACACCGGGCAGCGCCACGCGGCTCTTCGTCTCGTCCTGGAAGCGCGACGCGCCCAGGATGGTCTCCACGTCGCCCTTCTTGATGCGCACCTTGCGGGCCTCGCCGGAAGCGATGCGCGCGGCGGCCCAGCGCACGAGGCTCGCGATCTGACGTTCCAGGCCGCGCACGCCGGCTTCCCGTGTCCAGCCCTCGAGCACGCGGACGACGACCGCGTCGTCGATGGCGCATCGCTTCGCATCGAGCCCGTTGTGCTCGAGTTGGCGCGGCACGAGGTAGCGGCGCGCAATCTCGAGCTTCTCCTCGCGCGTGTAGCCCGGCAACTCCACGACCTCGAAGCGGTCGCGCAGCGGCCCCGGGATCTGGTCCAGCACGTTCGCCGTCGCGATGAAGAGCACCTGCGACAGGTCGAAGGGCGTCCCCAGGTAGTTGTCGCGGAACGCGCGGTTCTGCTCCGGGTCGAGGACCTCGAGCAGCGCCGACGCCGGATCGCCCTGGAAACCGCGGCCGAGCTTGTCGATCTCGTCCAGCATGAACACCGGGTTGCGCGTTCCGGCCTTCCGCAGCGAGTTCAGGACCAGCCCCGGCATCGCGCCGATGTAGGTGCGGCGGTGACCGCGGATCTCGGCCTCGTCGTGCACGCCGCCCAACGAGACGCGCACGAACTTGCGGCCCATGGCCCGCGCGATGGACTGGCCCAGCGAGGTCTTGCCGACGCCCGGCGGCCCGACGAGGCACAGGTTCGGCCGGCGTCCGTCGGGCTTCAGCTTGCGCACGGCCAGGTACTCGAGGATGTGGCGCTTCACCTTCTGCAGGCCGTGGTGGTCCTCGTCGAGGATCTTCTTCGCGCGCGCCACGTCCAGACTGTCCTCGGTGACCTTCGCCCAGGGGAGCTCGGCCACGATGTCGAGGTACGTGCGGAGCATCGAGTACTCGGGCCCCGACTCGTTCATGCGCTCGAGGCGGCGGACCTCCTTGTCGACCTCCTTCTTGGCGTCGGCGGGAAGCGCAGCCTTCGTCAGCGCCTCCTTGAGGTGCTCGAGCTCGCTGCGCTCCTCCTCGCCGCCCAGGAGCTCCTTCTGGATCTGCTTCAGCTGCTCGCGCAGGAAGTAGTCCTTCTGGGCCTTCTCCAGCGTCCCCTTCGTCTCCTCGCGGATCTTCTGCGAGAGCTGCAGCACCTGCGCGAGGTGGCCGAGCTTCGTGCCGACCTCGTTCATGCGCGCGCCGACGTCCACGACCTCGAGGATCGCCTGCTTCTCCTGGACCGGGATGTCCAGGAACGTCGCGACCATGTCCGTGAGGAGCGAGGGCGACTGGATGCCCTGCAGCGCGGTCGAGAGATCCTCGGGAGCGCCGGGCGAGAGCTCGAGCACCTCCTTGGCCTGCGTCTTCAGCGCGACGAAGCGCGCCTGCACGTCGAGACCGCTGGATTCCGGCTCGACGAGGCGCTCGATGCGGCCGACCAGACCCTTCGGCCCGCTCTCGAGCGCGAGGAGGCGGAAGCGCTGCTGCCCCTGACAGATGGCGTGATGCCGTCCGTCCGGCGCAGTCAGGAAACGCACGATCTCGGCCACGGTCCCGACCTCGTAGAGGTCCGCGCGCCCGGGCTCGTCGACCTTCTCGTCGCGCTGGAGCAGGACGCCGATGGGCTTCTGCGTGCGCACGGCCTCCTGGATCGTCTCGACGGCGCGCGGCCGGCCGACGACGACGGGCAGCACCACGCCCGGGAAGAGGACCATGTTGCGCACCGGCACGATGAGCAGGGTCTCGACCTCGGCGGCCGGCGTTTCGGCCGCGGACTCCGGCGGGACCTCGACCCGGGCCGCGGTGGGAACCGCTGCGGTCGTCTGCGGCGCCAGCGCGCCCTTCTCGTCGTCCGCGCGGGTCATGCCTCGACCCTTCGGATGCGCAGCACGAGGCAGCCGTCGCGCAGGCTGTTCTCGACGAGTTCGTAGTTCCCGGCCGGCAGCGCGATGCGCCGTTCGAAGAGCCCCTGCGGGATCTCGAGGCGCCGTACCGCGCCTTGGGCGAAGGCGTCGGGCAAGGCCCTGTGCGCCCGGACGACGAGGCCGCCGGCCTCGATCTCGACTTCGGCACGCCCCGGCTCGACACCCGGGAGGGCGACGAGGACGACGAGGTCGTCCCCCATCGCGACCACGTCCACGGGTGGCTCCCAGCAGGCGCGCACCCCGCCCTGCGAAAGGCGGAAGAAGCGACGTTGAACGCGGTCGGCGCGCTCGAGCAACTCGGACGCGCGCTCCCACATCCACTCGGAAGGATCGCGCTGCTTGGTGGCCATGGCAGCCACGAATGTAGCGTCAGCGCGCGCTGAGTGGGTCGAGCCAGACCACGGTGCCCGGCCAGCCGGCCGCCAGCGGGTCCCAGGCGAGCGGCGCGTACCCCGTGCACTCGACGCGCACGGCCGCCGGCCAATCGTCCGCGCGCAACGCCGCGCGGCCCGCGCCGTCGGTCGCTCCCAGCACGCCGCCCTTCGCGAAGAACACGGCATCGGAGAGGAGCGCGCGCGTGACGCGGTCGCGGACCTCGACCTTGCGCTCGAAGCCGGGCACGAGCTCGACGCGCAGCGAACGGCCTTCCTCGACCGCATCGAGGAGGTCCGCCACGGCGCCCTCGGCCCGGAGGTAACCGGGTGCGTCGATCGCGTAGCGGATCTCGTCGCCGAGGGGCATTTGCAGCATCGCGACCCCGCTGGGAGCGCTGAACCGCTGGACCGCGAGCGTGCCCACGAGCGCGGCCGATTCGGGACGCGACAGCCACACGGCCGCGCGCGGACACGGAGCGTGGGACTGACGGTCGACGATCTCGATGCCGATCGAGCGCTCGCCGCGCCGTTCGACGCGGCGCACGGCGATCGACGTGGCGCCGAACGGGACCGTCACGACGCCGGGCTCGAAGCGGTCGTCCAGGAAAGCGCCGCCGAAACCCAGCAGGAGCGCGCCGCTCGGGTGCCCCCAGTACTGGAACTGGCCGGCCGCATCGGTCTCCAGTTCGACGGGCAGCGATCCGGCCGCCTGGACGTGCACGACGACGTTCAGCAGGGGATCGCCGCGCTCGTCGACGACGGTGCCCTGCGCGCCGAGACGCAAGTTGGCGACGGACAGCCGCAGGTCGACGTCGGCGTACTCGCCCACGCCCAGGTCCACCGCGCGTTCGACCGAGTCGCCCGTGAAGGGATGCACCGCGGACACGGTCCAGCACGTGTCGCGCAATCCGGTGAAGTGGTACTCGCCGTTCGCGTCGGTCTCGCCGCGCCGTCCGCTCGAGAATCGGCCCGCGTCGGGCGTCGACAGCCACAGCGACACCGCGGGAACGCCGCGCCCCTCGTCGTTCTTGACGCGCACGCTCAGCACGCCCCCAGGGAACAGGTCGACGCGCTCGGGGACCGAGGGCAGGGGCGGGTCGAACTCGCGCGGTTCCGCGACGAGGGTCCCGCCCTGCTCGGCCTCGAGACGATACGTGTCCTGGAAGGCTCCGTCCCCGAACAGCGCGAAGCGCGCCCGTCCGAGAGCGTCGGCGATCTCGAAGTCGCGGGATTCGGGCACGAACGCGCCGCGCTCGTCGCGGCGCCCCGAGGAGAGCGCGACGGTCGCGTCGGAAGCGGGAGCGCCGTCGGGCCGGCGCACGTCCACCTCGAAGATCCGCCGCGGCGAACGGGCGGAAAGCGTCAGCGGGAAAGCCGGCGCGTCCTCGCCCGCTCGCGGCAGGAGGAACTCGCTCGGCTCGATCTCGTAGCGCCCGGCGTACAGCGGATTCGCGACGTCCGGCTGGTGACTCAAGGCGACGACGCCGCTCGCGAGCTCGCGGTCGCTGACGAACTCGCCGTGCGCGTCCGTGACGACGACGATGTTGCGCGGCCGGCGCGAGAGGAAGCCCAGCTTGAAGTTCGCCAGGGGCTCGCCCGATTGCGCGTCGACCACGCGTCCGCGCACGGAGCGCAACGCGTCGGGGATCGGCGCCTCGATCCCGGCATGCCGGCCGCGGCTGCCTTGGCGCGCCGCGAGCGCCGCATCCGCATCGCCGGCGTCCAGGTCCACGCGCGGACGCGCGGCCGAGAGTTCCGCCGGCACCTCGGGCAGTTCCTGCGTCGCGAGGGCGCGCCCGCGTCCAGGTCCGTGGACGTCGTCGCGTGCAGCGACGAGCCACAGGACACCCCCGCCGAGGAGCAGGAGTCCGGCGCCGACGAGCGCCACGAGGACGATCTTCTGCATGCGCGGGTACAGGCGTCAGCGGACGCCGAATCGCCCGGTGAAGGCCGCGTTCTCGCCCGGTCGCGACCAGGCGCGGTCGAGGGCCGGCGCACGCACCTCGAACGCCTCGTCGAGTCCGACGAGGGGCCGGTCCAGGCGCTCGAACGGCGTGTACCACACGTTCTGCGGCATCGCGCAGCAGGCGCGATCCGGGAGCGGCGCGCCAAACAGCTCGAACGCCGCGCCGCACGCGACCGAATAGGAATCGGCGTCGATCGCGACCGCGAGCGGATCGGCGCGCACTTCGACGACCGTGCCGAGCACCGCGCCGCGCGTCGTCGCGAGCCACAGGACCGCGGCCGCCGCGCGCTCCGGAGCGAGCGCCGCATCCACGTGGATCACGCTGCGGCGCGCGGCCGAGCGCTCGTCCAGGTTCGCCTCGGCGCTGACGACGGCGACGATCGCGACTCCAGCGAGGTCGACCCCGCCGAACGCGCCGGACTCGATCCGCCACGCGCACAGCGCCTCGCGACCGGCGGTCACGAACTCGCCGTTGTAGTGGCAGGCGCCGGCGAAGACGCTCGCGGTGCGCGCTTCGACGTAGGATCCCACGCAGGGCGTGGATCCGGCCGAGGTCGCGGACAGGAGGGGGATCAAGAGGGATGCGGGGATCACGGTCGGTCCTCCGGGCGGGATCGCCCGTGCCCCATCCTACAGGACCGACTGGTAGCAGGCCCGGCCGGCCCGGCAATCGGCGGGGTCCACGACCTCTCCGTCGGGCCCCAGGGCCTGCATGGTCCGCCGGCACCAGCAGGACTGGCTGGCATCCAGGAGTTCGCGCTCCGTGTTGGGCGGGCGGCCCAGGAAGTAGGCCTTCTTGCTCTGGATGTGGGCGCAGAACGGCGCGATGACGGACGGCGACGGGGTGGCTTCGGGTGCCATGGGATCAGCGCGCGAGCGCCAGCAGCGCCCGTTCCACCAGGGTCTTCGTCAGCGGGACCTTGTAGGCGTTCTGCGACAGCGGCTCGGCGCCGCGCAGGGCCTCGTTCGCGGCCTCCCGCGCCGCGGTTTCGTCGAGCACACGACCGACGAGCACCTTCTCCGCGCGCTCGACACGCCAGGGCACGGGAGCGACGGCACCCAGGCAGAGGCGCGCCGCGGCGACCTTCCCGCCCTCCAGCACGACCGATGCGCCCACCGCGGAGAGCGCGAAGTCGTAGGACTCGCGCTCTTTGAACTTCACGTAGGTCGAACGGGTCCCGGCGGCGGGCTTCGGCACGACGATCTCGGTCACGATCTCGCCGTCAGCGAGGACCGTCTCCTTCGTCACGTCGCCGTCGGCGGGCAGCACGTAGAACTTCTCGAGCGGCATCCGGCGCTCGCCGGACTTCGAGCGCAGGACGATCTCGGCGCCCAGGGCGACGAGCGCCGGCGCGAGATCGCTCGGGTGGACGATGTACGTCGGTCCCCCGCCGAGGATCGCGTTGTACTTGTTGAGGCCGCCGTACGAGAAGCACTCGGTCCCGCCCTTCTTCAGGCAGTTCGCCTCCTCGAGGCGGTAGTACCAGCAGCGCGGACGCTGGCACAGGTTCCCGCCGATCGTGCCGCACGTGCGGATCTGCGGGCTCGCGACGGAATGCGCCGCTTCGGCGAGTGCCGTCCAGTGCGCGCGGACCGCGGCATCGCGCTCGATGCGCGAGAGCGTGGTCAACGCACCGATGCGCAGCGATCCGCCCGAGGAATCCAGGGCATCGAGTCCCGGGATCGACTTCAGGTTCACGACGCGGTCGGGACCGCTGAGGTGCTCCTTCATCTCGGTCAGGAGGTCCTGGCCACCGGCCAGGAACTTCGAGCTCCCCGCCGCGCGGTCGCTCGCGAAATCGATCGCCTCGTCCAGCGTCGTCGGATTCACCAGTCGGAAGGACTTCACGTCAGACCACCTTTCCGAGCGCTTGAAGGACCTTGTCGGGTGTGATGGGCAGCTCGCGCACGCGCGCCCCGCAGGCGTTGTGCACGGCGTTCGCGATCGCGCCAGCGCCCGGGATCACGGGCGGCTCGCCGACTCCGATCACCCCTTGCCGCGTGTCCTCGTCGTCGATGATCGCGGTCATGCGCGGGATCTCGAGGGCGTGCGGCACCTTGTAGTCCTCGAAGTTCGGATTGAGCTGGATCCCGAGGACCGGGTCGATCACGCGCCCCTCGCTGATCGCGTAGCCGAGGGCCTGGATCATGCCGCCCTGGATCTGGCTCCGCAGCGCGAGGCGATTCAGGGGCAGCCCGACCTCCTGGACGCAGACCATGTGGAGGACGAGGACGCGGCCCGTGCCCGGATCGACGGCGACACGCGCGGCCTGCGTGCAGTTCACGCCGCGCGAGGCCAGCGATTCGACCCACCGGCCGTTCGCGCGCAGGCCCTCGGCCGGCAGGGTGCCGCAGGCCTTCTTCCAGCTCATCGCGGTCGGCGCCTTGGCGCCGTCGTGCAGGATGCCCTCGGGCTCGAAGCGGAATCCGTCCCCCGGGAGGCCCAGCACGGCCGCGAGGTGGGTGGCGAACGCGACGCGCGCCTTCGCCGCCGCGTCCTTGACGGCCGGAGCCAGCGAAGCGGTCGTGACGCTGCCGCCCGAGGCGACCGAGTTGCCGAGGCGCGAGTTGCCGAGACGCGCGGCGACCGCGGCGACGGGCAGCCCGAACTCCTCGGCCGTGATGGCGGCCATGTACGTGCGCGTCCCCGTGCCGAGGTCCTGCGAGCCACAGGCCGTGACGACGCTGCCGTCGCGCTCGATGCGCACCTCGACCTCGCATTCGTCCGCGCCGCCGCCGCCCCAGGCCGAGACGCCGAAGCCGATGCCGATGCACTCCGTGCCCAGCGCCGGACCGGGCTTCGTCTTGTGCGGGTGATCCGCCCATCCGATCTCACGCGCCGCGCGGTCGAGCTGGCGCTGCCAGGACGCGTCGCGCGGCAGGTTCCGCTTGCGGATCGCCACGAGGTCGATGCCGGCGGCATAGGCCAGCTCGTCCACGATCGACTCCATCGGGAACGAGGCCTGCGGCGAACCCGGAGCGCGCATCGCGCGATTCGCGTCGAGGTGCATGCGCACCGACTGCACCGAGCGGTAGTGCTCGGCCGCGCTGTAGCAGTACGGCAGCGCCGCCAGGGAACCGCGCCCGAGCCCGCCGTGCTTGAAGGCCTGGACGAGGAAGCCCGTGAACTTGCCATCGGCCTCGCAACCGGCCTCGATCGTCTGGATCCCGCCTGAACGGTTGCCCGACATCAGGAACTCCTCGCGGCGGCCGAGCATCAGGTGCACGGGGCGCTTCAGCTCCTTGGCGATCTGGCAGGCGACCTGGCCCTGCTTGTCCATGCCGAACTTGGAGCCGAAGCCGCCCCCCATGTGCTCGTTGATGCCGGTGACGCTGCTCGCCGGCAGGCCGAGGACCTCGGCGGCCTCGGCCGCGAAACCGTGCGTGTACTGCGTCGAGCAGTACACGGTCGCCTCGGTCCCGCCGCGGTAGTCCACGACGACGCCGTGCGTCTCGAGGCAGGCGTGGTGCTGGATCGGCACCTGGTACGTCGCCTTCACGCGCGTGGGGCTCGCCTGGAGCGCCGCGCGTGCCTTGGTCTCGTCCCCGTCGGTCTCGGGCTTGCCCAGGTTGCCGTTCTTCGTGACCGCGGGCGCTCCACTCTTCGTGGCCGTTTCGTGGTCGACGGACCAGGGCAGCGCTTCGAACTTCGGAGCCAGCGCGCGCAGGCCGTCCTGCGCCGCCTCGAGGGTCTCGGCGGCGACCGCGGCGACCGGATCGCCGAGCCAGCCCGTGGACTCGCCCTGGATGACGAGGACGTGCACGACGCCCTTCACCTTGCGCGCGGCCTCGACGTCGAGCTTCACGACCTTGGCGCGCGGCAGCGGAGAAACCAGGATCTGCGCGTAGACCATGCCGGGCAGGCGCACGTCGTGCGTGTAGCGCGCGGCGCCGCTGACCTTGTCCGGCCCGTCGACCCGCGGGATGTCGTGGTTCAGGACGCGCAGCTTCGAGCGCTCGGGCCAGGCGACCGTGGGCACGTCGTCGACCTCGATCTCGACCTCGGTGTCGACGCCGTTGACGACCTTGGTCGTCTTGATCTTCTTCTTCTTCGGGGCCTGCGCGTCCTCGCGCGTGCTCAGGATCGGAGCGGACGGGATCGGTTCGAGCGCCATGTCACTTGCCCTCCGCGATGCGCCGGCCGGCCGCGAGTGCGGCCTCGAAGATCTGCGGCTGGGTGCCGCAGCGACAGAGGTTGCCCGCGCACGCGCCGCGGATGTCGGCCTCGCTGGCCTTCGGATCCCGCTTCAGGCAGGCGGTGATCGCGACGACGAAACCCGGCGTGCAGAAGCCGCACATGGAACCGTCGTGGGCGACGAACTCCTGCTGCAGGACGCTGAGCTGCGCCGGCGTCCCGAGTCCCTCGATCGTCGTGATCGCGCTACCGCGCAGGTCGCTGGCGAGCTGCAGGCAGGAGTAGCGCGGCTCGCCGTCCACGAGCACGGTGCAGGCGCCGCAGTTGCCGCGGTCGCACACGCTCTTCGTGCCGGTCAGCGCGGGCTCGAGGCGCGTGCGCAGAGCGTCGAGGAGCGTGGTGCGCGGCTCGACGGTGAGCTTCGAGGGCCGTCCGTTGATCGCCAGCTCGATTTCGATTTCCCCCGCCAGTTCCTCGGGGCCCTTCGGGACGGCCGGCGCGGGCTGTGTCGCCGGCTGCGCCGCACAGCCGCTGGCGCCGATCAGCGCCGGGCCGATCACGCCGCCCGCGGCGACGCCGCCCGCTCCGCGCAGGAAACGTCGGCGCGACAGGTCCGCGGCCTCTTCGCCGCCCGGATTGCGATCAGGTCCATCCGCCATCGAGGTTCCTCTTCGTTCCCGAGCACCGCTCGTCGCGGTGCCGCGTCTCAGCCTGCGCGGCGATCGTAGCGATCGGCCCCGGGAGCACCAGGAGACTGTGGCCCGAGAATCGGCCACCGGAGCCGGCCGCGTTCGGTCCGTGCCGCCGCGGGTCTAGCTGGCTATCATCCCCGGCGCATTCGTGTCCTCCAACCAACCACCAGACGCCGTCCGCACCGCCTGTTCCGGTGAAGCGCCGTCGAAAGGAATGCCGTGATCCTCGCTCTGACTCGTCGTTCGCTCCTCCTCTCCGCCGCGCTCCTCGCCGCGCTGGCCCTGGCCAGCACGACCGAGCTGGCCGAGAAGTACAAGCCGCTGGCGAAGTACCTCTCCGACAAGCTCGGCGTCCCGGTCGAGTACGTCCCCTCGGCCGACTACAACGCCTCGGTCGACGCCTTCAAGAACGGCGACGTGCAGCTGGCCTGGTTCGGCGGCTACACGGGCTGCCAGGCGCGCACCGCGGTCCCCGGCGCCACGGCCATCGCCTGCGGCAAGCGCGACCTGAAGTTCAAGAGCTACATCATCGCCAACAAGGCCTCCGGCCTCGTGCCCGGCCCCGACTTCCCGCTCTCGATCGCCGGCAAGAAGTTCACGTTCGGCTCGGCCAGCTCGACGTCCGGCCGCCTGATGCCGGAGTACTTCCTGCGCAAGGCCACGAAGAAGAGTCCGAAGGACTTCCTGGGCGCGGAGCCCAGCTTCTCGGGTGGCCACGACAAGACGATCGAGCTCGTCGCCGCGGGCACCTTCGATGCGGGCGTCGTCGACTTCACGGTCTTCGACAAGCGCGTGAAGGAGAAGAAGGTGGACCCGGCGGTCGTGCAGATCATCTGGACCTCGCCGGAGTACGCCGACTACAACTTCACCGCGCACCCGAAGCTCGAGGAGATCTACGGCAAGGGCTTCACGGCGAAGCTCCAGGGCGTCCTGACCGGCATCCAGGGCGAGGACCGCGCGCTGCTCGCCGCGTTGGACCGCGCCGAGGATGGGCTCATCGTGTGCTCGAACGAGACGTTTGAAATCCTCCGCAAGACCGCTGTCGAAATCGGTCTCCTGCGCTGACCCCGACGCCTGGAAGCGGGTGATCCCCGGCTCCGCGGCTTTCGAGCTGCACGGAGCCGGGGTCGTCTTCTCCGGGCGCGCGGCGCTGACCGAAGCGAGCCTCGTCGTCGATCCCGGCGAGGCTCTGGCTCTCGTGGGACCCAGCGGCGCGGGCAAGACCACGCTCCTGCGGCTCCTCAACGCCTCCCAGGCGCCGACCAGCGGCTCGGTGTGCGTCGACTACGAGCGACTCGACGCCCTGTCCCCGGAGAAGCTGCGCGCGGTCCGCACCCGCATCGGGTTCGTGCACCAGGACCTGGCGCTCATCCCCAACTACCGGGTGCTCTCGAACGTGATCGCCGGGAGCCTGGGGCGGATGGGGTTCGTCGCCAGCGTGCGCACGATGCTGTTCCCGCGCCGCGCCGCGGTCGAGCGCGCGGCCGCGATCCTGGAGCGCGTCGGCATCGGCGAGAAGCTCTACCAGCGCACCGATTCGCTGTCAGGCGGCCAGAGACAACGCGTCGCCCTGGCGCGCGCGCTCTTCCAGGAACCGAGCGCGCTGCTCCTCGACGAGCCGGTGTCCTCCGTCGACCCGGCCCGCGCGCGCGACATGGTCGAGCTCGTGGCCGACATCTCGCGCGAGCGCGGCATCACGCTGGTGGTCTCGATCCACGACATCGAACTGGCGCGCGCGTACTTCCCGCGCCTCGTCGGCCTGCGCGCGGGCCGCGTCGTGTTCGACGGACCGACCGGCTCGATCGCGCCGCGCGACCTCTCCGCGCTCTACTCCCTGGAAGGTCTCGACCGTGTCGAACCCGCGCGCATCCCCTGACGCGCGCCGACGGCCGTTCCCGATCACGCCGCGGATCGCCGTCGCGCTCTCGATCCTCGTCGCCGGGGCCCTGGCCTGGATGGTCCTCGACGCCCCGTTCGCGAAGCTCGTGCCGCAGGAAGGCGGACTCCGCGTCGTACGCGCCTTCTTCGCCCGCGCGCTGACGCCGGCCCTCGACTACGAGTCCCCGGTTCCCGAAAGCACGCCGCACATCCTGATGCAGGCCCTGGCGGCCGCGCGCCGCACGCTCGTGTTCGCGGCGGCCGGGATGAGCGTGGCGCTCGTGCTCGGGATCGTGCTGGGTTTCCTCTCGACCACGGCCTGGTGGGCGGGCGATCTCGTCGGCGGCTCGAGCCCGCTGCGCCGCGCGCTGGCGCGCACGGTCGGCCCCGCCGTGTGGAGCGCCTCCCGTGCGCTGATCGTCCTCATGCGCTCGGTGCACGAGCTCCTGTGGGCCGTGCTGTTCCTGGCGGCGTTCGGCCTCAACACCGGCGGCGCCGTCGCGGCCATCGCGATCCCCTACGGCGGCACGCTGGCCAAGATCTTCTCCGAGATGGTCGAGGAGACGCCGCGCGACGCCGCGCTCGCGCTGCGCGGCGCGGGCGCCGGGCCGCTTCAAGTCTTCTTCTTCGGCCTCGTGCCGCGGGCCGGCCCCGACCTCGCGGCGTACGCGTTCTACCGCTTCGAGTGCGCGGTGCGCAGCGCGGCCGTGCTGGGGTTCTTCGGCTTCCCGACGCTCGGCTACGCCATCGCGCAGTCGTTCGAGAACCTGCACTACGGCGAGGTGTGGACGTACCTGTATGCGCTGGTCGTCCTGGTCGTCACGATCGAGCTCTGGAGCGGCGCGCTCCGCCGGAGGTTCGTCGCATGACGTCGAGGACCGCCATCACGACCCTCGACGTCGAGGCGTTGCGTCGCGCCCGGCCGCGCAGCACGCTCGTCCGCGTCTCGGTCCTCGCACTCCTCGCCCTGGTCGCATACGCCTGGCTCGGAGGCGACATCCAGGTCGAGGACCTGTTCAGCCCACGTCGGCGGGAGAACCTGGAACGATTCGTGACCACCGACGTCGTGCCCTTCGCGCTGCGCGGCACGGACTGGAACGCCGCGCAGTACCTCGAGTACGCACGCGGGCTCGCCCTCGACCGGGGCTTCTCCGGACTGGGATCGACGCTGGCCATCTCGGTCCTCGCGATCGTGCTGGCGGCGTGCGGCGCGCTCTCGCTCGCGTTCCTGGCGGCGCGCAACGTCGCCACGCCCACGCCGTTCGGGGACCGGGTCCTGCGCGATTCGGGCGTCCGCTCCCGGGCCTGGAACGCGCTGGCCGTCGTGGTGCGGGCGGCGCTGATCCTCCTGCGCGCGATCCCGGAGTACATCTGGGCCTTCCTGCTGCTCGCGATGCTCGGCACGAGCGCCTGGCCGGCCGTCCTGGCCCTCGCCATCCACAACGCGGGCATCCTGGGCAAGCTCGGCGCCGAGACGGTCGAGAACCTGGATCCGCGCCCGCTCTCCGCGCTGCGCGCCGCCGGCGGATCGCGCGCGCAGATCGCCTGGCTCGGCGCGCTGCCCCTCGCGGCCAACCGATTCCTGCTCTACTTCTTCTATCGCTTCGAGACGTGCGTGCGCGAAGCGACCGTACTCGGCATGCTGGGCGTCGTGTCGCTCGGCTACTGGATCCAGGACTCGCGCGCGAAGCAGTACTACGACGAGATGGTCGTCTTCGTGGCCCTGGGCGCGGCGCTCGTCCTGGCGGCGGATCTGGCCTCGGCGATCGTGCGCCGGGCGCTCCGGCGCGCGCAGTAGGTCCCATCCGACACGTGAAGCAGCCCATCCTCGAGCTCGACGCGCTGGTGAAGACGTACGGCAGCGTGCGCGCGCTGGACGGCTTGACCCTGACCCTCGCGCCCGGACCGACCGGGCTGCTCGGGCCGAACGGAGCCGGCAAGACGACGCTGCTCAAGCTGTGCCTGGGTTTGATCGGCCCCGACTCCGGTTCAGCGCGCATCGCCGGGTGCGATCCGACGACGGCCGCGGGCCGCGCGCGCCTGCGCCGCGCCATCGGCTACATGCCCGAGGGCGACTGCCTCGTGCCCGGCATGAGCGGCGTCGAGACGGTCGCGATGCTCGGCCGGCTCTCGGGACTCGAGCCACGCGACGCGATGACGCGCGCCCACGAGGTCCTCGACTACGTGGGACTCGACGAGGCGCGCTACCGCGAGGTCGCGGGCTGGTCGACCGGCATGAAGCAGCGCCTGAAGCTGGCCCAGGCTCTCGTCCACGATCCGCCGCTCCTCCTCCTGGACGAGCCCACGGACGGATTGGACCCGACGGGCCGGAGGCACATGCTGGCCCTGGTGCACGACCTCGGGCACGCGCAGCAGAAGAGTCTGATCCTGTGCTCGCACCTCCTGCCCGACGTGGAGTCCACCTGTGACTCCGTCGTCGTGATGTCACGCGGACGGGCGGCGGCATCGGGTCGCATCGACGACCTCGTCGGGACGGCGCGGGCGCGCGTGCGCGTCGAGATCCACGGCGAAGGCGGCGCCTTCGCGCGCGAGCTCTCCGGCGCTGGGCTGGCCTTCGAGTCCACGGGACCGTCGACGTTCGCGCTCGAGCTGCCCGCGTCCGCGCCCGACGCCGACGCGGCCCTGGCGGCCGCCGCGCGCTCGGGTACGCGCATCGTCGCGATCGAGCCGGAGCGCGCGACGTTGCAGCAGGCGTTCCTCCGCGCCTTGGACGAAGCCGCCGCTCCGGCGCCGGCAGGCACGGAGCGATGAAGGCCGAAGCCAACCTCGAGGTCTATCGCCCCTTCGCCGGGACGTTGCGGGAGCACCCGCGCGCCGCCGTGGCTCTGTGGAAGGCGGGACTGCGCGTCGCGTTCCGGCGCAGGCTCGCGCTCATGCTGCTCATGGCGCCGCCGGTGATCGCCGCGGTCATCTTCTCGTTCGTCGTCTACACGCGCTATTCCCTCGAGCAGGGATCGACGCCCGAGGTCCTCGGGGGCACGAGCGTGATCGGCCAGATGGCGGGCACCATGGTCAAGGACATGGCCGCCGAGTCCCTGGCCGTGCGCAAGCTGATCGTGATGTTCCACCTGTCGCTGTCGGCGTTCTCGCTCCTGGTCGTGGCCTGGTACGGAGCGGGTCTGATCGCCGAAGATCGCCGGAACGGCGCGCACTTGCTGGTGTTCGCGCGCCCGCTGTCGCGCACCGGATACGTCCTCGGTCGGTTCCTGACCGTCGCGACGTTCGGGTCGCTGGCCGCGATCGCGCCCACGCTCGTCGTCTGCGTGGTCGCCACGTTCGCATCGCCGGACTGGTCGTTCGTCCGGTTGGAGGGCGACGTGATCCTGAAGGCCATCCTGTACGGGGTCGCGTGGGTCACCTCGATCAGCGCGTTCGTGCTGGCGGCCTCCAGCCTGGCGACCCGCAAGGCATTCGCCCTGGCAGGCACGTTCGGCATCATGTTCGGCCTCGGCGCGATCTCCACGCTGCTGGCGCAGCTCCAGCGCGAGCCGGCCTGGCGCGCCATCTCGCCCGGCATGGCCTGGGCGCGCATCGCCAACGAGGTCTTCGGCGTACGCGAGATGCGCTCGCGCTGGGACCCGGAGTACGCCTACCTCTCGGTGTCGCTCCTGTTCCTCGCGTCCTGCGCCGTGATCGCCTGGCGCGTGCGCCGCATGGAGGCGGTGGCATGACCCTGGCCGTCGAAGCCCGGGAACTGGGCCGCTGGTACGGCGACGTCGTGGGCGTCTCGGACGTCTCGTTGCGCATCGAGGGCGGCATCGTCGGTCTGCTGGGTGCCAACGGCGCGGGCAAGTCGACCTTCCTGAAGCTCCTCGTCGGCGAATTGCGCCCCTCGCGCGGATCGATCCGCGTCCTGGGCGAGGAACCGTTCGCCAACGCGAAGCTCTATCGACGGATCGGCTTCGCGCCGCAGCAAGACGCCCTGTGGAGCGACCTGACCGCCCGCGGGACGCTCGAGTTCCTGCTGCGTGTCTCGGGCTTCTCGCGCGGTGACTCGGAGGCACGAGCGCTGCGAGCGCTCGAGCGCGTGAAGCTCGTCGACGCCGCGGACCGCCGCGTCGGCGGCTTCAGCAAGGGCATGCGCCAGCGCGTACGCATCGCGCAGGCCATCGCCCATGACCCCGAGTTCGTCGTCCTCGACGAGCCGCTGAACGGCCTCGACCCGCTTGCGCGGCGCGACACGCTCGACCTGTTCCGCGACCTGGCCGAGGGCGGCACGCACGTGCTGGTCTCGAGCCACGTGCTGCACGAGGTCGAGGAGCTCACGCGCACCATCGTGCTCCTCCACCGCGGTCGCGTGCTGGCGCTGGGTTCCTCCCCGGAGATCCGCGCGCTCCTCGATCGCCGGCCGCGTCGGGTGGCGATTCGAGCGCGCGACCCGCGCCGCCTCGCGCGCGCGCTGCTCGACGTCGATGGCGTCACCGCCGTGCGCCTGGGCGACGACGGTCTTCTCGACGTCGAGACCTCGCGCCTCGACGAGTTGCAGACCCGCTTCCCGGCCATCGCCGCCGCGGAGCGCGCGGGCGTGAGTTCACTGTCCGTGTCCGACGCGAGCCTGGACGCGCTGTTCGACGACCTCGTCGGAGGCCTGCGATGAGAGCCCTCGCGCGCTCGAGTTGGCTGATCTTCGCGACGAGCCTGCCCCGGCTGCTCCGCTCCCGGCGCGCGCTGCTCGTCCTGCTCCTGGCGCTGGTCCCGGCCGTGCTGGCCTGGATCGCGTCGAAGCTCACGGGCCGGTCGTCGCCGGGCGAGATGGCCGTGAACGGCGGCTGGCTCCTCCTCGTGCAGGTCGTGACGCCGCTCGCCGGCCTGATCCTGGGCTCCGCCGCGGTCGCCGAGGAGGTCGAGGACCGCACGCTGACGTACCTCTTCACGCGACCCATGCCGCGCGCCGCGCTCCTGATCGGACGATGGTCCGCGATCGCGGTCGTCCTGATCGCGATCCTCGCGGTGGGCACGTGGCTCTTCCTCGTGGCCGCGGGCGGCATGCGCGGCGAAGGTCCGCCCATCGACGCGGGCGTCACGCGTCCCCTCTTCACGGCCGCGCTCGCCGGAGGCCTCGCGTACAGCGCGCTCGCCGCGTCGCTGGGTGCTTTCGTGAAGAGTCCGATCGTCGTCGGACTGGGCTATGCCTTCGCGGTCGAGGGCTTCCTGGCCAACCTGCCGGGGCGCAACCAGCTGCTGACGGTGCAGCACTACCTGCGCAGCCTGATCGCCGCCGACGGCTCCACGAGTTGGGCCAAGGTCGAGGGCCTCTCGACCGCCGGCTTCGTGGACGGCCGCACCGCCGCGTTCACGCTGCTCGGCATCGTCGTCGTCGCGCTGGTCGCCGGGTGCTGGCGTCTCGCGCGGCGCGAATTCCTGCTGAGTTCCTGAGCGCCGGTCAACCGGCCTTCGGAGCCCGCGTGTAGTGCGTGCGCCTCAGCACGCGCTCGAGACCCGTCGGGTCCGTGCCGATCTGATCGAGGACGACGTGGTCGGGGTCCAATGCGCGCAGGTGGCTCGTCGCACGCGCCATGGCGCCCGACCGCGGATCCACGACGTCCAGCACGAAACGGATCCCGGCGTGCGACAGTTCGCCCCGCCCGTGCGCGACTCCCATCCCCGTCGAGAGGTCGGAGACCATGAGCCATTGGTACTCGTCCCGCGCCTGGTCGAAGCCCAGGAACCCGCTCCACGTGTGCGAGGCTCCGCCCGGGATGTCCAGGCTCGCGTCGATGCGCAGGTAGCGTCCGCCGAGGGCCCAGTCGATCGCGGCGCGTCCCGGCATCGGATCGCTCTCGCGGCCCTGAGCATCGACCGCCACGTTCGAGGTCAGCCAGGCGCCGACCAGCGGATCGAGCGCGCGGTGCTGCTTGCCTGGGCGCGTGGCGCTCT
Source organism: Planctomycetota bacterium (assembly GCA_026692665.1). Classification (GTDB taxonomy): domain Bacteria; phylum Planctomycetota; class UBA1135; order UBA1135; genus JAEUHZ01. The sequence goes on from JAPLOF010000062.1 coordinate 142,955, forward strand.
CCTGGAGCGCGGCCTGCTCCGCCAACGAGACGGACGCGACCACGGCGGGCGGCCGCGAGCGGGGCGGATCCGGATTCGAGACACAGGCCGCGGAGCCGAGCGTCAGTGCGAGACTCGCCACGAACGGAGGAAGCTTGCTCATCGCATCCGACGATAGCCCTCGCCCGCCGTCGGCTCCAGGGCGGACGCGCGCTTCAGGCGGCGGGCTCGCCCACGATCCGCTGGCGCTGACGGCCCAGTCCGTCGGCGCCCAACTCGACGACGTCGCCCGGCACGAGGAACCGCGGCGGATGCGCGCCGAGGCCGACCCCCGCGGGCGTGCCGGTCGTGATCACGTCGCCGGGCAGCAGCGTCATGAACTGGCTCACGTAACTCACGATCTCGGCCACGCCGAAGATCATGTCGCGCGTCGAGCCGCGCTGGCGCGTCTCGCCGTTCACCGTGAGCCACAGGCCGACACGCTGCGGATCGGCGAGCTCGCCGGCCGTCAGCAGGAACGGACCGAGCGGCGCGAAGCCGTCGTGGCTCTTCCCCTTCGTGAACTGGCCGCCGCGTTCCTTCTGCCAGGCGCGCTCGGAATAGTCGCAGGCCAGCGTGTAACCGAAGACGTGCTCGAGCGCGCGGTCCCGCTCGACGTTCGCGGCCCGCCGGCCGATCACGACCGCCAACTCGACCTCCCAGTCGAGCTTCGTCGCCCCGCGCGGAGCGGGCAGGTCGTCCTCTGGGCCGCAGAGCGCCGAGGACGATTTCTGGAACAGCACTGGCTCCTTCGGGATCGCGACGCCCATCTCGGCCGCGTGATCGGAGTAGTTGAGGCCGAGGCCGACGATCTTGGATGGGCGCGCGATCGGCGGGCCGACACGGACGCCGGGGTCGACGCGCGGCGCGCGCGCCGCATGCTGGTCCAGCCAGGCCTCGAGACGCGGAAGTCCGTCGGACTCGAAGAACCACTCGCCCCAGTCGAGTCCGAACCCGCTGCAATCGACGCGCGTGCCGTCCGCGAGCAGCACGCAGGGACGTTCGCGGCCGGCAGGGCCAAAGCGGGCGAGTCTCATGGCGGATCCCCTAACGCGCCGGCCGCCAACGGAGGTTCTCGAACACGGCGCGCGACCCGTCGTGGTGCTGGTCCAACGCCAGCCGTGAACCCCGCGGCCGGTCCGGGCGCGCATCGAGCACGCTCGCGACCTCGACGCCGTTCACGAAGACGCGGACGCGCGCGGCTCCGGACTCCTCGCGCACCGAGGCCCGCATCCAGCACCACGTCTCGGGACCGACGAGCTGCACGCTGATGGGATCGAGACCGGCGATGGAACCCGTGTACTCCGGCAACGGCGCGTCGGCGTTGATCCGGACGCAGTAGCCGGACAGCGCCCCGTCCTTCTCCGACGCCCGCAGCCAAAGCGCCGAGGTGCCACTCGAGCTGACCTTCACGCGGAAGGCGACCTCGACGTCCGCGTAGTCCGCCGCCTCGGTCACGAGCGCGCCGCGTGCTCCACCCAGCGCGAACTCGCCATCGGCGTTCTCCGCGGTCGCGCCGCCGATCGTGCGCCAACCCGCGAGCCTGTCTTCCGCGACGAGCGGCTTCCAACCGTCGCCCGGAGCCTCGACCTCGAGCGGCTTCACGCGGATGCCGCCGAACGCCGCGATCCCGCCCAACGCCCGGATCGAGAGCGGGCCGACGGCGCGTTCCACCGCGGGCGCGCCCGCGCTCGGTCCGCTGAACTCGATCTCCTCGTGCAGGAGCACGTCGTCGACCATGGCACGCACGACGCGCGCGTTCGCGACCTTGCGCCCCGTCGCGTCGAAGCGCGGCGCGCGGAAGGTGAGATCGAGCTCGTGCCACTCGCCCGGCGCGCGGAAGCAGGGATTGTCCGGCGCGCGGCCGGCGAAGCCGGGACCCGGAAGCAGCGCGCCGCAACTGGCCAGCGTCGTCGCGCGTTCGTTCGGCGTCGCGGCGAGGAGGACGTCGTAGCGGTCCTGGATGCGCACCGCGGCGCGGCCGTCCTTCGGCAGCAGGAACTCGACGTGGATCTTGGCGTCGCCGAACTCGATCTTGCTCTGGAACGGTGCCGCGTCGGAGTTCACGAGCGCGCCGACGCCTTCGCGCACGGCGAGGCGCGTCGGCTCCTTCACGTCGAGGTCCACGTCGGCGAGCTTCCAACCCGGCCCGTTCCACATGCGGAACGCGTCGCCGTAACACATGCGGAGCCAGCCCTGGTCCTCGTTCTCGCGCGCCGGCGGCGGCGGCGCGACACGCGCGACAAGCTGCTCGCACGGCGGCCCGCCGGGCAGCTCGTTCACGGTGTAGGCGAACTCGCGGTGCAACAGCGGCTCGCCCGACTCCGAGACGAGCTCCGGCAGCAGGACGGTCGCCACGGATCCGCACTCGAGCTGCGCCGAACGCAGCGTGAGCGAACGGCGGTCGGGCGCGATCACGATCGAGTCGACGGGCAGGACGCGCCGATCGCGCTCGGGGCTCCCGTACTCCCACCACCAGTCGTAGTGATGGCGACGCAGGAGCGTGTTCTCGCGTGTGGCGCTCGATCCACTCGCGAGCGGCTGCGTGAAGGACACCTCGAATCCGTCCTGGAGCAGCGCGACGTGCGCGATCTCGAGCGGCGCGCGACCGGTCGGCCGCACGCGCGCGATCCCATGGCCGGGCGGACGCCCGCCCCAGCCGCGGTTCGTCAGCCCGAGCAGCAGCGTGCCGTCCGGAGCGAACTTCGTGCGGATGGCGCTGCCGACGTCCTTCACGAACGGGATCGCGGCGCCCTGATAGCGTCCGCGCACCTTCTCCAGATCGGCGCGCAGCACGGCCCCGTTCGTCATCTCGGCGACGGCCAACTGGTCCGGCCCGAACGGCGCGAACGAGCCGTCCTTCGGGAACGGCGCGAGGTCGCCGGTCGAGCGCGACCAGCCGTACGGGATCCAGATCGCCGGCGGCGTGCGCTTCACGGCCACCGGGTTCGTGTCCGAAGGCTGCGTGTTCGTGGCGCGGTACTCCGGCGTCCACCGGAGCGATGCGGGCGCGCCGTAGAACCCGCCCTCCTCCACGTGGGCGATGGAGGAAGTCGGGACCCAGTCGCCCTGGTTGTCGGTCACGAAGAGGTCGCCCGCCGCGTTCCGGGCGATGCCGCACGGCGAGCGGAACCCGCTCGCGAAGGGCTTCATCGAGCCGTCCGGCGCGATCTTCAGCACCCAGCCGCGCCACGGTTCGTAGGACTGGCCGTGCCACCAGTGCGGCTCGCCGAACCCGAGGTTCAGCGAAACGTAGAAGTTCCCGGCCGCATCACGCGGCAGGCCGAACGCGAACTCGTGGTAGTTGGTCGAGAGGCCCCACGTGTCGCAGATCGTCTCGATCCGGTCGCAGCGGCCGTCCTTGTCCGTGTCGCGCAGGCGCGACAGCTCCTGGCGCTGCAGCACCACGATCTCGCCGTCGACGACCGCCAGGCCGAGCCCCTCGCGCAATCCTTCGGCGAACAGCGTGAACTTCGCGGCGCCCGGATCGTCGGCCAGGGCGTTCTCGACGATCCACACCTGGCCGCGTCGCGTGCTGACCACCAGGCGCCCGTCCGGCAGGAAGTCCATGCCGCCGACCTCGGCGACGCAGCCCGGGGGCGCGACGAGCTGATCGACGCGGTAGTAGGCCGATTCGTCGGGCGTGCCGGCGAGACCAGAGACCATGGCGATGAGGTGGATCACGGGCAGAACCCCCGGACGACGCGCTCTTGCATGGCCGCATTCCATTCCGTTCCCGGCACGAGATCGGTGAGCACGTACAGGGCGATCTCGTGCTCTCGCCCCCGTTGCAGTTCCACGAGCAGCCGCGGCCCCTCGGTCCGCACCACGCTGCCCTGCGTGTGCTCCTCGCGCGCCACGATCAGGGCCGGGCGCTCACCGGCCAGGAAGGCGCACACGCACGAGCCGCTGAACACGCTCGGCACGCTGGCCGGCAGATCCGGCAACCCGATGTAGAGACCCGTCTCCTCCGTGCGGACGAACCGGCGCTGCACGAAGCCGCTGCCGAGCGCATTGCGGAAGGACTGACACTGCTCGCGCACGGCCACGGAACCCGGGACGGATGCGTCCGTGGATTTCAAGGCGTACTCGATCCAGGCCGTGTTGCCGACGACCGCCGTGGCGACGAGCCGCGCCGTGCTGGGAAACGCCGGGCCGGGCAGCCCTTCGCGCATGTGCCCCAGCGCCGCGTGCATCGCGCGCGGCACGGCACCGGGCGACCAGAGGACCTGGCCCAACATCCCGAGCGGGTCGCCACCGCGCCCGCCCCAGTCCGCGCGATTCACGAACCGGCCCGCGCGCACGCCGACGAGTTGCACGTCGTCCGCGCGGTACTCGAACGTGAGCCCCTCGGGCGTCCCGATCGCGATGCCGCGCGGCCACTCGGGAGCGCCCTCCACGATCGGCGGCAGCTTGCCGCGGACGACGACCGGCAGGTCCCGGACGACGATCTCGCTCTCCTCGGCGTCGACCTGGATCTGCTCCGGCCCGAGGCCGATGACGTAGGCCGCGAGATCCGCCCGCTGCGCGGCCGTGAGGGCCTTCTCGAACGCCGGCATCGGCGTGCCCGGGATCCCGTGCGTGATCGAGCGCACGATCGCGTCCTTCGTATTCCCGTAGCTGAATCCCCCGGCGAGGAAGCTGCGCGCCTTGCGATCGAGCTGGGTCACACCCTCGCCGTCGCCACGCAGGCCATGACACTGCGCGCAGTTGGCGACGAAGAGGGCGCGGGTGGGGTCCGAATCCGCGAGCCCCGCGTCGGCCACCGCCGCCGGTCGCGCTTCCGGGGCGGGCTTCGCGACCGGCGTCGACGATGCCGCCTGCGCAACCGGTTCCGGGCGCGCGGCGGGCGCGGTGACCGCAGTGCTCCGCGCCACCGGAGTCGCCGCCGCAGCGCTCGCGACGGGAGGGGGCCCCGCTTGCGGAGTGGAGATGCTGCAGGCGGAGAGGATCAGGAAGGCGGGGGGCAGCACGCGTTTCGGCACGCGCGGAGGCTAACCGACCCGCGTGCGCGGTGCACCGGCGCGCACCCGATCCGCTGCCGCTCGGCCGTGGAGCGGAGGCACCACAGCATGTGCAACGCGAACACGTGCTGTGGCCTGGGCCTTCCCAGTCCAGGTGAGTGCGCCGCGCCGCAGGTCCGCGCTTCGGACCGGCCCGTGTCGAGGCCGGTCGCACGTCCCGTCGAAGTGCTGCGCAGTCCGCGTCCATTCCGGAGGAAGCACCTCTCCAGGTTGTGGTGCGTGTCGATCACCTGCGGCCCCAGGCCAGGTCTTCCGGGAACAAGCCCCCACGTGGACCCCGGGCAGGTGGAGGTCCCTCCCCGTCCGTGGCCCACCGCGGGTGCGGTCCCTGACTCCTGGCCCGGAGCGCTCGCTCCGGAACATCCTCAGCCGATCCGCTTCATGGGAGCCACGTGACGCGTAACCCATTCGACAGGTTGAACGTCGAAATCGTGCAGAACGCAGCGGCATTGCGGTACCAGACCTGGTAGTAGCGCGTACCACCACCTGCGGGCAACGCACCCTTGATCGAGATCGGCAGGTCTCCGACGGCCGGGTACTGCGAACCTCCTCCGGTGTTGATCTTCGTCGCGAGCCGCAAGACCGCGCCCGCGGCGCAGCGCTTGCCGTCCCCGAAGATGGCTCCGTTCCCGCTCGACTGCTGCGCGGTGCCCTGGAAGTAGAGTGCCGAGCTGTTCGGCATCGCGGTGCCGAGAAGCGTGAAGTTGTCGTACGGCGCCTGGACGCGCGCGATGCCCGTGGTGCGGAGACGGCCACCCGTTCCTAGCGAGTTCAGGCAGCCCTCTTGGTTGCCGACGGGACTCGAGTTGCCGCACGGACACGCCGCACCGGTACCGTCGCCGTAGCAGAACGTCGCGGCCGCCATGAGGGTCAGCTGGCATTCATCGGGGCGGCCGTCTCCATTCGAGTCCTGGCTGAAGCCCGAGTTGATGTCGCAGGTATCCGGCACGGTGTTCGAGTTGCAGTCCTGGTTGCCGAACGGCGGCACCTGGCACTCGTCCAGGTTTCCGTCCAGGTCGCAGTCGAACAGCGGGTCGTACTCGCAGATGTCGGGGACCAGGTTCGCGTTGCAGTCGGCGTACTGGTTGCCCAGCGGTGGAACCTGGCACTCGTCGGGGATGGTGTCCAGGTCACAATCGAGGGAGGTCGCCAGCGCGACGTCGATCGTGTCACCGATGCCGTTGTTGTTGCAGTCCGGTGCGAGGCCGAGCTTCTTCTCCTGCAGACCGTCGAGTTGAATCGTGGTCCAGCGCGTGTGCGGGTAGTACGGACTGCGCACCACCGTGCGCGCCCGCCAGTGAAAGGCCATGGATGTGGGGAGGCCCGTGATGTTGCGCGAGAGCCTCAATCCGAGGCCCAGCGCGCCGCTGTCGACGAAGGATACTTGCGACTGGATCGCGGATCCGCTGAGAGTCGTGCCGTAGGGCTGCACCTCCCACTCGAGCTTGACCGGTACGCGCCCCATCGCCGTCGCGGTGTTGCCGGAGGAATTCTGAACTCCGAGGTTCATCTGGAACTGGTTGGTCTCGTCGGCGCGTCCCAGGATCTGGAGTGCCTGCAGGTCCCCGACCTGTCGCTGCTGGCTGTTCACACGCCACGAGGTGACTCCACCGCCGGTCAAGGGAATCACGCCCCCGTCGTCGTTGTTCGCGCTGGGCACGCCACCGAGGGGATCCGAGAGCCCGTCGCCGTTGACATCGCCCCCCAGCGCGATGCTCTCGCCCAGCCTCATGCCAACTGTAGCGCCATCGTAGGTCTCCGAGGGGCTCGTCGCGAGACCGCTGCTCGAGCCCAGGTAGAGATAGATGCGACCCGAGTTCGTGAAGCAGCCGGGGCATTCGTAGTCAGGTGCACCGGCGAGCACGTCGTTCCAACCGTCGCCGTTCACGTCGCCGCCGGCCGAGACGGAATAGCCGAATTGAGAGTTCGGTTGCTGACCCGCACGGACCGCCAGCGTACTGAGCGTGATGCCTCCGCCGGCGGGGAAGGTCTGGTACAGGAAGGCGGCACCTCCGCTCGACGCAGCGTCGTAGCCGGGCGCACCGGCGAGGATTTCCGCGCGACCGTCTCCGTTGATGTCGCCACACTGCCCCAGCGACTGGCCGAGCAGAGCCCCGGCCTGCTGGGACTCCTCCATGGCCGCGACCGTGGCCGAGATGCCCTGGTACGACCCGAGGTAGACGTAGATGCGTCCCTCGTCCACCTGCGGCGAATCGATCTTCGGCGCACCAACCACCAAGTCGCCGAAGCCGTCGAGGTTCAGGTCGCCGACGAGCGCCAGCGAGGCCCCGAACTCCGAGCCGGGCACGCCGCTCGTGAGCGAGATCGCGGGTGCGAGAAGCCCCAGCCCGGTCGCACGGCCATGGATGATCGTAACAGTTCCTTGGCCGCCACTTCCGCCGGGGGCGCCGACCGCGATGTCCGCGAATCCATCGGCGTTCACATCACCCAGTGCCGAGATCGAGCTGCCGAGGAGGGCACCGATCTGGTTGCTCTCCAGGGTCCATGTCGGCGTGGCTGGCAGAATGCCACCGTTGCTGCGGAACAGGTAGACGCGACCCTCATTCGCCTGTCCGTTGGAGAAGTCGGGTGCACCGACCACGATGTCCGTCCGGCCATCGTTGTCGATGTCGCCGGCCGACACGGACCAGCCGAAGTGCTCGCCATTGTTGGTGCTATCGAACGTCCAAGCCGGCGTGCCGAAGTTCGGGCCGTTCGCACCCCCGAGGAAGACCTGCACGCGGCCACGGTCCTGGGGGCCGAAGTCCGGAGAGCCTACGACGATGTCGTTGTAACCATCGGCGTTCAGATCTCCGGCCGAAGAGACGGCGCGGCCCGTCTTCGACTGGCTACTGCCCAACTGCAGCGCTCCCGGCTCGAGGAGCGGATTCGTCAGCCCCGACTGCGGATTCGGGCTGCCAAAGAAACACTGCCAGTAGCCTTCACGCGTCTGGGTGTTGGTAGCCAGGGGGGAAGCAACAAGGAGGTCACCGAATCCGTCACCATTCACGTCCCCTGCACCACCCAGGTACTCGCCGGTGAGGGTGTTCGGAATCACCACCACAAGCTGCTGGCCCAGGATGATGTCGCCCAGCGGCGCAGGACGACCGTATGTGGCGTAGACGTGGCCATCCTGGCAGCATCCGGCGTAGAAGGAGGTCGCGATGTCGGAGTACCCATCACCGTCCGCATCCCCAATCGTGGAGGCTTGACAGCCGAAGAAGGCCCAGTGCGCGGCAGAACGGATGCGTCCACCGTACGAGGCCTGCAGCCCGCCCGGGCCACCATAATAGACATACACGACCCCCTCCCCGTCGGTGCCGGCGTTGCCGTGCACGGCCGAAACGACCACGTCCGAGAAGCCGTCGCCGTTGAGATCACCGGCCGTTTTCGTCGAGTATCCGAAGAGAATGGGGAGGTTCGGGGCAAACTCGTCATGCACCCAATCCGGGGTCTGGGAATGGGTGCGGAATCCGGGCCCGCCGTAGAACGCGATGGCCCGACCCGCGCCGCCGTTGCGATTGTACTCACCGGCGATGATGTCGGCGTACCCATCCGCGTTGACGTCGCCCGCCGTGCCCACATCCCACCCGAGTTGCGCATTGGCCTCGTCACCATTCCGGATCCAGGGATTGGTGGGACCTGTGATGATGCCGTTCGGCCCGCCGAAGAAGACCCAGACGGTGCCGGCAGAGGTGAGTGGCCCGACGGAGAAGCCTGGCGCGCCGACGACGATGTCGTCGTACCCGTCTCCATCGACATCGCCGGCAGGATCCACGGCCCAGCAGCCCGCCATGGTGTACGTGAACTGGGGGCCGGGCGGAACGCCCGAGGGGCCGTTGTAGTAGACGCGCAGCGTTCCGGAACCTTCGCCAGCTGCGAGGACAGCGATGTCAGCGTAGCCGTCACCGTTCAGGTCGCCAGCCGACGAAGCCCCAGTTCCCATTCTGGCACCGGGGACAATGCCGTCGATCTGCCACTGCGTCCCGCTTACCGGTCCTGTCGCAGAGCCGCGGAACACATAGACGACTCCGGCGTCGGCGCCATTGGGACCATCGAACTGACTCGCCGAACAGAGGATGTCGCCGAAGCCGTCCCCGTTCACGTCGCCAGCCGCGCGGGTGAGGAAGCGATCCGTGACGACCTGGGCGTTGGCATCGCCCAGGTTCGCCTGATTTCCATAGAAGCCCCAGGCCGCCGGAACGACAACCGGATCGACCTCGATCGGGAAGACCGCGTCGCGCGCTTCGATACGGATCCCAATGCCCCATGGACTGGCGGCGAGCTTCGCCGGCACGCGCGCGCCGTTCGCATCGAGCACGTGAAGATACGTGTAGCGCAGGCGCAGCGCGCCCTGCGCGTCCCGCAGGAAGGCTCCACTGCCGTCATCGACGATGTGCATCGACAGATCGCCCTGGATGCGCAGGCCGATCCAAAGCGGCTTCGACGCGTCCCCTTCGGGAGCCGAGGCAATCGTCCAGCCGTGCTCGATGCCGTCCGCGCGGCGCTCGAACCACTCGGTCAGACCACCGCGGTCGATGTCGACGCGCGCGCCACTGGCGGTCGGGGCCCGGGGCTCGACCGGCGCCGCGGCCGCTTCGCGCCCGAAGCTCGACGTGCCGATCGTGAACGTCCACGCCCCCGCTTCGCTGCTCGGTGCGCCGGCGTTGGGCCGAACATGAAGCCCAGCCTCGTCCACGGACAGGTCCCACCCACGATCGGCATCGCGCGCTTCGAAGCCCGCAGCTCCAGCGAACCAGGCGGATTGCGCCGGACTTCCCGTGAGGCCCGGCGTGGGACCGCTTGCGAGCGACCCCGTTCCGAGCGCCGTGGGGTCGACGAGAGGGAGGGCGAGCGCGAGCGCAGCGACGAGCATGGGGCGGATCTCAGCGAGGAGCCGGGGGGGGGAAGGGCGCAGCAGACTCTGCGCGCATGCTATCCGGGACCTCCAGATTCCCATATGCCGTGCTCTGAATTCAGAATTCCGCCTCCAGATCCCATGGATCGAGAGGTCGGTCATGGGCGCCGAACTCTGCTCGGATCGCGACCCGAAGCCGACGTGCGGGGCCGACCACCTGCGGTCGGCCCTCCGACACCGAGCAGTACGTCGGGTTCGCGTCGCGATAGCGTACTTGGTCGTAGACGTTGCCCGAGATCACGAGGTTGCCCTGCACGCTGATCAGCGCGTCGCCGGGCACGCCGTAGCCGTACTCGCGGTTGCCGCACAGCGCGCCGCGCTGGTAGAGGCGCAACGTGTTCCCGGCGACACAGCGCAGGCCGTCGCCGAAGGGCGTGCCGATGAGCGGCAGCGTTCCCTGGAAGAGCAGCGTGCTGGCGTTGTTCGGCAGTCCGGACACGCTCATGTGAACCATGTCATTGGAGAGCGAAGGCGTGCCGTTCGACCAGAGGAGGGAGATCGGAGCATAGACGGCGAGCAGACGGCGGACGTGGGCCATGGCGAAACCTCTCGACGTGTGTGAGCGGAGATCGGTCGGACTCCACTCCGTGACCGCCCCCCCCCCCGCGACGTGGAGCGGAATCCACGGGAAAAGGACGGCGAGGCATGCGCGACGGCGATCCGTAGACTCCGCCCCATGACGATCCGCGCCCTGATCCTCGTGCTCTCCGTCGCCTGCTCGTGCCGCACGGCTCCCGCGGTCTCTTCCGGCGAATCCCTGCGGGAGCGCGTCGAGGGGTTCGTGGCGGACTGGGAGAGCCTGGAGCGATTCCACGACGCGCCGCTTTCCGCGGAGCGCACCGCGCGACTGCGGCAATTCCTCGCGGGCGAACGGTCGAGCTTGGAACGAATCGACGCGGCGCAGCTCGACGTCGAGGGCCGGCTCGACCTGGCGCTCCTCGCGAACCGCATCGCCCAGAGCCGCGCGCGCCTCGACCGCGCCGACGCGCGCCGCGTCGAGGTCGTGAAGCTCGTCCCCTACGCGCCGCGCATCGTCGCCCTGCTCGAGGCACGACAGCGCGCGGATCCTCTCGATGCGCGAGCCGCGGCCACCGAGATGGACGCGATCGCGCGGGCCGCGAAGGCGGAGCGCGAGGCGTTGGAGAAGGCCACGGAGCCACCGGCCGGGCGCTCGGTCGGCTTCCGCGCGGCGCGCGAGCTCGCGCGGCTCCGCGGCAGCCTCGACGAATGGCGCGCGTTCCGCGCCGGCTACGACCCTTCGTTCGACTGGTGGGTCGCGGAGCCGGCGCGCGCGGCGGCACTGCGGCTCCAGGAGCACGAGGACGCCCTGCGGAAGCACGTCGCGAAGCTCGCAGCGGACGACCGCGACACGATCCTCGGCGACCCGATCGGCCGCGAGGCGTTGCTCGAGGAGCTGCGTTTCGAGCGCATCGCGCACACGCCCGAGGAACTCGTCGCGATGGCCCGTCGCGAACTGGCCTGGTGCCGGTCCGAACTAGAGAAGGCCGCCGGCGAGCTCGGCTACGGAACCGACTGGCGCGCCGCGATCGCGGCCGTGAAGGATCGCCACGTCGAGCCGGGAGAACAGCCGGGATTGGTGCGCGAGCTGGCCCGCGAGGCGATCGCCTTCGTCGAGGATCACGACCTCGTCACGGTGCCGCCGATCGCGGCCGAGACGTGGCGCATGTCGATGCTCTCCCCCGAAGCACAGCGCGTGAACCCCTTCTTCCTGGGCGGCGAGGTCGTGCAGGTGAGCTTCCCCACGGCGTCCATGGCGCACGAGGACAAGCTGATGAGCCTGCGCGCGAACAACCGCGCGTTCTCGCGCGCCGTGGTGCACCACGAGCTGATCCCCGGACACCATCTGCAGGGGTTCATGAACGACCGCTACATGCCGCACCGGCGCGCCTTCTCGACGCCGTTCTGGACGGAAGGCTGGGCGCTCTACTGGGAGATGCTCCTGTGGGACCAGGGGTTCGCGCGCACGCCCGACGAGCGCATCGGGATGCTCTTCTGGCGCTCGCACCGCTGCGCCCGGATCGTGTTCAGCCTCTCGTTCCACCTGGGCGAGATGACCGAGGCGCAGTGCGTCGACCTGCTCGTCGACGAGGTCGGCCACGAGCGCCGCTCCGCCGAAGGCGAGGTGCGCCGCTCGTTCGGAGGCGACTACGGGCCGCTCTACCAGGCGGCCTACCTGACGGGCGGAATGCAGTTCCGCGCGCTGCACCGGGAGCTCGTCGACAGCGGACGAATGACGAATCGCGCGTTCCACGACGCGATCCTCGCGGGCGGGAACATCCCGGTGGAGTTCGTGCGCGCGCGCCTCACGGGCGTCGTGCCCGCGCTGGACGCACCGCCGACGTGGAGGTTCCTGGATTGAGCGCGCGAGCGGGGCGAACGAGCCCGGCCGGCTCGTCCGCCTCGGGCCATCAAGCGTAGAGGCGCGCCAGGAGCTTCGAGAAGCGGGCCGGGTCGGGGAGCGGCGAACCTTCGGCCAGCAGGGCCTGACCGTGGAGGAGTTCCACCAGGTCCCCCACGCGCTCGGACCGCGGATCCGCGGCGTGGAGCTCGAGCAGCTTCTTCACGAGACCGTGGTCGGGGTTCAGCTCGAGGACGCGCTTCTCCTTGGGCACCTCCTGCCGCGCCGCGCGCAGGATGCGCTCCATGTTCGCGGAGACCGCGCCGCCTTCGCTGACGAGCACGGCCGGGCTCTCGGTGAGGCGCGTGGAGAAGCGCGCGGCCTTCACGTCGGCGGAGAGGCGCGTTTCGACGGCCTGCAGCGCTTCGCGGTGGTCGCGGTCGAGCTTCTCGCGCGCTTCCTTCTCGGCCGAAGTCTCGAGATCGAGGTCGCCGCTGTCGATGCGCTTGAGCGGCAGGCCCTCGAAGCTCTGGAGGCGCTCGACCACCCACTCGTCGATGGGATCGGTGAAGAAGAGCACCTCCTCCCCGCGCCGGCGCATCGCCTCCAGGTGCGGAGACGCCTCGAGGATCCGCCGTTCGCTGCCGGCCAGGAACCAGATCGCCTTCTGATCGGGCTTCTTGCGCGCGACGTACTCCGCCAGGGTCGTCGGCACCGAGCCCTGCGACGAGTCGCTGCCGTGCGTGGTCTCGAACAGGGCGATCTTCGAGATGCGACCGTCCTCGTCGCCGCCCAGGTAGATGCCCTCCTTGAGGACGATGCCGAAGTCGGCCCACACCTTGGCGTACTTCTCGCGCTCCTTGTCGAGCATCGTCGCCAGGGACTCGAGCACGCGCTTCACGAGGCGCTTCCCGATCTGGCGGACGAGCGCGTTCTGCTGCAACACCTCGCGCGACACGTTCAGCGGCAGGTCGGGCGCATCCACGATCCCGCGCACGAAGCGCAGCCACGACGGCAGGAGGTCCTGGCACTCGTCCAGGATCAGCACGCGCCGCACGTAGAGCGCGATCTTGGAGCGGCCCTGCGAACCGTCGAACAAGTCCATCGGCCGCTGCCCGGGCACGAAGAGCAACGCGACGTACTCCGTCGTCCCCTCGGCCTTGAAGTGCACGACCTCGGCCGGCGGCGTCCAGTCGTGCGCCAGGTTGCGGTAGAACGCGTCGTACTCCTCGCGACGGATCTCCTCCTTCGCACGCACCCACAGCGGCCGGCGCGAGTTCAAGGTCTCGCTGCGGTGCTCGAGCTTGTCGCCGACCTCCTCGTCGTACTCGGCGCGGATCGGGTGCTCGACGAAGTCCGACCAGCGCTTCACGACGTCGCGGATCGCGTCGATCTCGAGGAAGTCGGCCGGGTCCTCGTCGTCCTCGCCCTGCTTCGCACGCAGGTGCAACGTGACGGTCGTGCCCACGTTCGCGCGCTGACCGGTCTCGATCGTGTAGGCGCCCTTCCCGTCCGACCGCCAGCGCCACGACTCGCCGGTTCCGGCGCGGCGCGAGTCGACCGTGACCTCGTCGGCCACGAGGAAGCTGGCGTAGAAGCCGACCCCGAACTGGCCGATCAACGAGGGAGCCGCATCGCCGGCGGCGCGCAGCTTGTCGAGGAACGCGCGCGTCCCGGAGCGCGCGATCGTGCCCAGATTCGAGACCAGCTCGTCGTGGTTCATGCCGATGCCGTCGTCCTCGATGGTGATCGTGCGGCGCTCGCGGTCGACCGCGATCCGGATCTCGCCCTCGGCGGAGTTCGCCAGCGCGGGGTCGCGCAGGCCTTCGAGTCGCCGCTTGTCGAGCGCGTCGCTGGCGTTGCTCACGAGCTCGCGCAGGAACACCTCGCGATTGCGGTACAGGGAGTGGACGACGAGCGACAGGAGCTCGGCGGCTTCGGCCTGGAACGGGCGGGTCTCGGTGGTGGTCATGGGAGGCGGTCCAGCGGGGTGGTCGGGGCCGAGATTCTGGGCGTTTCCGCCTGGACGGCAAGCGCCATCCCGGCCTCCGGGGTAGCCTTCCTCACCGGATTCCCGGCTGGGCTCCGCCGCCCGGAAGGGAATTCCGGGAGGTCGGAACGCACGGCCCGCGCCTTCCGTCCTAGAGACACCCGATCCGCGGGTGGAGAGGCCCCCGCGGCCCCCGCCCTGGAACCCGGCCCACCGCATGCACGTCACCGCCCGCCGTTCGATCCTCTCCGCCGCCGGCCTGGCCGCGGCGGCACTCCTCGTGCTGCCCACGCAACCGCGTGCCTGGTCGGCCCTGGGCGGAACGCTCGACCTGTCCCAGCGGGACGTGCGCGTCTTCAACAACTTCACGGCGCAGAGCGCCAACGACAACCTCCAGGCCGATCCCAACTTCCCCGGCGCCCTGGGCGCGCCGCTCGCGATCTGGAAGGGCGTCGCGGAGTGGGGCAGCGAGCGCCGCAACGACGGCGAGGGCGACCCTTCGCAGCCGGCCGGAATCGGGAGCGGCGGAGCGAACTTCGACTCGACCTGGCAGGGCCTCGCGAACGGAGTCGGCGGCGTCGACGACAACATCGTGTCCGAGATCCCGGGCTCGTCGCTGGGCGTCCTGGCTTTCACGGAGACCCCGATCCAGGACGGCTGGCGCATCCGCTTCTACCGCGACGCGGCCATCTGGCAGGACGGCCCCGGCAGCTTCCCGGGCCTGGCGGATTGGAAGGACATCCAGGGCGTCATGTGTCACGAGTACGGGCACGCGCTCGGCCTCGGCCACTCCGGCTCGAGCAGCGAGTGGACCATGTTCCCCTCCGCGGGCGGCACGAACATCAACAAGCGCTCGGTCGAGTCCGACGACATCGACGGCGTGCGCGCGCTGTACGGAGTCAAGTCGCTCACGAAGCCGCGCATCGACACCTACACGCTGAACGGGAACCAGGTCACGCTGCGTGGCGCGAACTTCCACGCCGCCTCGAACTTCGTGTGGTTCACGGATGGATCACCGACCGCGGACGGCACGCCGCTCGCGGTTGGGCCCGTGCCCGCCAACGGAGCCCTCGACGAGATCACCGTCACGATCCCGGTCGCCGCGCTCGCCGGCGACGTGCTCGTGCGCGTTCCCGGAACGAGCGGCGCGGCCCTCTCGAACGCGTTTCCCTTCGATCCCGCGCGGCCGCCCTGCCCGCCGGTGCTCATCTACGGCACGGCGAAGACGACATCCCTCGGCGCGCCCGCGAACCTCTTCGCCCAGGGCCGCGCGATCGTCGGCATCGACGACCTCGTCATCGGCACGAGCGACGGCATCGCCAATGCGCCGGGCATCCTCTTCTCGGGCGGCGGCGCGACCGCCGCGCCGTTCTTCGGGGGCACGCTGCTCGTGAACCGTCCTCTGCGCCGCGAGGGCTCGTTCACCTTCGACTTCCTGGGCGGCGTCGTCCTGCCGCTGCCGGTCACGCCCCAGCTCGTGGGGCAGACGCGGCACTACCAGCTGTGGTTCCAGGATTCCGGCGACCCGTTCGGCGTCGGGCTATCGAACGCGGTGCGCGTCACGTACTGCCCCTGAGGGCGGGCCGCGACGGACGCGCGGGCGAGCGCTCGGCTCCAGGGAGGAGTTCGCGGCCGATCAGCGCGGCTGCGCCGACTTCGGCGCGACGGCGATGTCGATCGAGAGCTTGAGCCCGCCGGCCAACGCGAGGTCGCTGCCGCTCTTGCCGGTCGGTCCCTTCAACGCGAGCGCCAATCGGATCTCCTCGGCGCCCGCGAGGCTCAGCGCCTCCGCGCGGCCGGCGTCGACGTTCCAGCGCAGCTCCCCCTGCCCGCGGAAGGACCACTCGGCGCGTCCGCTCTCCACGACGGTGCCGTCGTAGAGCTCGGGCGGCGTGAGGTTCGCCTGATTCAGCGCGGTCTGGTCGCGGACGGCGCGCACGTCCACGCGCAACGCGATCCGCGCGATGCCCGCCTCGACGGAGACGAGCTCCGCGCCGACGGTTCCGGTCACTTCGCCGCCGAACACCTCGAACAACGGACCGCCCACGCCCAACGCGGTCGTGCGCACGAGCAGCGGGTCGGCCCCTTTCGCGAACCGGATCGGGACGAGCCCACCGTAGGCGAACACCTCGACGAGCCGGGCGGGCGCAACGGTCCACTGGGCCCCGACCTCGACGGGTGCGGCCGGCAGGAGACACGTGAGCGCGATGTCGGTGAAGAGACGCGGAAGGAACTCCTCGCTGGTCTCCTGGCCGTCGTAGAGCTTTCCGTAGACGTCGCGGGCCGGCACGTAGCGATGCAGGACGCTCGTTCCGGTCAGCGGAGACCCGCCGTCGAGCGCGATCGTGCGCGGCGCGCCTCCCGGCGGTTGCAGGCGCATGTCGACGTGCACGGTGGCGTCCTCCACGACGCGCCGCAGCAGCGTGGCCCGCGGGCCCTCGACCTCGCGGACCTCGTCCGCGAAGCGGAAGGACGTGCGCCCGCCGAGTTCGATCCCATCCTGCGAGAGTTGCTCCTCGCTCCCGATGCGCGTCGCCATGCGCTGGGCGACCAGGGTGTGATCGAGCACGAAGGCGTGCACGAGACGCTCCCCGGCCACGGGCCGACGTTGCAGCGCGACGGGACCACTACGCAGCGCGACGGATCCACTGCGCAGCGCGACGGACCCACTGCGCAGGGCCGCGGGCTCGACGTTCGCGAGGGTCGGCGCGGCGAGAGACAGGGCGTTCCCCGCCTGGACCTCGGCGCCGCCGCACGTCACCAGGAGCGCCACGGCGCCCGCAAACCAACTGGAGGATCGGAGCGAGCACATCACGGCTTCTTCTTCCCTTCGGCGTACTCGCCCGAGAGTTCGACGCTCAGGTCGCCCTCCTCCGTCCAAACGCGCCAGGTCCCGTAGCGCCGTCCGCCACCGAACAGGCCCTCGGATTTCTTGTTCCCGTTCGGCCACCAGTACGTCCAGAGGCCCGTCTCCTTCCCGGACAGGAACGAGCCCAGGTAGTCGCGCTGGCCGTTCGCGTGGAAGCCGACCCACTCCCCTTCCATCTCGCCGGCGGCGTACGAGCCGAGAGCCTGGATCTCGCCGTTCGAATGCCAGCGCGTCCAGGCCCCCTCTTCCTTGTCGTTGGCGAAACGACCGGACCACTCGCGCGTGCCGTCGTCGCGATAGCGCGTCCACGAGCCCGAACGCTGCCCGCGCCGGTACGTGCCCTCCGAAGCCTTGTCTCCGGTGCCGGGCCTGTAGAAGACCCACTCCCCGTCCTGGAGGTCGAACCGGAACGAGCCGCTGCGCTGGATCGAGCCCTTGTCGTCCCAGAACGTCCAGGGGCCGGTGCGCAGCCCGCGCTCGTAGGCTCCCTCCGAGGCCTTCGTGCCGTTCGGATGCCACGTGCTCCAGACCCCGGACCGGTCCCCGTCGGACCACGAGCCCTCGGATTGCTTCGCGCCCGAGCGCGACCAGTAGGTCCAGCGTCCCACGCGCTGATAGTCCCGGTACTCGCCCTCGTACATCTTCACGCCGTTGTCGTGCCAGGCGGTCCAGGCCCCTGCGCGGCGTCCATCGACGACGGGCCCCGATCGCGACTTCACCCCGTTCTCGTGGAGGAACGTGACGATCTCGGGAGCCGGTCCCGCGGCCGGAGTCTGCAGGAGGAGGAAGCAGAAATGTGCAAGGGTCGGCATGCCGGCTCCAGGTTAGCTCACGCGGCGCGCGATTCCGCTGTGGGCGGTGCGGCAATCCGCGCTCCGAAGGAACCGCGGCCCGCTCGGACCGGGGGATGCACGCGCGGTCCCCGCGGCCGCTCACGAGCCATCGCGCCCATCCAGTCCCGACAGGCGGACATCGTCCGAATACACGCCGGTGCGCCGTCCATCGAGCGATCCGTCCGCGTGCCAGAAGCGCCAGGGGCCCTGCTGCATTCCGCCGCGGAACTCGCCTTCCGACTGGCGTTGACCGGTCTCGTACCACGCGCTCCACCAGCCCTCGAGGACGTCGTCGACGAACGTGCCCTCCGCGCGGCGCTCGCCGTTCGCGTGCCACAGCGTCCACAGGTGATTGCGCCGCCCGGCCTGGTAATCGCCCACCGCGGCGCGAACACCGTTCGGATGCCAGTTCGTCCACACGCCTTCCCGCGCGCCGGCGCAGTACTCGCCCTGCGCCAGGTCCGTGCCTCCGGGATGCCACGCGTGCCAGGCCCCCTCGAGTTCGCCGCCAACCCACGTGCTCTCGGAGCTCCGCTTCTGGTTCCGATGCCAGGCGTGCCAGGCTCCGACGCGCAGGCCTTCGGCGTACTCGCCGCGCTGGGCGAGAGTTCCGTTGTCGTGATGGAAGGTCCACGGGCCGTGCGCACGGCCAGCCCGGTAGGTCCCGCTCGCGCGTTCACGGCCGTCGCTCCGAATCACGGTCCAGGGTCCCGTTCGCGCTCCCTGCTCGAACGCCCCCTGCGCGCGGCGCGCGCCGTTCGCGTGGAAGCGCGTGCACCACCCCTGGCGCACACCGGCTTCGTGCTCGCACTCGGCGAGCTTCCGGCCCGCGCGCGTGAACGTCGTCCACGTGCCGGATCGCTGGCCCTGGACCAGGGGCCCCTGCGCGGAGCGACTGCCGTCGGTACGCCGGACGACGTGGAGCATGGCGCGAACCGCCGCGGTCAGTCCGCGACCTTCTTGTCGTCGCGGTACGTGCCGCTCCACTCCGGATCGCGCGTTCCATCGGCCTTCCAGTAGCCCCAGAGTCCTTCGCGCTTGCCGGACTTCATGGTGCCCTCGATCTGGAGCGTGCCGTTCTCGAACCAGTAGCGGACCGGCCCGTCCTGCACCCCGTCCGCGAAGGAGATCTCGCTCTTCTGGACCCCGTCCGCGTACCACTCGCGCGCGACGCCGTGCGCCTTGCCCGCGACGTAGCGGCCCTCGGACACGACCTTCCCGGCGGCGTTCGTGATGCGGCGCGTACCCTGCAGCAGCCCGTTCGCGAAATCCTCCTCGATCCGCTGCCGCGCCTCGTCCACGCGCAGCCACGGACCGTCCTCTCGTCCGGCGCGGTAGCGACCACGGGCCGTGAGCGCGCCATCGGGGCCGTACTCGACCCAATCGCCGTCGCGCTGCCCGTCGGCGTAGCGGCCGCGCGAGAGGACACGACCGTCGCGGCCGCACTGCACGGCATCGCCGTGTTGCCGGCCGTTCTTCCATTCCGTGATCGAGCGCAGGGCGCCCGTTTGAAACCACTCCACGGATCGCCCGTGGTACGTGCCGCCGGAGTACTCGCGCACGAGCCTCGGGATCCCGTCCTCGAACCACGTCGTCCACGTGCCCTCGCGCAGGTCGGCGACCCACGTGCCGGACCTCATCTGGTATCCGCTGGCGTACCACTCCTCGACCAGGCCGTCCTGCTTGCCGTTGCGCCACGTGCGCGCGAGCGCGAGCCCGCCGTTGTCGTGCCAGCGCAGCTCGGGGCCGTGGTCGATCTGGGTGCCGGCCCGCACGTAGGTCGCGCGCAACGGCGCACCGTCCTCGCCCTTGCGCAGGATCCGTTCCACGGGCAGACCCTCGAACGTCGCGAGGAGATCGGGGAGCGGTCGGGGCGCGGCCTGGCTCGCACGCGCGGGCGGGGCGAGCACCGGCGCCGGCGGGGCCGTGTCCTCGCGCGCGACGGTGGCCGCGGCCGCTCCGTCGCCCTGCGGGCGCATCGGAAAGGGCTCGAGAGCCATGCAGACGAGGAGAAGTGCGCCGAGGTTCATGCGTCGGGTCCGAGATCGTGGGACAGGGCGGCGCGCTGGCCTGGCTGGAGAGCGGTCTCCGCGCTCGCGCCGGGGAGATCGCAACCCACCGCGATGGGGAGTCCTCCGCCGACGTCGAATTTGAGGTACTGCACGGAGGAGAGACGGCCCCGGCCGCGCTGGCGCTCGTCGACCCGGGCACGAGCCAGGCGTCCGTCGTCGAGCCGTACGTAGAGGTGCTCGGGGAGTTGGAGCCAGGCGACCAGGAGCCGCTCGCGCTCGGCGGCGTCCTCGATCCCGACCAGCAGCGTGCAGCCCAGGACTCCCGGGCCTCCGAGCAGCTCGTTGTACGTGTCGATCTCGTGCTGCACGTCCGACTCGCGAACGATGCGTTCGATGCGCAGCATCTCGTGGATCTGGTGGCGGACCGTCGCCGTGTTCTCGAACAGGAACGTGAGGTGCTCGCCGACTTGCACGCGGCGCACGTCCTTCTCCGCGAGAGCTCGCGGTCGGAGCACGTCGCGGCGCTCGCCGTAGGTCACGTGGTCCAGGACCTCTTCGCGGCGGACGCGCTTCACGGAGCGCCTCCCGGCCCGCGTTCCTGGGTCGGCGCGGACGGGAACGGGTCGCCGCGGTAGGCCCGCGCCAGGATCGACATCGGATGCATCGGCTTCGTGCCCGCGTGCTGCTGGAACTGCAGCGCGGCGAGGGGGCAGTCGGTCGACCACGTGCTCGCCGACGGAGCCTGCATGCCCTCGAACGCGCGCGCGCCGGCGCGCTGGCTCGGCTCGAAACCCTCGACCGTCATCGCGTACGTGCCATCGTGACCGCAGCACTCCATCACGGGCACCACCCGGGCGCCGAGCACCTTCTTGAAGAGGTCGCGCGCGCGGAAACCGATCGACTGCGCGCGCAGGTGGCAGGGCGCGTGGTAGGCGATCGGTCCGTCGGGCTTCGACCGCACGTCGGTGCGGAAGCGCGGCTCGTCGCGGATCGACCAGAGCAGCTCGCACGGATCGGCGACCAGCCCGGACAAGGCCACGGCACGTTCGCGGTCGCGGCCCTCGAGAAGTTCGGGCCACTCGCGCCGCAGCATCATGGAGCAGGTCGGGTTGATGGCGACGACGCGTGAACCCGCGACGACGAAGGGCTCGAGGACGTCGAGCGTCTGGCGCGCGCGCGCGCGCAGCGTGTCGAGATCGCCGTGCT
This sequence comes from Planctomycetota bacterium, assembly GCA_026692665.1. GTDB lineage: Bacteria > Planctomycetota > UBA1135 > UBA1135 > JAEUHZ01. Next base: position 164,184 of record JAPLOF010000062.1, read on the forward strand.
CCCAGGCCGGCATCCCGCAGCAGGCGAGTCCTTGGACGCAGCGGACGCCGATCCCGTTGTGCTCCAGGACCTCCACCGTGTCGCGACCGATCTCGGGCTCGTTGTTCTGCACGAAACAGGTCGGGAACAGCACCGCTTCGGCGGGCGGCGCGGCGGCGACCTTGCCCTGGCTCACGGCCCAGCGTTCAAAGGTGCGCGGCGCGAAGTCGGGGAGCAGCTTGTCGCGGTGGACGCCGAGCACCTTCTCCAGGAACCAGCGGTGCGCGCCGACGCGGTTCATGGCGTTCGCGAGTCCCAGGCTGGCGCGCGCCGCGCGGCCGGCCAGGTCGGGATCCCCGAGGACGCGGTCGCGCAAAGAGGGCCCGCGCCGCCGCTCCCGTTGGGCCTTCCAGCGGTGCACGAGCTTCGGGAAGTCGAGCTGGAACGCGTGCTTCTCGCGCGGCGTGTACGGGCACTGGACCTCGCACAATTTGCACTGGAAGCAGGCGTCCATCACCTGCTCCGTGATCTCGGGCGCGAGACGCCGCGGGTCCGGCTCCTCCTGCGCGTCGATCGCGCGGAAGAGGATCGGGAAGCTGTCGCAGTACTTGAAGCACATGCGACAGCCGTGGCAGATCTCGAACGCGCGCTCGACCTCGCCGCGCAGGGCGCGCTCGTCCCAGTAGCGCGGGTCGGAGGGGTCGAACGTATGCCCCTCCGTGGGCGCGTACGAGATCGTCGGTTCGGATCCGCTCACGGCGGCCGCGCGTCAGGAGATCGACTTGAGCAGGTTGGCGAACTTGCCGGCGTGCGACTTCTCGGCCTTCGCCAGGGTCTCGAACCAGTCGGCGATCTCGGAGAAGCCCTCTTGGCGCGCGGCCTTGGCCATGCCCGGGTACATGTCGGTGTACTCGTGCGTCTCGCCCGCGACGGCCGCGGCGAGGTTCTGTTCCGTGGAGCCGAAGGGCATGTCGGTGGCCGGATCCCCGGCCTTCTTCAGGTAGTCCAGGTGACCGTGCGCGTGCCCGGTCTCGCCCTCGGCCGTGTCGCGGAAGTTGCCCGCGATCTCCGGGTAGCCCTCCACGTCCGCGATCTTCGCGAAGTAGAGGTACCGGCGGTTCGCCTGGCTCTCGCCGGCGAACGCAGCCTTCAGGTTGTGGTGGGTCTTCGAGCCCTTGAGTTCGGCCATGGACGCAATCCTCGGATCAGCGGAGGGGAATCGAACGCGGCGCAGCGCAGCCGGCCGCCAAGAGACTGCGGCCAGGACGCCGATCGATCAAGGGGCCGGACGCCTTCCCCACGCATCCCGGATTTCCGGAGCGCGCGCTCAGGCGAGGCGCCGCTCGATCGAGGACATCGCGGCCGCGGCCGCGTTGCACAGATCGCCGTCGTCGTCGTGGAGCAGGTCCATGAGCGCCGGCACGGCGGCCTGCGCCGGCGGCCCGATCTTCGCCAGCGCGTGGCAGGCGGCGGTCTTCTGGCGGGCGTCGCCCGATCCGAGCTGCGCGATGAGCGCGCGGACCTCGGCCGAAGGCGTCGCGTCCGCTTCCTTCTTCTTGAAGAGGTCGAAGAGTCCCATGGGCGACATCCTAGCGGACGGGCGCTCCCGGCGTCAGCGGGTCCCGGAGTCCCGGCCAGGAGTCAGGCCGTTCCGAGCCGATCGCCGAGCCGCCGGGCCAGGTCCCGGATCGTGGCCGGACCGTGACCGGCGTAATGGTTGTTGGCGTAGGCGAACGTCTCGCGCGTCCGTGGGACGATCGAAGCGAGGAGGTCCGCCCAGCGCTCGAGCTTCTCGCCCTGGTCGAGCACGAGGGCATCGAACGTGGTCGTGCGCTCCTCGACGGCCTTCCGGTCGCCGATCAGCCGTGCGTAGGCGAAGTCGGCCGTCAGGAGGTCGTGCTCGCGCGCGAGGTCCGCCGGATGCGGCATGTAGACCAGGTCCACGAGGACGAACGCGACGCCGTGCGATTTGAGGAGCGCGAGCAGATCCGGTCCGACCCAGGCCTTGTTGCGCACCTCCACGCCGTAGCGGAAGTCGCGTGGCAGGCGTTCGAGGAACGGACCGAGCCGAGCCAGGAACGGCGCGAGTCCCGTGAAGGCCGTGCGATTGAAATACGGGAACTGCAGCACGAGCGGACCGGCGCGATCGCCGAGCTCGCGCATGGCCTCGAGGAAGCGGTCGACTTCGGGGCCGACGTGCTCCGGAGCGAGGACCTTGGACCCGTCCGGGTGCTGTCCTTCCCCCGCGTGGACGATCGACCGCGGGAACTTCGCCGAGAGAGTGAAACCCGCGGGCGTCTTCGCCCGCCATCCGCGCACGAGGGACGCGCTCGGAACCCGGTAGTACGTCGTGTCGGCCTCCACCGTCGAGAACTGCGTCGCGTACAGGCTCAGCATGTCGGCCGGTTTCGTGCCGGGCGGATAGAAGGGTCCGATCCAACCCTTCTCGGACCAGCTCGACGTTCCGTATCGGAACCGGTCGCTCACGCCCGCGGTCCCGCGACGGCCAACCGATCGGGTCCGACTCCGAAGCTCTCGCCCGGGTTCACGAAGCGCTCCGACTCCAGGCTGTGCTGGCGGTCGTGCAACTCCTTGTAGCGGCCGCCGAGCTTCAGCAGTTCGGCGTGCGTGCCGCGTTCGACGATGCGTCCCTTCTCGAGCACCAGGATCTGATCCGCGGTCCGGATCGTCGACAGCCGGTGGGCGATCACGAACGTGGTGCGGCTCTGGCGCAGGGTCTGGAGCCCGTCCTGGATCAAGGCCTCGCTCTCGCTGTCCAGCGAGGAGGTCGCTTCGTCCAGGATCAGGATCCGCGGCCGGGCCAGCAGGGCACGCGCGATCGCGACGCGCTGGCGCTGGCCACCGGAGAGCTTGACGCCGCGTTCCCCGACGATCGTGTCGAGCCCCTTCTCGAAGCCGTCCACGAACTGCATGCAGTTGGCCAGGCGGCAGGATTCCTCGATCTCCGCGCGCGTCGACTCCGGCCGCGCGAACGCGACGTTCTCGGCGATCGTGCCGTCGAACAGGAAGTTGTCCTGCAGGACGATGCCCAGGTGCCGCCGCCAATCGCGCAGGCGGATGCGCTCGAGGTCGCGGCCGTCGACCAGGATCCGGCCCGACAACGGACGGTTGAACGCCATCACGAGGCTCACCAGCGTGCTCTTGCCCGATCCGCTCGAGCCGACCAGCGCGGTCGTCGAGCCGGCTGCGGCGCGGAACGTGATGTCCTGCAAGACCGGCTTGCCGGCCTCGTATTCGAACGCGACCCCCTGGAACTCGACCTCGCCGCGCACGTCGGCGAGGGACTCGCGCTCTCCGTCGCCCGCGTCCTCGGTGGCCACGCCGAGGACCTCGCGGATCCGGTCGAGACCCGCGAACGCGTCGGTGATCTGCGTGCCGACCGATGCGATGGACACGACCGGCGCGACGACGAGCCCGATGAAGACGAGGTAGGTGACGAAGTCCCCGAGCGTCATCTCCCCGGCCAGGATCGAGCGCCCCCCCACGACCGCCACGACCACGCCGATGGCGCCCACCAGCGCCGCGGCGATGGACGTGGTGGCCGAGACGCCGGTCATCGAGCGCCGCACGTTGCCGAAGAGGCGTCCGGCGTTCTGGCGGAAGACGGCTTCCTCGGCCGGCTCCGCCGTGTAGGCCTTGACCACGCGAATGCCGCCCAGCGTCTGCGCGAGACGGCCGGTGAGCTCGGCCGTGATCTTGCCGCGTTCGCGGAACAAGGGCCTCAGGACCCGGAAAGCCCAGGCCATTCCGCCTCCGAACGCGGCCAGGACCACGAGGATCACGAGCGTCAGCTTCCAGTGCAGCCAGAACAGGACGAACAGCGCGAGGGCCGCCGTCACGATCCCTCCGACGAGCTGGACGATGCCCGTGCCGACGAGGTTCCGGATGCCCTCGGCGTCGTTCATGATGCGCGAGATGAGGACTCCGGTCTGCGTCGAATCGAAGTAGCGCACAGGCAGCCGCGCGACGTGCGCCTGCACGACCTGGCGCATGTCGTTGATCGCGCGCTGCGCCGCGACGCCGAGCACCTGCGAGAGCGCGTAGCCCGTGCCCGCCTGCACGAGCGTGGCCGCGCCGCCCGCCAGCGCCAGCGGCCACAGGAGGTCGGCGCGCTGTTTCCCGATCACGTCGTCGATCAGGACTTTCGGGGCCAGAGGCAGCACGAGGCCAGCGAGCCGGCTCACGAGCATGAGCGCGAATCCCAGTGCGAGGCGGCCCTTGTGCGCGACGAGGAGCTCGCGCATCTGCACCCAGCTCTGCGACCAGGCGACCTTCTTCTTCGCCGGCGGCGCGTCCGCGATTGTCCCTTGCGCGGCCATCAGACGCGCAACCAGTCGGCCCGCCAGGACCTCACGGCGCGCTTGATGTCGTCGGGCTTCGCGAACTCGCCTTGCGAGAGGCGCGCGACCAGACCGGGGAGTTCCGGGTCGCTCGCGAACCGGAGGCCGACGAGGTCCGCGACCGCGATGCGCTCGATGTCCTCGCGCCGCTCGTCGCCCAGGAGCCGCTGGAGCCGCAGCCTCATCTCGAGCCGGATCACGCGGTCCTGCACGATCTGCGCCGAGCGGCGCGCGCTGAACCAGACCACGACGAGCGCGATGGCGACGGTCGCGCTCCACGCGGCCCGCGCGGAGAAGCCGGTCGACGCCTCCCACGCGCGCCAGCACGCGTCGGCCAGCAGGACGATCCCCGCGGCGAGCCAGAAGCCGTTCGGGATCGCGCGGTGATTCGAGAAGTCCTGAGGACGTTCGGGTGACTTGGGCATCGGTGGGTCGTCGCCGGAGGGAGGGCGGCCCAGAGGATAGGCCGGTCCCGTCGGAAGGCACCGGTGAAAGCGGTCGACCTTCCGCCTCGGGATCGCGAATCCTCGGTGGTTTCCGTCCGGGAACGCGATGCTAGAGTCGAACGCACGGGCCTTCCCCAGCCCCCCGCTCGCGGACCGGCATCGAGACGAGAATCCCCGATGAAGCGTGCACTCCTCTCCCTCGTCGGCGCCCTGTGCGCCGCCAACGCGGCCGCGCAGTTCCCCTTGTCCGCGGGCCCCGCCGAACCCAGCCTGCTCGCCCCCATCGGCGGCGAGCCCGGGATCGACGCGCTGCGCGTGGAGCTTCAACGCGGCCGTCTCGCCGCCATCGCGGGCCGCGAGTCCATGACGCTGACCGGCGTCCCGCTCCCCGACGGTTCGGTCGTCGACCTCGATCTCGTGCGCATCCGCCACGAGCGCCTGAAGTTCGCGTTCACGGTCGACGACGTCGCCCGTCCCGACCTGCTGCGCGGGCTCGACCTGTCGTTGTGGAAGGGCACGGTGCGCGGCGCGGTGGGCTCCGAGGTCCAGCTCTCGTTCGCGCGAACCGGTGCGCAAGGCTGGATCCGTCGCGGAGACCGGCTCGTCCACGTGCTGCCGCGCCCCGACGCGCGCGGCAACTGGACGCGCGGTGACGCCCTGCTCGTGGACGAATCGGTCTTGAACGCGCTCGGCATGCGCTTCGACGGCACGTGCGCCGCCACGGAAGCGCCCGGCCGCGCCACGGAGCGTGGCTCTACGCTCGCGCGCATCCCGCGCGACATCGCTCCGAGCTCCGGCGGACAGCAGGCGCTCGGCTCGTCGTGCGGACTCCGGGAGTGCCGCATCGCGATCACGAGCGACTTCCAGTACTTCCAGAAGTGGAACGACCTCGCCGCCCAGACGGCCTACACGACGACGCTGCTGGGCTTCGTCAGCGATCGCTACGAGACGCAGGCCAGCACCATCCTCACCTTCCCCTCCGTCGCGTTCTACACGACGGCCGCGGATCCGTGGGCGGCGCAGGACACGGGCGGGAACTGCCAGGCGGTGCTCACGGAGTTGCAGGCGGCCTGGGTCGGCGCCGTCCCCGCGGGTGCTGACCTCGGGCACCTGATGTCCGGCGCGAACCTCGGCTGCGGCGTCGCCTGGCTCGACGTCCTGTGCGATCCGCAGTTCAACTTCTCGGTGTCGGGCAACCTGAACGGCACGATCGCCTTCCCCATCGTGCAGCAGCCGAACAACTGGGACTTCATCGTCGTCAGCCACGAGATCGGTCACAACTTCGACGCGCTGCACACGCACGACTACTGCCCGCCGCTGGATCAATGCGCGCCGAGCGGCTACTTCGGCCAGTGCCAGACCGCCCAAGTCTGCACGAATCAGGGCTCGATCATGAGCTACTGCCACCTGTGCAGCGGCGGCACGGCCAACATCACGACCTTCTTCCATCCGACGTCGGCGGCCGACATGACGCTCGCGGCGGCGGCGTGCCTCCCGCTGGCGAGCGGCATCACCGCGACCGTGCCGACCCTGGTCGCACCGAACACGCCCGCGCCGGTCTCGACCAACGTCACGGGCACGCCCGTGTTCGGATCCGTGCTGCTCCGCTGGCGTCCGAACGCGTCGACGCCCTACGCCGGCATCGGCCTCGTGAACCAGGGTGGCGGTCTCTACACGGGCCTGCTGCCGGGCTTCGCCTGTGGAGACGTGCCGAGCTTCTACCTGGAGGTGACGGACACGAGCTGCGGCATCCTGACCGATCCACCGGGAGCACCCGCGAACACGTTTGCCCTCGACGTGGCGGCCCTCGCCACGACCTACCTGGACACGTTCCAGACCGACCAGGGCTGGGCCGCGACGAACCTCGGCGCGACGAGCGGCGATTGGCAGCGCGGCGTGCCCGTGAACGACAGTGGCTGGGCCTACGATCCGGCTGCCGACGGCGACGGCAGCGGCAGCTGCTGGCTCACGCAGAACGCGCCCGGCAACACCGACGTCGACGGCGGGGCGGTGCAACTGCTCTCGCCGTCGCTCGACCTCTCGTCCCCGGGCGTGACGGTCGAGTACCTCTACTTCCTGCGGCTCACGGCGGGCGACGGATCCGACTCGCTGCGCGTGGAGGTCAGCGCCAACGGCGCGGCCGGTCCCTGGGTCACGCTCGTGACCCACTCGACCGACGGCGGCCTCGCGTGGCGCTCGGCCCGCTTCGAACGCGCGGACTTCCTCGCCGCGGGCGTCTCTCCCGGCGCGACGGCGCGGCTGCGGTTCACGGCCACCGATGCCGGGGCCGGCAACATCGTCGAGGCCGGCCTCGACGGGTTCCGCGTTTCGCAGAGCACCTGCACCGTCGTCGGCGCGAGCTTCTGCCTCGCGAACCCGAACTCGTCCGGCAGCGCCGCGCAGGCCAGCGCGACCGGATCGGCGAGCGTCGCCGCGAACGACCTCGTGCTGCGCGCGCAGCCGGTTCCGGCGAACGCGAACGGGATCTTCTACTTCGGACCAAACGTGGCGCAGACCCCCTTCGGCAACGGCTGGCGCTGCGTCGGAGGCAGCACGTTCCGCCTCGGGATCGTCAGCGCCTCGGGCGGCGCGCTCACCCGCGCCGTGAACAACACGCTGCCGCCCGCGGCAGGGCGCCTCGTCCCGGGCTCGACCTGGAACTTCCAGGCCTGGTTCCGCGACGCGGCGGCGGGCGGCGCGCAGTTCAATCTGTCGAACGGGCTGCGGATCCCGTTCGCGCCGTAGTACGGCGCCATAGTACGGAGCCAGGCACAACTCCGCCGTT
>JAPLOF010000063.1 GCA_026692665.1 Planctomycetota bacterium
GAGTTGTGCCTGGCTCCGTACCGCCGCCGACAACCAAACGTCACGCATTCCGACAACGCCCCGGCACCCCAGCACCCCCTCCTCATGAATCTCCCGCGACGACTTTCCGCACTCTCCGCCCTGCTGCTCGCGGCCTGCACCGCCGTCGTGCCTGCGCCGCAGCCCGGTCCCGGCGAAGCGCGACGCGAGACCGCCTTGCGCGCGTTCCTCGACACGCTGGACGAGGCGCAGCTGCGCGAGGCCTCGGCGCCCCTCGATTCCAAGGACCGCGTCGACTGGCACTACATCCCGCGCGAACGGCCGGGCATTCACCTGAAGGACCTCGATCCGCGCCAGCGGACCGCGCTCAACGCGCTGCTCGACGCGACGCTCTCGAGCCAAGGCCACCTCAAGGTCGACGGCATCGTGCGGCTCGAGGACGTCCTCCATGACCTCGAGTCCAAGCCCGGCGCCCCGGCGACCCACCGTGATCCGGGGCTCTACGCCTTCCGGGTCTTCGGCACGCCGGGTAGCGGCCCCTGGGCCTGGAAGCTCGAGGGTCACCACCTCTCGCTCAACTTCACCTCGGACGAGGACGGCCCCACGCGCACGACGCCCTTCTTCGTCGGCGCGAACCCGGCGCGCATCCCAAGCGGCAAGTACGCCGGCTCGCGCGTGCTGGCCGTGGAGGAGGATCTGGGGCGCGAGATCGCGCTCGCGCTCGACGAGCACCAGCTCGAGCACGCGCGCCTCGCGGGGGCGACGCCGATGGAGGTCGTCCTGGCGCCGGGCGTCGACCGGAACTTCGAGCATCCCGAGGGCCTCTTGCTCGGCGACCTGCGCCCCGATCAGCTCGCCCTCGTCGAGCGCATGCTCGACGAGTTCGCGGGCAATCTGGCTCCCGACCTCGAGGCCCTGGCACGCGCGCGCTTCCGCGCGGACGGGCTCGACGCGCTGCGCTTCGGTTGGAGCGGCGGGACGCGCGTCGGCGAGCCCCACTATTGGCGGATCGCTGGTTCACGCTTCGCGATCGAGTACGCCGACGTCGACGGCGGGGCGAACCACTTCCATTGCGTGTGGCGCGACTTCGAGCACGACTTCGGCGCGGACCTCTTGCGCGAGCACCTCGCCACGGATCACGCGCACGCCGGTCAGTAGGAGCGACCTCTCAGAAGCTCGAGCCCCGCGGGCCGCCCTGCGCCTGCGCACGCTCCTGGAGCTGCAGCCGCTCCGCCCACGACTCGAGCCTCTGCTTGCAGGTGTCGAACATCGTGTCGCGCACGAACTCGAGGCCGACGCGCACGCTGGGCGTGCCCTGTTTCGCGCCGCGCACCGCCGCTCGCAGGCGCATCGTTCCGCCCGAACCGGGGAACGCCAGCAGGACGCCGACCTCGCGCGCCACGACGACCGACCGGGCCGAGCCCACATCCAGCTCGACCCCGACCCCCGAGACGGAGACGTCGACGACGCAGCCGCGGGCTTCGCCGCCGCGCCACGTGACGGTGAGCGTGGCCGCGAGCTCACCGCGCGGTTCGAACCGCGGGTGCCTGCGCCGGCTGAACCAGCGGCGCCACTCGGGCGTCACCTGGCGGTGCAACTCGTCCTCCTCGAGGAACTGCAAGCCATACCGGGTACCGCCGCTCTGCAGCGGCTCCGCAGTCGCGACGCGCGCCTTCAGAGTGAGCTCGGGCAGGCGCAACCCCGTCACGATCACGATGCCGGCCTGATCCACGCGGATCTTGGGATCCGTCGCGTAGCCGAAGCGCACCGCGGCGCCCGACCAGCAGCAGTCCTCGACGATCCCATGGAGCCGCGCGCCATCGGGACGGCGGACCTCGACGCGCACGGTGGGGCCGTGCACGAGCGAAACGCGGTGGAACCGTCGACGCTCGGCTCCGGATGGACGTGCTCCCCGCACCTCTGGCCCGCCGACGAGGCGCAGGATGGAGGCGGGAGGCAGGGGGATGGACCGTGCTTGGCCTTCGGGGGGGCTCATGATCGCCCTTCTGGATCGGCCCCGACCCCGGGCGACATGAACGAATTCCCCGTGAAGATCGTTCGCACCCGGAGCTTGCGGTTCGGGCGGGCGCGCAGTCTCTTCGACGCTCATGTCCATCCCTCCCGCATCGCGGAACCCGCCCGTCTGGCGACCACGCCGCGTCCAAGCCGGTTCCTGGACGATCACGGCCCTGTCGGACGGCTGGCTGCGTCTCGACGGCGGGTCGATGTGGGGCGTGGTGCCGAAGGCGCTGTGGAACGCGTGGACGCCGGCCGAGGACGACAACACGATCCTCCTCGCGCTGCGCCCGTTCCTGGCCGAGCGCGGTGACGTCCGCGTCCTGGTCGAGCCGGGCGTGGGCGACCGCTGGTCGCCGAAGCTGGCGCGCATCTACGGACTGGTGCGTAAGCCGACGCTGCGCGACTCGCTGCACGCCGCCGGGATCGCTCCGGAGTCGATCACGCACGTGATCGGGACGCACGCGCACTGGGATCACGTCGGCGCGTGGGTGGAGGAGCGCGAGGGTCGTTTGGGGCCTGTTTTCCCGCGCGTGAAGCACTATTTGCCGCGCATCGAGCTCGCCGTCGCGCGCGACGCGGACGCGGTGCGCCGCGCGAGCTACCGCGCCGAGGACGTCGAGCCCATCGAGAGCGCGGGGATCCTGACGACGCTCGAGGGATCGACCGAGATCGTCCCGGGACTCCGCGTGCACGTCCTGGGCGGTCACTCCGACGGCGTCGCGGTGGTAACCTGGGACGAAGAGCGCGACGACGGCGCGATCTTCTGGAGCGACGTCGTCCCGACCGCTCACCACGTGCAGCCTCCGTACATCATGGCCTACGACCTCGACGTCGCGCGCAGTCACGCCGTGCGCAGCGAATGGCTCGCGCGCGCGGCCGAGCGCGGCTGGACCGGCTGCTTCTACCACGACGTCGACAACCCGTTCGGCCGGCTGCGGCGCGAAGGATCGCGCTACGCGGTCGAGCTCATCGAGGGACAGTGATGGACATCCGACCCATTTTCGAGCACGAGCTGGAGGACGTGTACCCGGTCGTCGCCGAGCTTCGAACGCATCTCGACCGCGAGGAATTCGTGTACGGCGTGAAGCGCCAGGCTGCCCTCGGCTACGAGCTGTGGGGGGCCTTCGAAGGTCGCGCGCTGATCGGCGCGATCGGCTTCCGGAGCGCGCACACCCTCGCGCGCGGCGCGCACCTGCACGTGGACGATTTGGTGGTGACGCAGTCGCGGCGGAAGAGCGGGGTGGGCCGCGCGCTGCTCGAGCTGGCCGAGAAGGAGGCGCGCCGGCACGGGTTCGACAGCGTGTTCCTCGACAGCCGGCCGGACGCGCTGCCCTTCTACTACGCACTCGGGTACGCGCCGCACACGGCGACGCTCGTGGTCAAGAAGGTGCGCGCTACTTGAGCTTCTCGTTGAGCGTGTCCGCGATGCGCTCGTGAGCGCGCATCGCGCGCCACCCGACGATCATCCAGAAGACGGTGGTGACGATCGCGGCGATCGTCGTGACGATGGCCAGGAGAGCTCCGGCGCCGGAGCCTTCGTTCGGGGTGAAGTTCATGGGGATAGCCGGTCAGAAGGGAAGACCTCTCGTCCACAGGAAGTAGAGGACGAGGAGGAGGATGTTCAGGGCGATCACGAGCCCGACGGCCAGGACGAGGATCCGATTGCTCCCCGCCTGGCGCGGGGTCCGGGTTGCCGCCCTCGGAGCGGGCGCGGTGGGCGCCGCGCCGTTCGCGGGCAGGGGCGGCGGGGCGATCGCGGGCGCGGACCGGGTCGCGGTGCCCAGGTCGGTCTTGAGCTCGCTGATGTGCTGGTACCGCCGCTCCGGCTCGCGCTCGAGCGTCTTGAACACGACTTCGTCGAGGCGCACGTCGAGCTCGACGCGGTGGCTCGGCGGCGGGAAGCGCCCGACCGGCAGCTCGCCCGTGAGCAGCTCGTAGAAGACGACGCCCAGCGAGTAGATGTCGGCGCGGTGGTCGACCTCCAGGGGCGTGCGCCACTGCTCGGGCGCCATGTACAGCGGCGTGCCCATGACCTGGTCGCTGCGCGTCAGGTTCGGCGTGCTCGCGCTCTCGCGCACCACGCGCGCCAGGCCGAAGTCGAGGATGCGCACCCGCCCCGCGCGGTCGACGAGCACGTTCTCGGGCTTGATGTCGCGGTGCACGACGCCCTGATCGTGCGCGTACTGCAGCGCGTCGCACATCTGCGCGACGATGGCGAGCGCCTCGCGCGGCGCGACGCGCTTGGCGACGAGCATCTGGCGCAGGTCCACGCCGTCGACGAGCTCCATCGCCAGGAAGAACCACGGCCCGGCGCGGCCCGCGTCGTGGACCGCGACGATCCCCGGGTGCGCGAGCCCGCCCAGCGTGCGCGCCTCGCGCTCGAAACGCTCGGCGAAACCCGGCCGCGCGGCGACGTCCTCGGCGATGATCTTGAGCGCGAACTCGCGGCCCAGGGCGCGGTGTTTCGCCCGGAAGACGGCCCCCGTCGCGCCGCGGCCGAGCTCCGCGCCCAGCTCGTAGGCCGGGAATGCCGCCGCGATCGAGGCGACGTCCAGCGGCGGGCGCGGCGGCGGAGCGGGGTTCGTGTCCTCCTGGTCCAACGCGACTTGCGCCGCACAGCGCAGGCACGCCGCCGGCGATCCAGGCGCGGAGGCGAGCCGGGAGCCGCAACGGGGACAGGTGGGGGGGGCCTGGGTCATGAGCACGTCCGCATGGGGAAGACGGATCGGGGTCGAGGCGTTACCGGTCCTCCCGAGGATCTGGAGCGGCCAGCGCGCGCAGCACCGCGTCCAGCTCGGCCGCGGCCTCGCCCGGGTCGCGCACGGTGTCCGCGACCTCCTGCAGGAGCGCGTCACGGAACCGTCGGCGCAGCCGGTGGACCGCCACGCGGAACGCCCCCGGCTCGAGGCCGGCGCGCGCGGCGCCATCGGCTCCGTCGCCGGTCGCGTAGAGGTGCTCCTGGAGAACGGCATGGAGGTCGCCGCGCCCCGTCGTGCGGTACTCGTCAGCCAGGTTCGCGAGCGCGCGCGCGACCAGCTCGCGTGCCCACGTGCGCTCGAAAGCGATCTCGGGATCCACCTCGCGGCCGGCCTGATCCGCGACGAAACGCGACTCCGCATCGCCCAGGTCGATGGCCAGCGCGACGCGCCCGCCGCCGCGCTTCTCGGCCAGGTCCTGCGCGCGGCGGTTCGCGACGAAGTTGCGCAGAGCCGCGCGCAGGAAGGAGCGGAAACGTGCTTCCCCACGGACGACCCTGGCCAGGTCGTGCGTCTCGAGCAGGCGCGCGAAGAAGGACTGGACCACGTCCTCGGCTTCGTGCGGCGCGACGCCGAGGTGGCGCGCGAACGCGTACAGCGGGAACCAGTAGGTCTGCGCCAGCTCGCCCAACGCCTCGCGCGCACGCTCCGAGTCCCCGGCGGCCGCGACGAGGCTCCAGCGCGTGGTCAGGAATCGGGGGTGCGGATCGGGCATGCGGCGGCCGGATGGTAGCGCCGCGGCTTCGAACCTACTGAGTCCGTGCTCGCGAGGAGCGCCCATCCTTCGTCGACCACGCGCCCTCGAGCTTGCGCGCTGCTCGCAGTCCCAACGTCGCGCCCTCGTACCCCGGGTCTTCCGCGTCGCGGTGGGCCGATTTCGCGAAGATCCCGGCGCTGCCCCAGCCGCCGCCGCGGACAGCGTGCTTCTGCTCGGCGGTTGGAGCTCGCCGCAGGCCGTCGCCATCTTCCATCGGGTCGTCGGCCGGGCCGTAGAGGTCGCGGCACCACTCCCACAGGTTGCCCGCGACGTCGTGCAATCCGAACGCGTTCGCGCGGAGGCTGCCGACCGGTGCGTGCACCATCCAGCCGTCGTCCCACGGGTCGCAGCCCTCGCTGCCCGCCGCGAAGGTGCAGTACGACTGGTCGCGCACGTTGGCGGCATCCGCGAGCGAATCGGGCTTGTCGCCCGTCCACCACGGCGTCGAGGTCCCCGCGCGCAGCGCGTACTCGAACTGCGCCTCCGTGGGCAGTTGGAGCCCGAGGTTCGCGAGCCCCTTCTCCGCGGCCGTCCAGCTGACCATCTCGACGGGATTGCGCCGCGTCGCGAACTTGTCGCCGCGCAGGCGTCCGGGACGCAGCGCGCTCGGATCCCGTCCGGTCACGCGGCTCCACTGAGCCTGCGTGACCTCGTACTTCCCGAAGAAGAAGGGATCGAGCTCGACGTCCTGCGGCAACCGGGAGTCCTGGTCATCGAGGTCCGGATCGTAGTTGGGCTGCGATTCCTCGACCTTCTGCGTCCCGATCCAGGCCGTTCCGCCGGGCAGGAGCGTGAGCACGACGCCCGCGGCCTCGTCGGCCTGGATCGTGCCGCTGCCGCTGCGCACGGCGGGTTCGCCGGAGCCCACGTGCGTGAACTCCCACAGCCCCGTCGTCGGATCGCGACCGATGGGCAGGAGTCCGCTCTGCGGTTCGATGGCGAGACCCTTGTACTTGGGCTCGGCGGCGATGCCCGCGATCGCGCTCTTCCAGGCGTCCTGCGCCGGGCTCGCGGCGCGCGACTTCTCCTCGAGGGTCCGCGCCGTGTCGCGCCAGCGGCGGATGCGCGCGAGGCGACCGACCTCGGGTTCCGCGATCAGCTCGAGGCCGCTGACGACCTGGACCAGCGCGTCGTACTCCTGCTGGGCTTGCGGGTCGTCGAAGCGGACGGTCGTCTTGCGCTCGATCTCGCGCTCCACCGAGCGCAGGTTGGCGTCGAGCAGGATCGAGTTGCGCCGGAGGATCTCGATCTGTTCGGGCGTCCGGGCATCCTTCGCGAGCGCGGTGAGATGTTCGAGGCCCTGGACGTAGATCGCCTGCTCGTCGCCGGACGCGCTTTCGAACGCGCGCTTGGCCTCGTTCTGCGCCTCGTCTTCACGGCCCGCCGCGAACAGGGCCCAGGCCAGGGTGTCGTGGGCCATGTGGGCGCGCTTCGGATCCTGGACGAGCGCCAGGTCCAACGCGCGCCGCGCCAGCGCGAGACCGGTCATCTCGCGTTCGTCCTGCACCCGGTCCGGACGCACGAGGTCCCAGGCGCGCTGGTTCAGCTCCTGCCAGCCGCCGCTGGCATCGGCGATCACGACCTTGGACTCGTCGAATCGGGGACCCGGCTGGCCCGAGCGCGCCGCCAGCACCGACGCACTCCACGACTGGAGCTCGCGGAGGCGATCGATGCGCTTCATGTTCGCGTCGCCCTCGATGCGCCTGGCGGATTCGTCCGGCGTCAACTTCGTTCCGCGCGCACGCAACGCGTCGAGGTCGCGACGCAGCGCGTCGAGCCCAGGAATCTGCCCGTTCCCGTCGATCTCCGCCTCTGCGCGCTCGACCCACTCCTCGAGGGCGCGCAACGAGCCGGGGAGGATGCTGCCCAGTTTCGCCGCGTCCTGATCGAGCGCTTCGAAGCGCGAAAGAGCCTGTAGGGTCCGCTTCTCCTGCGCGGCACCGCGCGCTTGGTGCACCGCGTACGCAGCGACACCCACCGCGATCACGAGACCCGCCGCTCCGCCCGCGACGAGTTCCTTGTGGCGCCGGACCCAGCGCCGCGCGCGATACCCGAGCGTCGGTGCCTGCGCCGTGACGTGCTCGCCCGCGAGGAACGCCTCGAGGTCCGCCGCGAGTTCCGCCGCGCCGCCGTAGCGCCGCGCCGGGTCCTTCTCGATCGCCTTGTGGACGATATGTGCCAGCTCGACCGGCAGCCGCGGCTCGAGCTTCGACAGGAGCTTCGGTTCTTCCCTCAGCACCTGCGCGATCAAGCGCGGCTCCGTCTCGCCGTCGAAGATCGGCCGGCCGCCGAAGAGCTCGTACATCGTCGCGCCGAACGAGTAGATGTCGACGCGGCGATCCGTCTCGACCAGGTGCTTCTGCAACTGCTCGGGCGCGATGTAGCGCAGCGTTCCGAGGATCGCGCTCTTGTCCTTCGTCAGCGTGACCGACGCGTTCTCCACAGCCGCGAGGCCGAGATCCATGATCACGGCCCGCTCGTCCGGCCACGTGACCATGATGTTCCCGGGGCTGATGTCCCGGTGGACGATCTTGTTCGCGTGCAGGTGCTCCAGGCCGCGCGCGGCTTGCGCGAAGAAGCGTGCCATCTGGCGCCAGCGGTCCTCGCCCCGATGCGAGGCCGTTGGGCGTCGCGGCACCACGGGGACGTCCGGGAACAGCTCGGCGCGCTCGCCGCGCGCGATCTCGAAGGCGCTCGACACGGCGGTGTCGAAGTCGGGCGAGCTCGACAGCGCCTTCGCGACCTTGGAGAGGTCGGCGCCGTCCACGAACTCCATCGCGTAGTAGTGCGTGCCGCGCGCCTCGCCCGACGCGTAGATCTTGACGACGTTCGGGTGCTCGCAGCGCGCCAACGCCTTCACTTCGCGCTGGAACCGGCCGACGGCGACCGCGTCCTTCGCGCGCTCCGGCGGCAGCATCTTGAGCGCGACCGTGCGCCCCAGGCTCGTCTGGCGCGCGAGGTAGACCGCGCCCATGCCGCCCTCGCCGAGCTTGCCGAGCACTTCGTATTCGCCGAAGCGCCGCTCGTCCGCGATCGGCGCTTCCGCCGCGGTGTCCGCACCTTCGGCCGCACCGAGCAGCGCGCGCAACGCCGCGTCGGAACCCGGGAACGCCTTCTCGAGCTCGGCGCCGCCGAGCGTCTCGCCCGAGGCGTAGTCGAGGTACTCGGCGCGCCTGCCGAGTCCGTTGAAGCACCACAGCTGCTCGTTGTCGTCGTGGAAGAGCATCCACGGATGGAGCGCGCGCCAGGTGCCGGCGCTGCGCAGGTACAGGCGGCGCGGCAGGATGCCGTCCGGGACGTGCGTCGTGCCGCCATCCAGCACGACCGGTGTCTCCGACGACAGGTCCATGGCCCGCGCGACGCGCCCACCGGCCGCGTCGAGCGCGACGCTGTCGACGTGCACGAGCGTCGATCCCTCGGGCAGGAAGAGATGCTCGCGCCACGCCGCCTCGAGGCCGGCGAGCAGCGCGCGACCGCTGTCCTCGTAGAACGCCGGCGCACGCGCCGAGCCGTGACCGAGCACCTTGTTCCGGTACGCCGGCAGCGCGTCGAGCAGGTCGCGCGGCGTGATGCTCTTGCGCTCCGAGCGCGTGCCCGTCGCCGCTTCGGTCAACGTCGCGAACAGCGCGAGTAGTGCCTCGTCCGCGATGGGCCGGTCCTTCGGCTTGAGCGCGCCGCACCACTGTCCGACGCTCGCGCGCGCGAGCGATCCCGCGTTGGCCGGCGGCGCCGCCGCGACGCCGAGGCGCACGGAGACCTCCCACGCGAAGTAGGCGGTGTCATGCCGGTCCTTCGCCGACTTCGCATTGAAGCTGCGTCGGTGGAGGCGAGCGACGGGGAGGGGTAACGAAGACTGCATTGGTGGTTGACGTTCCTACCTGATACTCATGACCGCATTCATGGACGCCATCTCCCTCGTGCGACGTGAGAGCTGGACAGCCAGCGTAATGCGGGCTAAGTGTGAAGCTGCATTCGAAATCTGATCATCAGATGGCCGCTGGTTTGTGGATCTACTCTCTACGTAGTGCTTGAGCATTGCCTGCACCGACATGCGTTGTTGTGAAAGTCGTGCCGACAAGAAGACCGTAAGTGCGCTTGCCATGTGTGTCAATCCAGATTGGTAAAAAATGGCGCGGTCAATGTCTTCTTGCGTATCGGTAGTGGGCTGCAATCCAGTAGGAATCCGGTATCCAGATAGATAGAGAATGCGCGCTGCCCGCGATCTTATCAGCGGTGCATCGATGTTGCTGCCGAGATCAGGAGTTGTCAGGATTGCACAGCAAACCGGCACGAGTTCGTCTAGTCCAGAGAACAACGCAAAAGAGTCATCGTATGCCTTGTTTATGCCCGTGAAAGTTGGTTCTGAAAGTTCGTGACTTGATCGAGCACGCTCGTTGTTGCAGTCCAGGTCTTCGCCGCCTTCCAGCATTCGTGCAATAGCGGCTGAGGAGTTTGCTGCTACGGTGGCAAGGTCCGACTCAGTCAGGCTTGCCAGTGAGCCAAGGCCGGAGTCCCAGGTTGCCAATCCAAGTGAAGATCTCCCTTGCAGTTGGAGAGCCTGTGTGTCTGAGATTTGCCGCTGCATCCCATTCATTCTTTCGGATGTAACTCCACTCCACTTGCCGGAGGGATAACCCGGGAGAGAGGTCCGCCTTGGTTCGCCGCTGTTTTCCCTTACCGCCAGGGAACTCCGTTGAGCGGGTGCCTGGGAGTTGTTCGCGTTGGAGGCCTTTGCTTGGTCGAGCCTCGACGAAGGTGTGAACAGTCGTGAGATCGGCTGGTCGCCGAATCCCAAGTGCTCGCGGCATCGTCCGATACTATCACTGGGGGGCAAGGCAACTTGCGCGGGGTCGAGCGCCAGTACATCTGCGGTATCTTGCAGAAGGCCCTCCTCTCCATGACGACTGGCTGACCACGCCAGGAGGGCCTCGGCCGACTCTCTCCACATGGCCCAGTCGTCCGATGTAGCATGTGGAGGCATTTCAAGAAGCATGGCAATCATCTGCGCGCTCTTGCCGCTCCAGAGTTCGATGTCAGAGAAATCAACTCTAGGCTGAAATAGGATGGCGCGTAGGCTTGGAACTGTGACGAGCAAGAGGCCCGCAATACCCAAGGTGCCGAGCAGGCTAGCGGCGAACAGGTACTTCTGTGGTTCCCGTTTGACGGCGTAGAGTGCGCGCTCAAGTCGGCTCGGCGCGTGGGACAGGATGGGCTTTCCCGCGATCCAAAGCGTCAGATCGAGCGCTAGTATAGCGGCTGTCGGGTGCCGGCGTTCTGGCTCCTTGGTGCAGGCACGTAGTATGATCAAGGCCAGCAGCGGTGGCGCACCGTGGGAAGCCCCATCCAAGGGTGGCGGGTCTTCCCTGAGGACTTGATGTATCAGGCGAGGCTCCGTGTCGCCATCGAATGGGGGGCGCCCAGAAACTACCTCGTACATGGTTGCTCCCAGCGCGTAGACGTCGGCCCGCCGGTCGAGCTCGGCATACGCCTTCTGGAGCATCTCTGGGGCCATGTACTTCAGTGTCCCAAGGATCGCGCTCTTGTCGGTCGTTACAGAGAAACTCGCGTCCTGCAGTGCGGCGAGGCCCAGGTCCATGATGACGGCGCGTTGATCGGGCCATGTCACCATGATGTTGGCTGGGCTGATGTCTCGGTGCACGATCCCGTGTTCGTGCAGATTGTGCAGGCCCTCCGCGACCTGGACGAAGAACCGGGCCATCTGGCGGAACCGATCCTCCCCATTCGATTGAGAGGACGACTTCCGAGGTATCCAGGGCAGATCAGGGAACATGTTCAGACGCTCAGCGCGAGCAGCCTCGCACTCGGAGGACACCGCCGAGTCGAAGTCGTCCGCACTCGAAATGGACTTGGCGACCCGGCCGAGATCGACACCGTCTACGTACTCCATAGCGTAGTAGTGGATGCCGCGCGTCTCGCCGCTAGCGAATATCTTGACCACGTTGGGGTGGTCGCACTTCGCCAGGGCGCGGATCTCGCGCCGGAATCGAGCCACGGCGACCGCGTCCTTGGCGCGCTCGGCGGGCAGCATCTTCAGTGCCACCAGCCGACCGAGGCTCTGCTGCCGCGCGAGGTACACCGCTCCCATCCCGCCTTGGCCGAGTTTCCCCAGCACTTCGTAGTCGCCGAAGCGTCGATCCTCGGCGATCTCCGCGCCTCGCGAATCCGCCGATCGATCGCCCGGGCCGAGCAGGGCGCGGACTTCGTCCTCCACGCCTGCGAACGCCGTCTCCAGCCCGTCGCCACCCAGCGTCTCGCCCGACGCGTAGTCCAGGTACTCGGCGCGCCGCCCCAGGCCGTTGAAGCACCACAGGTGCTCCTCGGTTTCGTCGAAGAGCAGCCATGGGTGGAGCGGCGTCCACGCCGATGCCGTACGCAGGTACAGGCGGCGCGGCAGGATCTGATCCGGGACGTAGATCCCGTTGGGGTCGATGACCATCGAGGCATCGCCCGACACTTCGAGCACGCGCGCCTTGCGCTCGCCGGTGCTCGTCAGCTCGACCGACTCCACGAAAACGAGTCGCGCGCCATCCGCGAGGAACAGTCCGGAGCGCCAGGCGACCTCGAGCGCTTCGAGCAGCCCCTTGCCGTTCGCGTCGTAGAAGTCCGCTTCGCGCACCGAGCCGTGGCCGATCACCTTGTTGCGATAGGCGGCCAGCGTTGCGAAGAGCTCCTTGGCGGGGATCGAGCGCCGGGCGGGCGCAGTGCCCGTGACGACCTCGGCCCAGGCGCGGTGCGCGTCGAGCAGCGACGCTTCCTGGATCGGACGGTCACCCTTCGGCAGGGCGCTGGCCCAGGTGCCGATGCTCGCCCGCGCGAGCGGCGTCGGGTCCGCCGGAGGCGCGGCGGCGACGCAGAGACGAATCGAGACCTCCCACGCGAAGTAGGCGGTGTCGTGGCGATCCTTGGCCGATTTCGCGTTCCGCGCGCGGCGCCATAGGCGAGCTACCGGCAGGGGAAGCGAGTCGCGGATGGATCGGTCTCCCATTCCCTCCATCGGCACGGATTGGAACCCGAAGGCGGCTTCGGGCCAAGGTCCCTTCGCTCAGACCCGCCCGGAGAGCTTCTTCGACCACTCCTCGCAGTGATCGGCCACGTCGTCGACCAGGGGGCGCTCGGCCGGGTCCTTCTCCAGCAGCGCGTCCACGAGCTCGGTGCACTCGGGGCCGAGATCCGGGCGCAACTCGGCGATTCGGATCGGGGACGCGCGCTGCAGGGCGTCGAGGTTCGCGTCGAAGTCGGCGGCCTTCAGGAGCAGCGGCCGGCGGCCGGCGAACCACTCGTACAGGATGACGCCCAGCGCATAGAGATCGGCCTCGCCGCCCACGAGCCGGCCGGCGGCCTGCTCGGGAGCCATGTAGGCCAGCGTCCCGGCGACGAGCGACGGGTCGAGCTCGCCGTGGGGGACCAGCGCGAGGCCGAAGTCGATGAGGACGGGCAGTTCGCCCGGGCGGCGCAGCAGCACGTTCTCGGGTTTCAGGTCGCGGTGCACGACGCCGGCCCCGTGCAGGGTCTGCAGGGCGCGCGCCATGCGCCCGATCTGCTCGAGGACCCGGCCGGGCGAGTCGGGGACGCTGGCCTCCATGCGCGCGCGCAGCGTCGGACCGTCCACGAACTCCTGGACCACGTACGCGCCCTCGGCGCCGTCGGTGCCGAACGCGTAGACGCGCGCGATTCCCGGGTGTCGCAGGCGGGACGCGGCGGCCAGCTCGGCGCGCGCGGAGGCGAGGACGCGCTCGCGCTTGTCCGCCTGGTAGAGGCGTTCGAGCGCGAAGCGCTTGAGCGCGACGACCTGCGCGCGCTGCGGGTCGTAGGCGCGCCACACCTCGCCGAACCCGCCCTTGCCGAGGCGCGCGAGCAGCATGTAGCCGTCGGCGCCGGCCGGTTTCGCGCCGGGCGGGCCGAGGCGGCCGCGTTCGTCCACCGCGCTCTCGACCACGCGCAGGCGCGACATCGTCTCGCGGACTTGCGGCAGGTAGCGCGAGTAGCCGTCGAGGCGCGCCAGGTCGAGCGCGCGGCGCAGCTCGCGCTCGGCGGTGAGGTGGTCGCCGCGCGCGAGGCGCGACTCGGCCAGCGCGAGACGCGCCGGGATCTCGTGGTCGGGCAGCTCGAGCCGCGAGAAGCGCTCGCAGGCCGTTTCGAGCAGCGGGAACGCGGCTTCGTCCTGGCTGGCGGTCAGGACGCGTCCGCGGGCGGAGGCGAGCATCGCGTCGAGGAACACGTCGCGCGGCTCGGCCAGGGAAGCCTCGGCGCGCGCGAGGTGCTCGTGCGCGGCCGGGGCGTGGCCGACTGCGAGTTCCGTCAGCGCCAGGTCGTGCCGCGCGAAGAAGACGAGGTCGCGGTACCCGCGCGGCTCCGCGATCGCGAGCGCGGCCGCGAGCTCGGCGCGCGCCTCGTCCCAGCGCTCGAGCCCCATCCAGGCGCGCCCGATGTCCTCGCGCATGCGCGCCACGCCGCGTTCGTCGCCGAGGCGGCTGGCGAGCTCGAGATCGAGCTGGAAGCAGTCGATCGCCTCGGCGAAGCGGGCCGTGCGCAGGTGCAGTCGCCCCAGGTTGCCGAGCGTCAGCGCGATTCCGGACACGTCGCCAGCGCGCAGCTTGCCGACCATGGACGACGCGTAGTGCGACGAGGCGAAGTCGAGCCGCCCTTGCGCCGCGAACAGCGAGCCGAGGGTGTCCTGCACCTGGGCCAGTGACGCGAGGTCGCCCAGCGCGCGGTAGCGTTCGGAGGCGCGCAACAACGTGTCCGTCGCGAGCGCGGTGCGGCGCAGCTTGCCCTGCGCCAGGCCCAGGACGTGCAGCGTGCGAGCTTCGAGCGCGCTGCCCTGCGCCGTGCGCGCCGCGATCTCCTGCAACTCGTCGTGCGCAGACTCCACCCCGCCGCGGCCGCGCACGTCGAGGTAGGCGATCTCGACACGCGCCGCGTCGCCGACGGCGTCGACGCAGGCGAGGAAGTCCGCGCGTGCCTCCTCGTCGCGGCCGAGCTGCATCCGTGCGCGGGCGCGCGCGAAGCGTGCTGCGCCGTCGGGGACCGGCTGGTCCGCGGCGGCGCGCGTCGCGGCTGCGGCCGCTGCGGGATCGAAGCGCGCGAGCCAGTCGCCGGCCGACGGCTCGGTGGGGGGCCGATCGCTCATGGACGGCCCAGGATACGAGCGGACCGGGTCATCCGCCCGTCGTGGAAGCGAGATCCAGGACGCGCTGCTCCAGCTCCATCCACTGCGGCAAGGCGCGCAGCGGTTCGAGCGCGCGCTCGCCCTGCAGGTCGGCCACGTCGCGGTAGCCGGCGTCGACCGAGGCCTGGAACGTCGTGAAACCGCGTTGCAGCCAGCGCTCGGAAAGCGATTCGCGCGCCGATTCGTCGAGTTGCGGCGACGTGCGCGCGTCTTCGGCCAGCATCACCCATTTGCCGGCGAGCCGGCGCAGCGTGCGCCACTGGGCGGGGAAGATGCGCTGCGAGGTCTCGATCGCCTCGACGGCGCGCTCCAGCGCTCCGCGGCGGGACTCGATCTCGCAGATTCCGAGCCACCATTCGCCCAGGTACTGCGACCACTGCGGGCTCGCGGGTTCCTTCGCGCGCACGGTCTCCAGGATCTCCATCGCCCGGCGGAACAGCGCGATCCCGGCGTCGGGATCGGTTTCGCCGGTCAGGGCGCCCAGGTTCGCGGTCGCGATGGCCCACGTCGCACGCGAGCGGACCTCTTCGGGCCGCGCGGCGCACAGGGCTTCCTGGCTCGCGACCGCGGCGCGCATCAGCTTCAGCGCCTCCTCGCGCGTCTCGGGCTCGAAACTCAGCGCGCCCGCGAGGCTCGCGCGGCAGTCGTTGAGCGCCGTCGCGTGGTCGGTGTTCGAGGGGAAGTCGCGCACGAGGGTCTCGAGCACCGCGAGTGCGCGCCGGTAGTGGGGGATCGCGCCCCGGGGGTCCATCTGACGCCAGTACGCAGAACCCAGGTTGATCAGCGCATCGGCCAGGGCGCTGCGCACCAGGCGCGACACCGGGTCGCGCGCGAGCGCCTTCTCCTCGACGGCGATCGCCTCCTCGAGCGCCGCTTGCGCCTCTTCGAAGCGCCCGCTCTCGATCAGCTGGTAGCTCAGGCTGCACAGGCTCGCGCCCAGCATGAGCTCCGTGTCCGCATCGGCCTGCGCCGCCACTTCGCGCCGCGCGATGGCGATGCCCTCCCGCTGGCGAGCGATCCCTTCTTCCTTGCGGCCCATGAGGAACAGGGTGGTCGCGGCGTGCGCCAGCGCGTGGCGCTGCAAGCTCGCGCGTCCGCTCTCGCGATCCGGGCCGAGCTGCGCGCTCGCGAGGCGGCGCACGGACTCCTCGGCGTCGGCGAGCGCCTCTTCGTTGCGGCCGAGGTCGCGCAGGGCCTGAGCACGGCGGATGCGGGCCACGCCCACGTTCCATTCGACCTCGCCGGGGCGCAGCGCAGATGCGTCGGTGTGCTCGAGGACTTCCAGCGCCTCGCCCAGGATCTGTGCCGCTTCGGCGTTGCGTCCCATGAGCCGACGCACCTCGCCCACCCGCGCGCGCGCGACCGCCGCGTGCGCGCCGCCCGAGTCGTCGTCGCGCGAGTAGCGCATGAGGTCCTCGTTCAAGGCCAGCGCGTCCTCGAGGATCTTGCGGCGGATGCGTTCCATCCCCGGGACGTCGTCCAGGTCGCTTTCGCCGACGCGCGAGAGCAGGTCCTCGATCGACTGGGCCGCGACGTCGACGCTCGCGCGCGCGCGGTCGCGCTGGCCGCGCGCTTCGTCCAGGGCCGCGCTGATGTCGCGGTTCGCGGCACGCTGCTGGAACCACAGGACGGTCGGGACGCCGAGCACGAGCAGGGCCGCGAGCAGCGCCGCCGCCGCATGGGCCGGACGCCTCTGCGCGAGTCGTGCGATGCGCAACAACGGACCAGCCGGGCGGGCCTCGATCGGGCGGCGTTCCAGGATCCGCGTGAGGTCGCCGGCGAGGTCCGCCGCGCTGGCGTAGCGGCGCGACGGCTCGTGCTCCATCGCCGTCGAGCACACGACTTCGAGATCGCGCGGGATCGAGGCGTTGCGGCGTCGCGGTGGAACCGCGCGTCCCTCGGCGATGCGCTGCAGCATCAGCGTGGAGCTGTCCGCCGCGAAGGGCAGCGCGTGCGTGAGCAGCTCGTAGAGCGTGACGCCGAGCGAGTAGACGTCGCCGCGCGCGCCGCTCGCGGCGGCGCCGCCCGCGACGATCTCGGGCGGCATGTAGGGCAGCGAGCCGAGTTGCGAGCCGGACCGCGTGAGCCTCTGCGCGCCCTGCTGCGCGCCGAGCTGGTTCGAAGAGAGGCCGAAATCGACGAGCAGCACGCGGCCGCCACGCGTGACCATCACGTTGCTGGGCTTCAGGTCGCGGTGGAGGATCCCGCGGCGGTGCGCGTGCTCGAGCGCCTCGGCGACCTCGCGCACGATGCGGGCGACGACTTCGCACCAGGTTCCGTCGAAGAGCGGGGATGCGCCTTCGCCCGGCAGGCACGCCAGGAGATCAGAGCCCGAGAGCGTCGCGGGATCGCGTCCCCGCAGGCGCTCGAGCACGTCCCCGAGCGACGCGCCCGCGACGAGCTCCATCGCGAAGTAGGGCACGCCGCGCTCCTCGCCGACCGTGTACACGGGCACGATGCCCGGGTGCTGCAGGCGCGCCGTGGCCTCGACCTCGCGGCGGAACCGTTCGCGTGCGCCCTCGAAGTAGAGGTGCTCCGGCCGGATCAGCTTCAGGGCGACCTCGCGGCCGAGCGAGACCTGGCGTGCCCGGTACACGACGCCCATGCCGCCCGCGCCGAGGCGCGCGACGAGCTCGAAGTCTCCGAGTTTCTCGGGGAACGACGCCGAACCCGTCGCGCCCACGCCTTGGATCAACCCGGCTGCGCGCAACGTGCGGATCCGGCTCTGCAGTGCCGAAGCGTGCTCCGGATGGCGTGCGCACAGTGCGTCGATCGCGGAGTCGCCCTCGCTCTCCAGCCGATCGAGGCACTCCACGACGAGGTCGTCCAGCGCGCTGGTGCGAGGTTCGTCGGATGAGGGCCGGCTCATGCTGGGCAGTGCCTGCGGCGAGGACTGCGACGGTGATAGCATCCTCGAAGGGGATCCCCCTGCCAATGTCCGAGGACAGCACCCATCTCGCCGAGCAGGCCGCGCGCGGGGACGCCGGCGCCATGCAGACCCTGCTCGAACTGCACCTCGACGGGCTGCGCGCCTTCGTGCGGCTGCGCACGGGACCCGAGCTGCGTCAGCGCGAGTCGAGCTCCGACCTCGTGCAGTCCGTGTGCCGCGAGATCCTGGAGCAGGCGCACCGGTTCCAGCACCCGAGCGAGTCCGCCTTCCGCCGCTGGCTGTACACGACCGCGCTGCGCAAGATCTCCGACCGCGCCGAGCACTGGCGCGCGCAGAAACGCGATGCTGGGCGCGAGCAGGCATTTCCCTCGCACGGTGGCGAAGCCGGCCTCCTGCGCCGCTACGGATCCTTCTCGAGCCCCAGCCAGCACGCGATGGTCCGCGAGGAGGTCGAGCGCGTCGAGAAGGCCTTCGAAGAGCTCTCCGAGGAGCAGCGCGAGGTCATCACGCTGGCCCACGTGGCGGGCTTGTCACGGGCCGAGATCGCGGAGCAGATGGGGCGCAGCGAGGGGGCCGTGCGGGTGCTCCTGCACCGGTCCCTGGCCCGGCTGGCCGAGGTGCTGGAAGCCGGCTGAGCGGTGTCAGGCCCGGGTCGCGAGCACTTCGCGCGCGATCCCGAGGTGGTGGCGCGTGTGCACGGCGCCGAAGCGCGCCCATTCGGCGAGGTCGAGCGGCCCCAGGATCTGGTGGGGGACGAACAGCCGCGCGCGCGTGGCGCGCGGGTCGAAACCGCGGCGGAACCCGGCCAGTTCCTCGACGAAACGCTCGGCCCACTCGCGCGTCGTGGCGAGGTCCACGTCGGACGGCGGCACGACCATGCGCGGGGCCTTGGCCTGTCCGCGAGGGAGGATCCCGGCGGCGAGGATCTCCAGCGCGCGATCGTCCTGCCGTGCATCGGCGACCACGAGCAGGCCCGCGCCGCGCGACAGGTTCACGAGGTTCCGCAGGACGAGCTCGTTGGCGAGCGTCACGTGGCTCGCGTGCTCGACGGCGGACCAGCCGGAGACGGGAGAGATCCGGGCGCCCAGAGTCCGCGCATCCGCGGACAGGATCCGGACGACCTCGTCCGCGGCCTGGGCGAAAGCCGCGAGCTCCGTGCTGGCATCGAATCGTTCCATGCGGGCGAGAGAGTACGGTACTCTTCCAGCGGTCGCACGATGCGCATCGTCTCCCTCTGCCCGAGCCTGACCGAGCTCGTCTTCGCCCTCGGGCGTGGCGACGACCTCGTCGGCGTCACCGAGTGGTGCGTGCACCCTTCCGAAGGCGTCGCGCGCATCGAGAAGATCGGCGGGACCAAGACACCCGACGTAGGACGGATCGTGGAGCTCGCTCCGGACCTCGTCCTCATGAACGAGGAGGAGAACCGCCGCGAGGACGCCGAATCGCTGCGCCGGGCCGGGATCGCGTGCCACGTGTCCATGCCGCGCGACGCGGCGGAGACGGCCGCGATGGTGCGTTCGATCGCCGCGGCCATCGATCGGCCGGAGTCCGGCGCCGCGATCGCCGGCGACATCGAGCGGCGCATCGTCGACGCGAAACTCAAGGCGAGCGGCAAGCCGCGCGTGCGCTTCGCCTACCTGATCTGGCGCAAGCCGTACATGGCGGTGAACGGCGACACGTACGCCAGCGCCCTGCTCGAGCTGGCCGGCGCCGAGAACGTCTTCGCCTCGCGCACCGTGCGCTATCCCGAGATCACGCCCGAGGAGCTCGCCGCCGCGGCGCCGGACGTCGTGCTCCTGTGCACCGAGCCTTTCCCCTTCCAGGAGCGGCACGCCGACGAGCTCGCGCAGCTCACGGGGCTCGCGCGCCATCGCTTCGAGATCGCGGACGGCGAGTACCTCTCGTGGCACGGGTCCCGGACGCCGGCGGGAATCGACTACGCCCTGTCGCGCGTCGAAGGCGCGCGGGCTTCGATCAGCGCGGTCTGAAACGCCAGACCAGGTCGCGCTGGTCGTCCAGACCGCCGTCGTCGATCCCGTCGGGCCCGACGGACCACAAGAGGACGAGGCCGCCTTCGCCGAATCCCGCGCGGATCGGCTTGCCGTCGAACGGGTCGCTCGTCTTGGCCAGGAATTCCAGCAGTTCCTTCGCGTCCGAGCGGAACGCCACGAGCGCGGCACGCGCGAGGACGAGGCGGGCTTCGAGCTGGTCGGCGGCGGCGACGGCCGAGTCCGGGGCCGAGGACAGCCCCGTCGAGATCGGCGCGAGATGTTCGTCGAGCCAGCCGCGCGGTTCAGACTTCGGGCGCCGGTACGCGGGCTGGTTCATGCGCTCGATCCGCTCGCGCCAGGCCCGGATGTGGTGCGCCTGGTCGTACGAGACCGTGAGGCTCGTGGGTAGCACCGCCGGCGGTCCGAACCTCTCCGCGCCAGCGCGCAGGCGCTCGTAGGCGCGATTCCCGAAGGCGCATTCCCCGGCCGCCGCGATCGCGAGGCGCGCGCGCGGACGCAGCGTCTCCAGGTCCTTCTCGAGCCAGCCCAGATCGGTGTCGCGCGGCAGCCGTGACAGCGACATCTCGAGCATGCCGAGGAGCCGCTGATCGGCGAGGATCGTGGCGAGTCCTCCGACGAGGAGTTGCGCGCCCTGGAAGATCCGTGCCACGTCGCGCTGGGCGCGCAGGAGGTCGGGCACGATCTCGGGACGTTCGGACCACAGCGCGCGCAGGAGCTCGATCTGGAGCGCGTCGCTCAGCGCGAGGGACTGCGCGACGGGCAGCGTCGGGAACGCCGCGCCGCTCCGTTCGAGACTCGCGACGACGACGCGGGTGTCGACCGGGCCGTACTGGCCGGCGAGCCGTGCGACCTCGACCTGCGGGGCCGTCCCGAGCGCGAGGAGGCGTACGGCCTCGAGGCCGCACGGCGGCGCCTCGACGATCCCGTCGCGGGCCGCGAGAACGTCGAGCACGCGCTGGACGGCGGGCGCGCAATCGGCGCGGGCGCAGGCCTCGAGCTTCGCGAAGGCTTCCTCGGTCTCGGCGCCGAGCTGGCCGCGCTTCGACTGCGCGCGCAGCGCGTCGAACGCGGACGGATCGGCGAGAGCGGACGGCTCCCAGCGCGTACGCGCCGCAACGAGCTGCGCGAACCACGGCGTCGGCTCGGGCCTCGGGTCCTCGATGCGTCCCAGGTCGGAGGGCAGGACCGGCTGCGCGGCGGCGGAGAGCGTCAGCAACTCGTCCGCGCGCTGTTTCGCGCCGATCCAGCGCAGCGCGAACGCTCCCACCAGCAGGAACAAGAGGAACGCGACGACCACGATGCCGACGATCGCGAGACGCGCGTGCTTCTTCATGGGGCGGGAGGATGCGCTGACGTCCGGGTCGGCAGCAAGCCCCTCAGTCACCTTGCCCGTTCGGGTGGCAGTTGTAGCAGGCGGAACTCTGGTACGTGTACCCCTGCACCCGGTTGTGGTGGCTGTTCGTCGTGCGCAGCGAGTGCTCGTGGCAACTGATGCACGTGAACTGACGGAACGCGCCCGGGACGGGGTGGCAGTCCTGGCAGGAAAGGCCCGCGTGGTGGCCGTTGAAGATCGGGAACTCGGAGTGATCGAAGGTGCCGTCGCCCCAGGTCCGCGTGTTGTGGCACTGCTCGCACGAGGTGCCGAAGCCGCTCGTGGCGTGGTTCGGCTGCGTGGTGGCCGCGTATTCGTCCGCGTGGCAGCGGTTGCAGCCCGTGACGATGCCCGTGTGCGGGAAGTTCCCGCCCTGCCAGCTGTTGACCGTGTGGCACTTCCCGCACTCGGTCGAGTAGCCCTGCGACACGTGGTCGGGCGCCGAGTTGTACTCGCTGGCGTGGCACGCGATGCAGCCCGTGACGATGCCGGTGTGGGCGAAGTTCGCGCCCTTCCAGCCCTGGACGGTGTGGCACTGCGTGCAGTCGGTCGAGTAGTTCAGCGTCACGTGGTTGCGCGCCGACTGGTAGTCGTCGGCGTGGCAGGCGACGCAAGCGCTGTCCAGGCCGCCGAAGTCGTTCCCCGAGTGACACGCATTGCAGGAGAGGCCCGAGTGTCCGCCCTGCAGCGAGAAGAAGCGGTGGTCGAAGCCGGCGCGCGACCAGTCGGTCGGCAGGTGGCAGCGCTGGCACGAATCGGTCCATCCCTGGATGGCGTGGTCGGGCTCGACAGCCAGCGCGAGGTCCTTCGCGTGACAGTCGACGCAGTTCGTGGTGGTGTTCGCGAAGTTCCCGACCTGTGCGCCCGGGTGGCAGGCCCAGCAGGCCGTCGAGGCGTGCGCGCCCACGAGGGGGAAGCGCGTGGTCGCGTGCTCGGCGATCGCGGCCTTCGGTCGCCAGTCGGTCGCCGCCTCGTCGTGACAGTCCACGCAGGTCGCGCCGAGTCCGCCCTGGTGCACGTCCTCATGGCAGCCGATGCAGCCGCGCTGCGCGAAGATCTCGACGGGCCCGCGGTCGTTGTGGCAGCGCAGGCATTCGGCGTTCTGGTGCGCTCCGACGAGCGCGAGGCCAGCCTGACGCGCGTGGTCGAACGAGAAATCGTCGCGGATCGCGTGCCAGGACGAACCCTCGTGGCACAGCCCGCAGTCGCTCGGGAACGTGTCGTGGGGGACCACGGGCCCGCGCTCCGCCTGCCACTGCTGCGGCTCGACGGGGTCCCATCCGTTCCGCTTCCCGCCATCGATCGCGCAGGCGAGGAGCCCGAGGGCCAGCGCGAGGGACAGGATCGCAGCGTGCGCGCGCGGCATTCCGAAGACGATTCGCGGTTGCATGGTGGATCTCAGAAGCGGGTCTGGAGCAGGAAACCGACCGTCCACGAGTCGAGTTCGTCGCCGATCGACCGGTCGCCGACGAACGAGAGGTCCCAGTGGTCCGAGAGCGGCACGTCGACGGTACCGAACAGCGAGTGCTGGGCCAGCTGGTCGTCCTCGCCGCCGTAGTCCTTCTGCGAGAACCAGAAGGACTGCAGCCCGAGGCTGACGTTGGTGGACCCGAACGTGTCGCGGGCTTGCAGCCGCGCGCCCGGGCCGGAGCTGTACGAGCCGTCGGCGTACTGGAGGGTGGCGGCGAGCGAGCTTCGCGCGCCGAACAGCTCGGAGAACGTGGCCCCGATCTCGCCGTTCACTCCGTCGTCGGCCTCGTCGCTCCACTGCTCGATGCGCGCATCGAGGCGCGTCCGCTGTCCGACCGTGGTCCAGCCGTTCAGGCCGATGCGGTCGACGACGCTGTTCCGCACGTCGTCGGCGCGGCGCGCCAGGAACTCGTCGCGCAGGATCTCGGGGATGCGTTGCTCGCTGAGGAAGAGACCCACGCCCGCGCCCGGGGTCGGGGTCCACGTGCCCGAGAAACGCGCCTGGGTGAGCTCGGGCCCGGATCCCTTGATCGTGTCCGCGGAGTCGTAGAGGTCGACCCAGGCCGCTGCGCGCAGCGAGAGTTCTTCCGACGGCCGCGCCTCGGCGTCGAGGACGAAGAGGTTGCGGTCCTGCTCCCCGTCGTGCCACGTGTTCTGGTACGCGATCCCGACGCTGTTCTGGCGCTTCACGTCGAACGCGTGGCGGTAGTGGATCGCGGCCTGCAGGTCCTGGAACGACATGCGATCCGGGAACGGCTCGGGCATCCAGCCGACGGACGCTCCGAACTCGGAGCCGCCGTCGGTCCGGTGGTTCCATTCGCCACCGTCGAGCAGGCCCAGCTCGGGAACCCCGGCCTGCATGAATCGACCGACGAGGAACTGGTTCGGGCGATCCACCGTGCCGCCGACCTGATACGAGAAGCGGTCGAGGCGGACGCGCGTGTCGTCGTACTGGTACAGGCCATCGTCGCTCCCGACGTCGCTCATCCGCGTGAAGGCCTCCGCGTCGAGTCGCAGCGCGCCGCCGTCGCCGAACGGGTTCTCGAGCGTCATGTCCGTGCCGACGGCGGCGAGCCCGTAGTTCCGGTCGCCCTGCGCGTCCCACGTGCCGTCGTATCGCAACCAGGCTCGGCCGAAGAGCCGCGACTCGCGCTCCTCGGGAGTGATCGCGAAGGCGGGGGCGAGAAGCGGCCGATCCTTGTCCCAGGACTCGGGCGCCTGCGTCCAGGGCGGGTGGTCGACCGGCGGCTTCCCCAGGTCGCCGCGGCCTGCCTGCGACGCGCCGGGGCGCGAGTCGGGCACGACCACCTCGCCCCGCGATCCGAGGGACGGACGCGCGGAGAGCGGATCCAGCTCGACGCGCGCGCTGTTCGCGGAGACGTTGCGGATGGTGCCGTTCGCGATCGCGCCGGAATCCAGGCGGAATTGGACGCGATCGCCGTCGGCGAGGCCGTTCGCGGATCCACGGTCGACGTAGACGGTCGAGCCGGCGGCGCTCGTCACGCGGATCTCGATGCGCACGTCGTCCGCTCTCGCGAAGCTCCCGAGCAGGAGGATCGCCAGAGCGCCGTACGGGAAGGCCTTCATCACTGTCCTCCTCTGCGTGCAGCGTGACAGTCGCCGCACACGACGCCCAGCGGCTTGTAGCGGACCGCGCTGCCGCCGCCGGGAAGCGGCCACGGCACGTGGCAAGCGCTGCACGCGAGCTTCGCGTGCGTCGTATCGAGCGCGAAGCGCGCGTCGTGTTGGTGGTCGAAGTCCAGGGCCAGGAAGCTCGGCGCCGTGGCGTGGCACTGTGCGCAGTCGGTGGATCCGCCGCGCGCGAACTGTCCCGCGTGCGGATCGGCATGGCAGTCGGCGCAGCGTGTGCCGGGCGCGCGGCCGTAGGTTGCGGCCTGCGCGGTCGCGGCGCCGTCCCGGGGATGGCAGCTCGCGCACTCCGCCTTGGAGTGGGCGCCGGTCAGCTCGAACCGCGTCCACGTCGCGTGGTCGAACGCACCCGGGAGCGGCACCGCGAACGAATCCGTCGAGTGGCAGCGCGCGCAGCTCGCGCGGCCCGTGACGTTGCGCGGCCGGCCGGGTCCGTCGAAGACGCCCGCGTGCACGTCCGCGTGGCACGTCGAGCACTCCTGGAACGAGCCGTCTCCGGCGTGGATCGTCCTTCGAGTCGCCGGGACCACGCTGCCCGGTCCGATCACCGACGCGTCCGTGGCCCGCGGCGCATGGCACGCGTCGCACGCGGCGCGCCCGTGCGCGCCCTCGAGCGCGAACCCCGCCCAGCGCGCGTGATCGAAGTCGCCGCGCGCGACCTCGAACCCGTGGGGCGTGTGGCAGGTCGTGCAGGCCGGCGCCTCGGGGCGTCGCGCGAAGAATCCGCCGTGCGGGTCCACGTGACAGGTGGCGCAGTCGTCCCGTGGCCCGGGGTACGACTCCGCGACGGTTCCGAAGCTGCGCCCGCGGTCGTCGGCGACGGAGCGTCGGGCGTGGCACGCATCGCAGCGCGATTCGGCGTGAGCCCCGACCAGCGGGTATCCCGTCCAGCGCGCGTGGTCGAAGCTCGCCGAACTCGCTCCGGAGAAACTCGACGTCGTGTGGCACGCGGAGCAGTCCTCGGCGCGGCCGCGCGCTTCCGGATCGGCGGCGGACTGCGCGAAGAACCCCGCGTGCGCGTCGGCGTGGCAGGCGGAGCAGCGGGTGTCCGTCCCGTGGAAGGCGCGCGGCTCGCGCCCGACCTGCGGGTGACAATCCCGACACGCCGCATCCGCGTGCCGGCCCGTCAGCGCGAACTTCGTGAGCGCGTGCTGCTCGACGCCGAACGTGGGCGGGTCGAACCTCTCGCGCGCGTGGCAGGCGAGGCATCCCTTCTCTGCGAACGGCCCCGCGCCGAACTGTCCGCCGTGCGGGTCCGCGTGGCACGCGGCGCAGGCGTCGGGTGATCGGCCCGGGTGCGAGACGCGGTAGTCGGCGAACGCCTCGGCGTGCGCGCCGGGCGCCGCGAGACGCGGGTG
Source organism: Planctomycetota bacterium (assembly GCA_026692665.1). Classification (GTDB taxonomy): domain Bacteria; phylum Planctomycetota; class UBA1135; order UBA1135; genus JAEUHZ01. Next base: position 25,454 of record JAPLOF010000063.1, read on the forward strand.
GCAGGACGTGCACGCCGCCTGGTCGTGGGGCGGATCCAGCGCGAAGCCCGTCGCCGCGTGGTCCGCCGGACTGAGCGGCAGCGCGCGCTGGAACGACCCGCCTTCGATCGTGTGGCAGCCGACGCAGGACGCGCCGGCCTGCACGGAGAGCCGCGCGGCGACCGCCTGGACGAAGGGGGCCGCGTGCGGCGACGCGTGGCACGCCTCGCAGGTCCGGGCCGGGCGCGTCGCCTCCTCGCTGCCGCCCGCCTCGATCGCGAACTCCGTTCCGCGCGGGTGGCACGCGACGCAGCCCGCACGCCCGTGGGCGCCCGCGAGAGCGAACGTGGCGGGGTGCTGGAACTCCGCGACCTTGGCGAAGGGCTCGGTCTCGCCGTGGCACGAGCGGCAGTCCGCGAGCTTTCCCGCGTGCGGATCGTCGTGGCAGCTCGCGCAGGCCTGCGACTCGCCGAGGAACCGGTGGGCGCCGTCGGCCAGCAGGACGGCGTCCGCGTTCTCGTGGCAGGCCCTGCAGGCGAGACCGCGGGTGTGGTCTCCGGAGAGTTCGAAACCGAGCGCTTCGTGCGCGTACTTCGAGCGATCGGAGACGCCGGCCAGCGCGAACGCACCCGCGCCGGCCAGCTCGAACTCGGCGCCGTGGTGCTCGGAATGGCACCGGCCGCAGCGCGCAGCCTCGCTGAGGGTCCCGTGGAAGCCCGTGCTGTTCGCGACCTGGGCCTCGACGTCCGCGTGGCAGGCGGCGCAGGCCGCCCGCAACTCGGCCGGCGATCCGCCGTGACAGACCTCGCAGTCGTCGCCGTCGATCCCGGCGGAGATCGCGTGGACCGAGCTGATCGGACCGGGCGAAGCCGCACGCGTGTCCCACAGAGCGAGCGAAATCGCGAGGCACGCGGACGCGATCCCGACCCAGAGTCCTGCCTTGCCGGGTTTCATGAGCCGAGGTGCGCGTAGCGCAGGGCGAGGAACACGTGCCAACCGGCGATCAACACCATGAACAGCGCGGCCCAGCGGTGGAACCAGCGCCAGGATGCGAGGATCGCACGCAGGTCCTCGTAGTGCGACGCCATCAGCGCCGTGTACTGCGCGCGACGGGCGAGCTCGGACATGCGCTCGATGTGGTCGGTCGCGACGCCCTCCGCCCGCGCCGAAGCGCGCAGCGCCGCGATGCGCTTCCTCGCGGCCCGCTGGCTCGTGACGAGGGCGTGGATCCGATTCACGAGCGAGCCCTGCCAGCGCTCCTCCGTCACGACGCGCTCGACCTCGGCGCGGAGCGACTCGGCATATCCGCCGCGGCCGCGGTCCCACTCCGCGGACAGCGCCGTCAGCTGGGTGCGGACTTCGTCCAGCTCCAGCTCGCGCCCGTTGGCCGCGCGCGGGACGAACGAATACAGATAGCGCCCGATCGCGCCCGTCAGGACGAGGAACGCCATGGCCCAGGCCGCGTGCCCGCCGACGGTGGAGCGCGGGGCCATGGCGCCGTGCACGAGCACGAGCAGCAGTGCCCCGATCCCGGTCACGACGTGCGACGTCATCCATGCGCGCAGGGATCCCGGGATCCACTCGAACCGCGCCGAACGCCGCGCCAGGTAGGAGAGGTTCGCCAGCACCAGCGCCGCCGCGGCGATCCCGCACGTGAGACCGATCGACCCCGTCGGTCCGAGCCGTGCGTGGTCGGGATGGTGCGGCCTGTCGAGGTTCGAGGCCATGTAGTAGTCGGCGTGCACCACGACCCAGACGAGGACCGCCACCGCGAGCGCGAGTGCCACGCACAGCGCCGGCACGAGGCCGGTGCCCTGCTCGGCCAGTTGCGGCGCTTCCTCACGCTGCCTCGGATCGAGCGAGACTCCGGACGCCTCGAGGACCTCCGTGGGAGGGGTGCCGCCCGCGAACACGAAGACCTCGTCGTTCGGTACGGCCTTGGCCGTTCCGTCGCGGAGTCGCAGCGAGACGGAATCGGGCCCGATGGCGAGCACCTCGCTCCCGAACAGGGCGGTCAGCGATCCGTCGCGCAGCGCTTCGGCGACGCGCGTCTCGTTGCGCGACTTGAGCCGGAAGAACGCGTCCTTGCGGTAGGAGATCGCGACCTGGTTCCCGGGTTGCTCCGCGAGGCCGACCGCGGCTTCCACCGCGCTGTCGCCTCCGCCGACGACCAGGATGCGGCGCCCCTGGTAGGAGTGCGCGTCGAGCAGCGAGTAGGCGACCTTCGGGAGCTCCTCGCCCGGGATCCCGAGTCGACGCGGCGTCCCGCGACGGCCAAGCGCGAGCACCACGGACCGCGCGTCCACGTGACCCGTCTGCGTGTGGACGCGGAGCGTGCCGTCCTCGAGGCGTTCGACGCGCGTGAACTGCTGGCCGTGCTGGATGGGCAGCTCGTGCTGGCGCGCGACGCGCTGCCACATCTCGATGAGCTCCTCCTTGGAGTAGCTCGTGCGCGACAGCCGGCCGACGAGCGGCAGTTCGACGGGCTGCGTCATGACGAGCTTGCGCCGCGGGTACTTCGCGACCGTCCCGCCGAGCTCGTCCTGTTCCAGCGTGGTGAATGCGAGCCCCAGCTCCTTGGCGCGCAGCGAGCACGCGATGCCGGCCGGGCCGGCGCCCACGATCACGAGGTCGATGACCCGCGAATCCTCGGGCAACTCGGCGACGGCGACTCCGCCGCCAGCCTGTCCCTGCACGTGGCGTCGGATCGCGGGCGCGGCGTGCAACCGCGAGCGGCGGGCGGCCTGGTCCGCCGCGGCGGTCCCCTGCGTGATGGCGGTCCGGACGAGCGCATAACCCGTGACCTCCCCGGCGAGGAAGAGACCGGGAACGTGCGGCGACTCGAGGTTCTCCCGCAGCACGGGCAGGTCGCGCCGGTCGCTGACGTCGCCGAGGGTCAGGGCGATGGCGCCGACCGGGCACTCGGCCGCGCACCGGCCATGGCCGACGCAGCGCGCGCCGTGGACGACGACCGCCTGGCCGTGCACGAGCTCCAGCACGCCCTCCTCGGGGCAGGCCGCGACGCAGGTCCCGCAGCCGATGCAGCGCGAGAGGTCGATGTGGGGGTGCTGGAGCCGGGCCTGGTGGCTGCCCGTCGTCCGCGCCTTGTCGCGCTCCGCGAGCGTGTGGCGCAGATGACCCTTCGCCGCGCGCCGGGCCGCGGTCAGCGCAAGTGCCGTGGCCAGTCCGAGGACGATCGCGCTGAGGAGGATCCAGACCAAGGCGTACGCGCTGAGCAAGTGCTGTACCGGCCGCGATCCTGGACGAACCTGGAGGTTGCGTCACGCCGACCGACACCGGGGGATCGACGGGATCCCAGGGAGAATCCAGTCCGTTCGGGATCCGTGCGCAAGAGCGCCGTCGTGCGGCAGGCCGGGCCGCGGTGCCGGTCCCTTGGCCGCCGTCCGGCTGCGGTCCAGGAACTGGACGTGGATCGTCCAGGCCCCGGACTCGGCCTAGAGCCGCCGCGAGCCGAGCCGCGCGTACCCCCGGGTGTGCCCATCCAGGTCGCTGCGCGCCGACACCAGGCAGCGATCCGTCGGGAGCGCCGACACGGCCGGGATCGTGACGAGGACGTGCACCGTGGCCGTGCCGCCGGGAGCCAGGACCGGCGTGGCGGGTGCGCTCAGGGCCGTCGTCCACTGCCCGTTCTCGACGTAGAGCTGGAAGCTCGTCGCCCGGGTGCCGGTGTTCGTGACGAGGAGCTCGTAGTCGAGCACTTGGTCGGCCAAGCCCGCCTTGCGCGCGGCGTTGGGCGTGAAGCGGACGTCGGCGTCGCGCTGGAAGCTCGTGGTGGCGTCGAGCAGAGCCGCAGGGCCCCACACCGAGTTCCACGAGCTGTCGACGCCGTCGAGGTGCAACCGGAAGAACGCGGTGAGGTGGCGGCGGACGATCGCGAGCTGCTCGGCGCGCGGGATCGACCCGGAGTCGCAGCCGAAACCGCCGAACGCCGGCGTGTCGACGAACCCGCAGTGCCATCCGCCCAGGATCGAGAGGAGTTGGCGCGGGCCTCCGGCCGCGTCGTACATGAGTTGGCCGTTGGACGCGGTGGGGACCGTGCCGTCCTGCGAGCCGCAGACGAAGCGCGTCGGGACGAGCACGCTGCCTGCTGCTGCGATCGCTGACGGATTCGTCTCGGCCGGAGCCGTCGGGGCCAGAGCGCGGACGCGCGGATCCGCGGCCGCGGCCAGGATGCTCGCGCCGCCGCCCATGGAATGGCCGGTCATGCCGAACGCGGCCGTGTCGATCGCTCCGAAGTAGGGGGAGCCCGTGTCGGCGTCCTGTTGCTCGAGCCACGTCAACGTGTGGCTCATGTCGTCGGCGAGGGCCTGGTGCGTCGGGAACAGGCCGCCCTGGGTCGTCGCGCCGATCACGAACCAGCCCCACGTCGCGAGGTGCTGCAGCGTGCTCTCGTACGCGTCGACCGTCTGCACGAATCCGTGGCCGAACGCGATTCCGCCGTACGGAGCTGCGCTCGCGTCGAAGGGCGTGTCCGAGCCCGTCGTGGTGGCGGGGTAGTAGAGGAGCGCGCTGAACGTCGATCCGCCCGGCCGCGTCACCGTGACCGTGCGCTTGCCCGCGCCGTGCGGGCCGGGCAGCGCGAGGTCCTGCGCGAGCGTCGCGGTCGTGCCGAGCACGAGGCACGCGAACACGGAGAGTGTGCGGAGGAATCGACGGCCACCGAGATGTAGTTTGGATTGCACACTCCTACTGTACCCATGTTCACGCCGAATTGGCGCTGCGCTGATTGCAGTCTGACTTGACGGATCCGGAGCGCGGGCAGCCAATACACGCGTCGCTGCCCCCCCGCCTCCCCGAGGCCGGCACGGACAGCTCTTTCCCAAGCTTCTCGCATCGAGGTTCACCGATGATTCGTCCGCAGAGTCTCTCCACACTCCTGTTGGCCGTCGCCTTGTCCCCGCTCGCCATCGCCCAAGGCACCAAGGTCTACGAGGGCCAAGGGCCCATCACCGAAGGCGGCTGCAATCTGGGCAACACGACAAGCCTGTGCATCCCGGTCGACGCGACGCACACGGTCGTCACGTTCGACGGCAACCTCGGCGGCAGCGGACCGGCCAATCCCGGCGACCCGTGCCAGCGCAACGACGACGACACGACGCTGGCGGTCAACCTGCCGTTCAGCTTCGACCTGTTCGGCTCGCCCCAGAACCAGGTGTTCATCAACAACAACGGGAACCTCTCGTTCGGCGCGGGATTCAGCACGTTCACGTCGACCGGGTTCCCCGTGAACAGCTTCCCGATGATCGCGCCCTTCTGGGCCGACGTCGACACGCGCAACACGGCCAGCGGGGTCGTCTACTACAAGGTGGAGTCGAACCGCTTGACGGTGACGTGGGACCACGTCGGGTACTACAGCGCGGCGGCCGACAAGCGCTCGACCTTCCAGGTCATCATCAGCGACGGCACCGACCCTTTCGTCGGCCTCGGTCAGAACGTGTGTTTCTGCTACGGCGACATGCAGTGGACGACCGGTGACGCTTCCGGCGGCACCAGCGGATTCGGCGGCACGCCCGCCACGGTCGGCATCAACGCCGGCGACGGCGTGAACTTCTTCCAGCTCGGCCGCTTCGACCAGCCCGGAACGGCCTACGACGGCCCGGGTGGAGCGTCCGACGGCGTCGACTTCCTCGACAACACCCGCCAGTGCTTCGCCACCGGCACCGTGCAGAACACCCCGCCGATCTTCATCAACTCGCCGTCGGGCTGTCTCATGGCCTCGGTCGGCGTGCCCGTCGTGTTCTCCGTCCAGGCGATCGGCCCCGAGGCGAACCAGATCGTGAACATCGTCGAGACGACGAACACGCCGAACGTCACCTGCGTGCCGACGCCGGGCAACCCGGCTTCGATCACGTGCACGTTCACGCCCGCCGCGAACCAGGCCGGCATCACGAACCTGGTCTTCGTCGCGACGGACAACTTCACGCCGCCGGCGAGCTCGACCCTGACGGTCTGCCTGAACGCCGCCGAGTGCCACCAGCTCGTGGGCCGCGGGGGCACGGGCTCGAGCGTCACGCTGTTCGGTCACACGTACGCCACGCACCTGACCTCGGTGCGCCAGTCGTGGCCGGTCACGATGACCGATCGTCCCAGCCTGCGCGTTCCGAACCTCACGACGGGACAGCTCAACTTCTCGATGCAGACCGTCATGTTCAACCCGCAGGTCTTCCCGTCGAATCCGTCGCAGTGGTCGCAGCGTCTGCGCCTGACCGTCCTCCCGGGGCTGGTCGTCCAGGGCGAGCTGCTCGACTCCCTGAACGGCATCCACCAGAGCCTGGCGACCTACGTCGATTCGAACGGGCACCTCTACATGACGTTCCCGTTCACGATCGACGGACTGTGACTCGAAGGGTCGCCGCACGCGATCGCGGGCCGGCGACCTGCTGCTCGAGCGCTCGGGCCGCTCGCGGGTGATCCACCCGCGGGCGGCTCGCGTTCATTTGCGCCCCGTCACGAGCGCGACGCAACCCGCGTGCACAGCGGGATCCTCGGGGACTCCAGGCGCCAGCGCGTCGAGCCGCGTGTGCGCGTCCACCGCCGCGAAGCCGGCTTCGCGCAGGACGTCGATGATTTCGGGCACCGACCACAAGCGCCAGCGGTAGACGAAGGCGTCCGGCCGGTCGATCACGACCTCGTCCTTCCAGAGGACGCGGAACGAGAGCGCGTTCACGACCTCGGCCGTGAGCGGGTCCGCGGCCCGCTGCTCCCACAGCCAGCGGATCTCCGACCCGTCGTGCTCGCGGCGTCGGCGCTCGAGCGCACCGATGCGCCAGGCCGATTCTCCGCCGTACGTGTCGACCGCCACGATCCCGCCGTGGACGAGCCGCGCATGCGCCGATCGCGCCCAGCCGAGGACCTCCGCTCGCGCGTGCAATTCTCCGATCGAGAAGTTGCCGGCGTGCACGACGTCGCACGGGCCGAGCCTCGCGAGCGTGGGCGAGCGCGCGTCCAGCACGTGCGCCTCGACGAGCGGGTGCGGCGCGTGCCCGAGGCTCGCGCCGTCCAGGTCGACCGCGATCGCGCGGCCGCCCGGCACGCGCTCGACCCAGCAGCGCGACAGGGCGGCGGAACCGGCGAAGTCCTCGCCCAGGATGCGCGGACTCCCGCCGTGCCGGGACACGAGGAGGTCGACGGCGCGCGCCGGGTCCTGGACCGTGCGCTCGTAGAGGTCGAGCGCCGTGAGTGCTTGCATCTCCATCGTTCCGCGTACGCCAGGGTAGGAAACGGCTTCCACTTCCCGCGCGCAGTAGACTTCCGGGATCCCCATGCTGCGCGTACCCACGAGCCTGCCCCTTCTCGCCGCCGTCGTCCTCTCCGCGTCGGCGCACGCCCGGTCGATCCAGTCCGCGGCCCCCTCCGACCGCGTCCTGACCTTCCTCGCCGCTCCGCCGGCGCAGCAGCCCGCCGACCCGGCCGTCGCGTTGCCCTGCGAGCCCTTCGAGACCCGCGCGGGCGACGTGCTCGTCTACCGGGTGCGCGTCCCCGACGCACGCGGCGGAGCGCGCGGCATCGAGGTCTCGTACGCCGATGGACGGCGCACCTTGGCCGCGCGCGCATCCGCCACGGGCACCTGGGAAGAGGTCCGCGTCCCGCTGCGCGAGGAGAGCACGGTCCGCACGGTCGAGCTCGTCGCCCGGGGATGCGGCGGGGGACAGGTCGTCTTCCAGGTCGACGACGTGCGCGTCGAGCGCGCGGAGGGCGCGGCGGTCGAGGTCTTCCGCGACGAGCTCGCGGGCGGCCTCCTGCGCGTGTCCGGTCTGCCGAGCTCCGCGGGCGCGGTCGTCACCGCGCTCGACGCCGAAGTGGGCCCGGAATTCCTGCGCCCCGGCTCCGACGTGAGCGATCCCTGGGCGGCCATCGACCTCTCCGCGCTGTGCGCGCTCGAACGCGAGGCGGATCCGGTGGACGCCACCCTGCTGCCGCGCGGCCTCGTGTGGACCGGCCCGTGTGTCCCGCTGCGTTTCGCGCGTGGCTCGGCGCCCGTTTCCTTCGCGGCGCGCGGTCAGCGCATCGGCTTCGATCCGCTCGACGGCGGCCGCTTCTACGAGCTGTGGTTGGCCGTCGTGAACACGAGCGGTGCCGAGATCGAGACCGCCATCACGGTCCAGGGCGTCGATCGGGAGCGCGTGGCCGTTCCGCTGCGCGTCCCGGCCGGCGGTCCCGACGGCTACGCGCCGCGGGATGGCGAGGGCTACCCGGCGCGCGGCTACGCCCTGCTCGAGATCGACGTGGCGTCGCCCGCGAGCCTCGCGTCCCTGCAGCTCCCCGAGGATCCGCGTCTGCGCGTGCTCGCCGTGACGATCGCCTGGCGCCGCGACGGGGCGACGGACCCGCGCTTCCGCGCGCGCTGGCTGTCGCGCGCCGCCGCGTCACTCCCGGAGCTCGCCGATTCCGATCGCGCGGATCTCGCGCGGTACATCGGGAACCGCCGGGCCGGCGCGATCTTCGGCGGCGTCGTGGACGAGGGGGACGGCGAGCGCGCGCTGTTCGACGCGCTCCTCGCGGGCGAAAAGAGCGCGTTCCGCGAGCGCTTGACCGAGCGGCTCGCCGCGCAGTCGGCAGCCGGACAAGGCCGCAAGTCCGCTCGGATCGACCTGATCGCCGCTCTGCCGTTCGACGACGATCTCGGAGCCGCTCTCGCCGAGGGCGTCCTGCCCGCGGACCTGCCCGTCGTCGGCGGCGACGCGGCGTCGATCGAGGCGCTGGCCGCGCGAGATCCCGCGGCACTCGCGCGCCTCGTCGAGCGTGCGCGGGCCGGGACCTGGCGCACCTTCGCATCCAGCCTCGACCGGCGATCGGCGTCGCGCCTGGGCGCGGACGGATTGGCACGGCGTCTGTCCTTCGAGAAGCTCGCGACCGAGCGCCTGCTCGGCTCCAGCAGCAACCTCGCGCGCGTCGAGGGCGAACTCGGCCGGATCGCGCATCTGCCGCAAATGCTGGCCTCCTCCGGCACGCGGACGGTGCTGATCGAGAGCGCGTCGAAGAAGCTCGGCGCGCCGTTCGCGCTCTGGGAATCGGCCGGCGTGGAAGTCGCGACCGTCGCCCCCTTCGTGCGGATCGAGGGGCCGCTGCGGCTCGATCCGGCGATCTGGCGCGGTTGGACGGCGGCGGCGGCGGGATCTGGTGGTCGCCCGCCGATCCCCGTGCTGTGCGACGTGTCCGCGCCGTCGGCGCGGGAGACGCTCGCTCACGCGGCGGAGCTCGTTCCGTCCGAGATGGCGCCCGACCTGCGCTGGAGTTCGCTCGTCGAGGTCGCCGAGGCCGCGCGCCCGCGCGCCCGGCGCTCCGACACGCCGGCCCTCGCGCCGCTCGCCCGCGCGGGGATGCACGCGGAGCTCGAAGCCTCGGCGGCCGTGCGCGGCGCGGAGCGCGAGCTCGCGCGGTCCGGCGTCGTCGAAGCTCTCGCCCTGCTCGACGGCGCGCCGGAACCCGGACGCCACCTCGCGGCCGCGTGGCGCGGTCTGCACCGCGCCGCCGAGCTCGAAGCTCCGCGGGCCGCGGCCGGAGCCCGCGCCGTCGGACAGCGCGCGCAGGCCGCCGCCACCGCACGCCTCGCGCGCCTCCAGGTCGCCACCCCGCCGCCGGGTAAAGGCGTCGCGCTCGCGATCCTCGACCCCTTGCCGTGGGCGCGCCGGTCCCTGCTCGAGTTGCCCGACGGCGAACTCCGCGTCGCGAATCACGAGGGGGATCTCGCCGCGCAGCGCAGCTCGACCGGCGGGATGCTGTTCGAGTTCCTGGGCGCCGGCACCACGCCCACCGCGTTGCTCGTGCGCCGCGATCCGCTGGCCGAGACGAAGGCGCCGGCGCGCGTCCGTCTCGAGGGCTGGACGATCCGCACGGACGACCTGGAGGTGGCGATCGACCCGGCGACGGGCGGGCTGACGCGCCTGCGCCTGCCGTCGAAGGACCTGGAGTTCCTGCGCGAGGGCGGCGATCAGCTCTCGTGGGTCGCGCCCGGGTCGGCGCCCGAACCCATCGGCGTCCTGGAGAAGATCGAGTTCGTCGAACGCGGTCCCCTGCGCGCGATCGTGCGCAGCGTGCGGTCGTCCGCGCGAGCACGCGTCGAGACGGAGATCCGCGTCACGTCCGGCGCCGCCGGATTGGAGATCCAGACGCGCGTCGAGCTCTTCGACCGGGGTGGCGACGTCGTCGCGACCTTCCCGTTGGCGCACGCGGCCGCGAATGCCCTGGTCTCGATCCCGCTCGGTTTCGCGGCGGTCTCCGCCGACGCTGCGAACCTGCGCGCGCTCGACGGTTGGGCCGCGGCCACCGACGGCACGGCGACCTTCGCGCTGCTCGGCGAGAGCGGGCTCTCCTTCCGCTGGAACGAGCGCGCGTTCGAGGTGGTCCTGGCCGAGGCGGGCGCGGAGAGCGCGCGCAGCGGCGCATTCGCCGTGCTCGCGCGCCCCGCCGGCTGGAAGTCGGCGGGTCTCGATGCGGCCATGCTCGAGCGCGCGATGCCACCCCTGCGCGTCGCCTTCACGGCGCCCGGGGGCGCGGCCTCGCCGCGCGAGCCTCTCGTGCGGATCGCGCGCATCGAGCGCGACGGCCGACGCGTGTTCGGGCCGGCGAGCGGCATCGTCCCGCTCGCGATCCAGCCCGGTCCGGACGGGACGATCGAGGTCCGACTGGCCGACGTGCGCGGCGAGGCCAGCAACGTCGAAGTCTCGTTCGCGCGCGAACCTTTCGGCGCGGAGCGCGTCGATCTCCTCGGTCGCGGGCTCGGCGCGCTGACGGTCACGGGACGCGGCCTGGACGTCTCCGTCGGCCCGGGCCGCTTCGAGATCGTGCGCGCCAGGCTCGCCCCATGACCGCGGAACGCGACGAGGTCGCGCTGGCGGACATGCTGCGCTTGCAGCGGGAAAGCTGGAGTTCCGCCGCTCCCGGCTGGGACCAGTGGTTCGCGTCGTTCGAGGCGTTCGCCGGGCCGCTCAGCCTGGAGCTCGCGCGTCTCTCCGCGATCGAAACGGGCGACTCGGTGCTCGACGTCGGCTGCGGGAACGGCGAGCCTTCGCTCACGGTCGCACGGATGGTCGGCGTGGCGGGTCACGTCCTCGGGATCGACCTGGCCGAACCGATGGTGGAGTTCGCGCGGCAGCACGCCGCGCGAGCCGGCGTCGGACAGGCCGAGTTCCTCGCGCGGGACGCCACCGACCTCTCCGGCCTCGGACCGTTCGACGCCGCGGTGTCGCGTTTCGCGATCATGCTCGTCCCCGAGCCCGTCGCCGTCGCGCGCGCGGTCCGTTCCGTCCTGCGCCCCGGGGCGCGGTTCGCCGCGTGCGTCTGGGGCGAGGGTTCCGAGGTCCCGTTCTGTGCTCTCGCGCCCAGTGTGGTGCAACGCGCGTTCGGCCTGGAGCCTGCCGCCCCGGACGCGCCCGGGCCGATGCGGCTCGGACGGCCGGGTGCCCTGTCCGAGGTGCTCCGCGCCGGCGGGTTCAGCGATGTGACGGAACACGCGGTGCGTGTCGAGCCGCGTTTCGCGTCCGCGGCGGAGGGCGCGCGTTTCTACACCGAGGGCTCGGGCTGCGCGCGGCGGGCTCTCGAGGGACGCACCGCCCAGGAACGCGAGCGCTTCGTCGCCGAATTCGAGCGCGCCCTGGCCGCGCATCGCACGGCCGACGGCTCGATCGCGCTGCCTTCCACGGTGCGCATCGCGCGCGGCACGGCGTCCTGATCCCGACGCGGCCGCGGTGCGAGAAGCGGTCGAGAGCGTGCTGTCGCCGCGTCGTGTCCGCACGCACCGCGGCCACGCGCCGCGCAGCGAGTCACTTCACGGTGATCCACCAGGCGCGCTCGGACTCCAGCACGCCGTCCGCGTCCTTCAGCACCCACGGCCACTTCTCGCCGCGCAGCTTCGTCCCGTCCTTCGCGCGGCAGACGACGAGGTACTTGCCCGGCTCGAGATCCTTCGCCGCGAGCTTCAACTGGTGCTTGCCGTCGGGCGCGCCGCTCGGAGGGCGGAACGGCTCGTCGGTGATCGGCACGAGCGCGCCACGGCGCGCGCGGTCTTTCGCGCCGGCCTGCGACCGCCCGCCCGGGATCGAGCCGCCGCCCGTCGTGGGGAAGCGCGCCTCGGGCAGGATCCACCACGTGACGTCGAGCGCGTGCGACGTGGGTCGCATCACCTGCACGTCGAACGTGAGCCCTTCGGGGCCGAGCTCGAGCGACGGCTTCCCGCGGTTCGGCTGCGCTTCCGGCGCGCAGGTGTCGATCGGATCGACGTAGGCGTAGATGCGCAGGACGAGCGCCTCCTGGCACACGAGGCAGAAGCGCTCGCCGCTCGCCATCGTGCAGCCGGTCGTCGTGGGGCGCCACGCGCCTTTCGCGCGCGCCGCGGCGCCCTCGTACACGCCGACGCCAGGGTGCTTGGCTTCGAGCCAGTGCGCCCAGGGCACCTTCTCGGGATCGGCCGTGTCGGACACGTTCGCCGAGCGGCCCGTCGCGCCCTGGTGCGCCGACTGCGCGGTCTCGTACTCGTCGCCGAGCCAGCCGAACGCGTGTCCCCACTCGTGCACGGTCGTCGTCGCCTCGCGGCCGCCGATGGTCGCGACGCCGCCGCCACCCGTGCCGAGCACGCCGTTCTTCACGAAGCAGATCGCCAGGTTGTCGTGCGCGGGCATCTCCGCGAACATCGCGCTCACGCGGCCGCGGTCGATCACGACGTGGCCGGCGTACGTGTCGCCGGTCTTCGCGTTGAGCGCCGTGTCGTACTCGCGGCCGAAGCCGTCGACGCCGCTCTCCGCGCTCAAGAGGTCGCAGCGCAGGAAGTTCAGGTAGTTCCAGTACTCGCGAAACGTCGCCTGGCGCTCGAACAAGGGCGGGATGTCGGCCGCGAGCTTGGCGAAGCCCTTCAGGTGCTCCATTTCGTAGCCGTCGCCCATGAGCACGATGTCGACGCGGTTCGACGACGGGCCGTGCTCGACGACCCAGTCCCAGCCAAGGTACGCGGAGGGCGTCGAGCGGCGGGCGGCGATCTTGCCGGCCTCCGTGTCGGGCGACTTCTTGGCGAGTCGTTCGTAGGCTGCCTTCGCTTCGGAGTACCGGCCGGCGCGCGCGGCGTTCTCGGCCTTTTCGAGCGCGGCGCGCGCGTCGTCCTCGGCGTCGACGAACGCGAGCAGGAGGGGGAGGAGCCAGGCGGCGGGATGCATGCGATCCAGAGTGTAGGACTCCGCCCGGCGGCGTGGTGACGCGACGTTCGAGTCGGATCCGTATCCGAGGGGCGGGAGGCGCGGAGTTCGTACCCCGCTTCAGCGCCGAGCCAACTCGTCCGGCAGCTTGAATTCGACGTTCTCGGGGACGCCCTGCATCTCGCGCACGTCCTCGGCGCCGAGCTCCGTGAGGCGCGCCAGCACGCGCTGCACTAGGCTCTCCGGTGCCGACGCGCCGGCCGTCACGCCGATGCGCCGCTTGCCCTTCAGCCACGCGGGCTCGATCTCGCGCGCGTCGTCGATCAAGAACGACGGCACGCCGCGCCGCCCTCCCAGTTCCGCGAGCCGGTTGCTGTTGCTCGAGTTCTTCGAGCCGATGACGAGCAGGAGGTCGATGCCCTCGTCGGCGAGGCGCTTCACCGCGTTCTGCCGGTTCTGCGTCGCGTAGCAGATGTCCTTGAGCTCGGGGCCCTGGATCCGCGGGTAGCGCCGCACGAGCGCGTCGATCACGTCGCGCGTGTCGTCGATCGAGAGCGTCGTCTGCGTGACGTACGCGAGGCGCTCGGGATCGCGCACGACCAGGTTGTCGACCTCGTCGACCGTCGAGAGCACGTAGACCGGACCCGGGATGCGGCCGCGCGTGCCCTCGACCTCGGGGTGACCGGGGTGACCGATGAGGACGACTTCGTGGCCCTTGCCGGCGTAGTTCTGCGCTTGGACGTGGACCTTCGTGACGAGCGGGCACGTGGCGTCGATGACGCGCAGGCCGCGTTCGGTCGCGGTGCGCACGACGACGTCGGACACGCCGTGCGCGCTGAAGATCGTCACCGAGCCCGGCGGAACCTCCGTGAGGTCGTCCACGAACTTCACGCCGCGGCCCGAGAGGTCCTCGACGACGTGCCGGTTGTGCACGATCTCGTGGAGGACGTAGACGGGCGCACCGTGCAGTTCGAGCGCGCGCTCGACGATCTCGATCGCGCGGTCGACGCCGGCACAGAAACCGCGGGGGTTGGCGAGGCGGACGTCCATGGCTCGCCCCATTGTGGCGCGGGTGCGAGCCCGCTTCGACGGCGTGTCCCGCGAAACCCGGGGCGAGCCTCTCGAGCCCGCCTGTGATCGCTGGGCCCGTGCGCCCGCCCCCCGAACGACTGGCCGAATCTTGATTCGGGAGGAAAACGGGCGGTTGAAGACCGCTCGATCCGAACCGGCTCCTGGCCGGGCATCGCCGGGCGGGGCTGCACTCGGGCGACTGGCGTGCGCCTCCGCCGGTGGTCCTCGAGTCCTCCCGAGTTCGACCGCGTACCTTTCGGGGTCGTTCCTGCCACCGTACCGCGCCGCGGACCACACCGGTCTCGATCGTCGAGTGCGGTCCTTCCCGCGCGTGTCGGTCCTAGTGGTGGTCTTCCGCGACCAGGTTCCGATTCCAGGCCGGGATCTCGATCACCACGTCCTTCGTCCCGTTCGGAACCGCCTGGCACGCGAGCCGCGACGTCGGCTTCAGGCCGCGCGCGTTGTCGAGCTGGTCTTCCTCGTCCTCGCTCGCGCCGGGGATCGTCTCGAAGCCCTGCTTCACGATCACGTGGCACGTCGAGCACGCGCAGACGCCGCCGCAGGCATGGTCGATGTCGACGCCGTGCGCGAGCGCGATCTCGAGGATCGAGCCCGGCAGGCCGTCGCGCGAGTAGGGGACCTTGGCCGGGTCGACCCGCACCGTCACGCCGTTCGGTTCGAACGTGATCGTGTACGGCTTCGTCGGCTTCGGCGCGCCTTGGCTCTTCAGGAAGGGGTTCTGACCGCCCATGGTCTCGTCCTCGGCCTAGCGTTCGGGGCGCGGTTCGCGATGACGCGATTGGATCGGCCGGACTTCGCCGGCATCGACCTCCGAAGCACTGGCACGGCGGCGCGGAGCGGCCGGACGCGGCGCGATCGGACGGGGAGCCTCGGGCTGACGCGCGCGCGCGGCCGACGGTTCCCGCGGAGCGGCTTCCGAACGCGGGGCGTGCTCGCTGCGCCGCGGCGCCGGAGAGCGCGGTGCGGCATCCCGGCGCGGACGGGAATCCTCGCGGAGTTCGTTCTCCACGGGCCGTGCAGCGGGACCCCTCTGCGCCGTGGAACCGCGCGGAGCGTGCGTGCTGCGCGACGCCCTCACGGGGCCGTCCTCGTCCCGGCCGCGTGCGTGGCTCGCGCGCGGCGCAGTCTCCTCGCGCCGCGGCTCGCGAGCTCGCGGCGCCTCGTCGCCGTGGCGCGCGCCCGTGGGCGGACGGCCCGCGGCGGCGCGCGGAGCCGTGCCCTCGTTCGAAGTCGCACGCGCGGCCGGGCGGCTCGCGCCGCGACCCGAGTCCGGTCCGCGCGGACGGAAGTCGTTCTCGGGAGCGATCGCATCGGGCGCGAAGAACGCTTCCCGCGCCGGACGCGCGTCCGCGCGGGCGTGGCGTTCCGTGTGCTCCTCGCGTGTGCGCGGGTTGGCCGGAGCCGGCCCGTCGGAGGTGCGTCGGGGAGTTCGGGATCGACCGGCTTCGTCGCGCGGTGTCGCGGCGCGCGGCCCTTCGCGCGGCGGCGTACCCTGGCGCGCGGATCCCGCGCGCGGAGTGTCCTCGCGGCGCGCGCGCTCCTCGCGCGGCGGAGCTTCGTCGTCCGTCGGCCAGCGCGGGGACTCCGGCCGCTGGCGCAGCGGCCGATCGCGGCGATCGACCGGGTCGTCAGGGCGCGGCTCGGCCTGGCGCATCGGATCGCGCGCGAGCGGAGCACCGGGGCGCGCGGGCGAGTGCTCGTCCCGCGGCCAGGAACGTTCGGCACGGCCGCCGTTCTCACGCGGCTCGGCCGCGCGTGCTTCGTCGGCCTGCGGACGCGGTCGGCCGTGGCCCGCGGTCGAGCGCGCGGCGGGGGCGCTCTCGTCTCGAGCCCGCAGCGGACGTTCGTCGCGTCGCGGGCGTGCCGTCGGAGCTGCGGTCGGATGGTCGTCACGTCGCGGACGGACTTCGCGCGGGCCGTCCTCGCGAGCGCGGGTTTCGCGCGGCGGCGCCTCGCGGCGCGGCCGCTCCTCGCGCGCCGGGCGGGCCGAACGCGCACGATCCTCGCGAGCGGGACCCGTGTCGCGCGCCGGCCGCTCTTCCGTGACCGGCCGTTCCTCGCCCACCGGGACCTCGTCGCGCCGCGGACGAGGACGCTCGCCGCGCAGCGGCGGATCGACCTCGGGGATCTTCCACGTGGCTTCGCGCTCGATCTGCGTCCACTTGCGACGGTCGATGCCGCCGACGAGCGTGATCGCGCGGCCCTTGCGGCCGGCGCGGCCCGTGCGGCCGATCCGGTGCGTGTAGTCGGTGATGTCGTGCGGCGAGCCGTAGTTCACGACCGTCGACACGTGCTTCACGTCGAGCCCGCGCGACGCGACGTCGGTCGCGATGAGCGCCTTGACCTCGCCCGTGCGGAACGCGGCCATCACGCGGAAACGCGCGGCCTGGTCGTATCCGCCGTGCAGCGCCTTGATCGAGAACGGCATGCGCTCGAGCCGGCGGATCAGCTTGTCGACGTCGGTCCGGCGCGGGCAGAACACGAGGAACGTGTCCTCGGGATCGCTGTTCTCGATCAGGCGCATCAGCGCCAGCGTGCGGTCCTCGTCGTCGAGGAAGATCACGCTCTGCTCGATGTTGTCGACGGTCTTCAGTCCGGCGGCGGTCGCGACCTCGGCCGGATCGCGCGTGTTCTCGCGGGCGAGCTTCAGGAGCTCGATCGGGAACGTCGCCGAGAACAGCAGCGTCTGACGCTCCTCGGGCGTGTAGGAGAGGATCTCCTTCACGTCGTCGATGAAGCCGAACTCGAACATCACGTCCGCCTCGTCGAGGATCGCGAACTCCGTCCAGGGGAAGGACAGGAACTTCTGCTTGTAGAGGTCGAGGATGCGGCCGGGCGTGCCCACGACGACCTGCGCGCCGCGCTTGAGCGCCTTGACTTGCGGCTCGAGCGGCTCGCCGCCGACGACGAGCGCGACCTCGATGCCGCGCGGCTTGCCCAGCTCGAAGAGGACCTTTTGGACCTGCTCGGCGAGCTCGCGCGTCGGGCACATGACGAGGCCCAGGACCGACGCGCGCGCGGGATCGATCTTCGCCATCATCGGCGCGCCGAACGCGAGCGTCTTGCCCGTGCCGGTCTCGGCCTTGGCGATGACGTCCTTGCCCGCGAGCACCGGACCGATCGCGAGGCGTTGGATGGGCGAGGGGACGGTGATGCCCATCGCCTCGATCGCGCCCTGGATCTCTGCACCCAGCTCCCAGTGGTGGAAGGTGGTGATGTCGGGCGGCGTGAGGGTGGGGTCGAGGGGCCGGATGGGGTCGGAAGAGGTCGTCGGCGCGCCGGAGGGCGCAGCTGCGGGGCGTCGTCCGCGGGAAGGCCCGCGGCGGCCGCCTTGGAAGGCTTTGGTCAACTTGGAATCACGTTTCGGCTGGATGGAATGGAACCTCAGTAGGATACGCCCCAAGCCCAATCGCACAAGTCGAGGCCCCCCGAACCCGCATGCGCATCGTCACCTGGAACGTGAATTCCGTCCGCGCGCGCCTGCCGCGCCTCCTGGAGTTCCTGGAGCGGACCCGGCCCGACGTCGTCTGCCTCCAGGAGACGAAATGCGTCGACGAGGCCTTCCCGCTGGAGCCCCTCGAGGACGCGGGCTGGTCCGCGGCCACCTACGGGCAGAAGACCTACAACGGCGTCGCGATCCTGGCGCGAGGCCGGATCGAGGACGTGGTGCGCGGCATGGACGACGGCGTCGAGGACCCCGAGGCGCGCGTGATCTCGGCCCAGGTCGGCGACACCATGATCGTCAACGCCTACGTCGTGAACGGCCAGGAGGTCGGCGCCGAGCGCTACCACTACAAGCTGGGCTGGCTCCTGCGCCTGCGCGACTTCGCGGCGCGGAGGTGCCCCCTGGGCGAGAAGGGCGTCGTGTGCGGCGACTTCAACGTCACCTTCGACGACCGCGACGTGCACGATCCCGCGGCGTGGCACGAGAAGATCCTGTGCAGCACGCCGGAGCGCCGCGCCCTGGCGGGGCTGACGGGGATCGGCCTCAAGGACGCCTTCCGCAAGTTCCACGAGGAGGGCGGTCACTACACGTGGTGGGATTTCCGCACGAAGGGCTATCAGCGAAAAGCCGGGCTGCGCATCGACCACCTGCTCGTGACACCGCCGGCGTACGAGTCGCTCGCGTCCTGCACGATCGACCTCGCCGCGCGCGAGGGCCCGGGGCCGAGCGATCACGCGCCCGTCGTGGCCGAGATCTGAGCTCCTGCCGCGCCGCCTCCGGCGCGCTGCGGCCGACCCTTCGGGGGACGAACCTTCGCGGTGGGATCACGCCCACATCCTCCGCCAGCGCGGGCGGTCGGCTTTCCGAGCCGGCGCGGCTCGGGCCCCGCTCGACTCGAGGCCGCGCGCCGCAGCACGCGGAGTTCGCTTCCGGTGTGCGTCTCCGCGGCACCGTGTCGAGCCGCTAGTCTGTGCGCCATCATGGCCACGACAGCGCTCCTCCTCTGCACGTTCCTCGCCGCGGCGAGCCCCGAAGATCCGAAGGTCCCGGCGTGGGACGTCCAGGCTCCTCCGGGTCCTTCGCACGAGTTCCCGATCGACGCGCGCGAAGGCACCTGGATGAGCCTGGACGTGTCGCCCGACGGCCGCGAGATCTGCTTCGACCTCCTGGGCGACCTGTACGTGATGCCGATCGAGGGTGGCGAGGCGCGCGCGATCCAGAGCGGAGTCGCGTGGCAGATGCAGCCGCGGTACTCGCCCGACGGCAAGTGGATCGCGTTCACGAGCGATGCCGGAGGCGGGGACAACGTGTGGGTCGCGAAGCGCGACGGCACGGAGGCGCGCCAGGTCACGAAGGAGACGTTTCGTCTGTTGAACAGTCCGACGTGGTCGCCCGACGGCCAGTGGATCGCGGCTCGCAAGCACTACACGGGGCGACGCTCGCTCGGGGCGGGCGAGATCTGGCTCTACCACGTCTCCGGGGGCGAGGGCCTGCAGCTCACGACGCGCGCGAACGAGCAGAAGGACCTGGGAGAACCGGCGTTCTCGCCGGACGGACGCTACGTGTACTTCAGCTTCGACGCGACGCCGGGCGACAGCTTCGAGTACAGCAAGGACGTCACGCCCGGCATCTACGCGATCGATCGTCTCGACCGCGAGACGGGCGAGCGCATCCGCTTCGTCGACGGCCCCGGAGGAGCTTGCCGTCCGGTGCCGAGCCGCGACGGCAAGAAGCTCGCGTTCGTGCGGCGCGTGAACTTCGTCACGACGCTCTTCGTGATGGACGTCGCCTCGGGCGAGTCGCAGCCGCTCTACGCGCCGCTCGAGCGCGACATGCAGGAGACGTGGGCCGTCCACGGCGTCTACCCCGCGTTCGCGTGGACCCGTGGCGACCGCGAGATCGTCACGTATGCGCAGGGCCGCATCCGGATCATCGACGTCGAGACCAAGGCGGCGCGCGAGATCCCGTTCCACGTCAAGGACACGCGCAAGGTGCAGGACGCCGTGCGCTTCCCGGTCGAAGTCGCGCCCGCGGAGTTCGCGGTCAAGGCTCTGCGCTCCGTCGCCGTGTCGCCCGCCGCGGACCGCGTCGCCTACCAGGCTCTCGGCCACGTGTGGTTGCGTCCGTTGCCCGAAGGCGTGGCGAAGCGGATGGCCGCGGAGGATGCGCGCTTCGAATTCGAGCCCTCGTGGTCGCGCGACGGCCGTCGAGTCGTCTTCACGACGTGGACCGACGACGGGCTGGGCGCGGTCGTCGTCCGCGACCTGCCGAGCGGGTCGGAGCGCGTGCTGACGACGCAGCCAGGCCACTACGTCGAGCCCGTGTTCACCCCGGACGGCGAGCAGGTCGTCTACCGCAAGACGGGCGGCGGCGGGCTCGTTTCGCCGCTGTGGTCGCGCGATCCCGGCATCTACCGCGTCGCGGCGGCGGGCGGCGAGCCCGTGCTCGTCACGAAGAAGGGCTCGCGCCCGCAGTTCGGGGCGGACAGCCAGCGGGTGTTCCTCGGTTCCGAGGAGTCGCAGAAGGACGTCGACCGCCGCACGCTGTGGAGCATCGCGCTCGACGGCTCCGACGAGCGCGTCCACTTCGCCAGCGAGTGGGCCACGCAGTTCGCGATCTCGCCCGACGGCCGGTGGGTGGCGTTCACGGAGCGTTGGAACGCGTACCTCGCGCCCTTCGAAGCGACCGGCCGCGAGGTCGCGATCGGCCCGGCGACGAAGGCCTTCCCCGTCGCGCGCCTGACCAAGGACGCCGGTGAGAACCTGCAGTTCTCCGGCGATTCGAAGCGCGTGCACTGGTCGCTGGGCCCCGAGCTCTACGAGCGCGAGCTCAAGGACGCGTTCGCGTTCCTGGAGGGCGCGCCCGAGAAGCTGCCCGCCGCTCCGGAGGCCGGACGGAACATCGCGTTCACGGCGCGACGCCCCGTGGTCGAAGGCTCGGTCGCGCTCGTGGGCGCGCGCGTGATCACGATGAAGGGCGACGAGGTGCTCCAGGACGGCGTCGTCGTCGTCACCGGGAACCGCATCGCCGCGGTGGGCCAGCGCGGTTCCATTTCGATCCCCGCCGGCGCGCGCGTGGTCGACGCCTCGGGCCTCACGGTGATGCCGGGCATGATCGACGTGCACGCGCACGGGCCTCAGGCCGTGAACGGCATCACGCCCCAGCGCAACTGGGCCAGCCACGCGAACCTGGCGTTCGGAGTCACCACGATCCACGACCCGTCGCACGACACGAACGCGATCTTCGCCGCGTCGGAGCTGCAGAAGGCCGGGCTCGTGCTCGCGCCGCGCACGTTCTCGACCGGGACGATCGTCTACGGCGCGCAAGGCGACTTCAAGGCGCCCATCGAGTCGCTCGAGGACGCGAAGAGCCACCTGCGGCGCCTCAAGGCCGTGGGTGCCTTCAGCGTCAAGAGCTACAACCAGCCGCGCCGCGACCAGCGCCAGCAGGTGATCCAGGCCGCGCGCGAGCTCGAGATGATGGTCGTGCCCGAGGGCGGGTCGCTGCTCCAGCACAACCTCACGATGGTGGTCGACGGCCACACGGGCGTGGAGCACTCGCTGCCGGTCGAGAAGATCTACGCCGACGTGCAGCAGCTGTGGGGGCCGTCGAAGACGGGCTACACGCCCACGCTGATCGTCGGGTACGGCGGGATCTGGGGCGAGAGCTACTGGTACCAGCACACCGACGTGTGGCGGAACGAGCGGCTCGCTGCGTTCGTGCCGAAGTTCGTGGTGGAGCCGCGTTCGCGGCGGCGCACGATGGCGCCCGACGAGGACCAGAACATCCTGCGTTCGGCGGGGATCGTGAAGAGCATCCTCGACGCCGGCGGACAGGCTCAGCTCGGCGCGCACGGACAGCTCGCGGGGCTCGGCGCGCACTGGGAGCTGTGGCTCCTGAAGCAGAGCGGGATCACGAACCTGCAGGCGTTGCGCTGCGCGACGCTCTCGGGCGCCCGCTACGTCGGGCTGGACAAGGACCTCGGCTCGATCGAACCCGGGAAGCTCGCCGACCTCGTCGTGATGGAGAAGAACCCGCTCGACGACATCCGGAACAGCGAGTCCATCCGCTGGACGATGCTCGACGGGCGCCTCTACGACGCGCGCACGCTGGCGCCGGCCGACGGGCGCGCGGGCGTCGCTCCCACGTACTTCTGGCAATCGATGCAGTCGGGGATGCCGGCCCAGACGATCGCGCACGCGTGCGCGGGCTGCGGCGGCTGATCCAGCTCGGCCTCGGAGTTCAGCGCAGCACGTACGGACGGCCCACGCGGGCGCGGGGTGTGCCCGCAGCCCGAGCCGGCTCGTCCACCCGCCACTCGAAGCCGCCCCGGTCGGTGAAGTAGAGGAACGGTCGCGCGCCGTCGTACCAGCCGGCGAGCGCACCGCCCGTGAGCGACTTCGCCGCCGGGACGTAGCGCGCGAGCAGCCGCTTCGCCGCCGGATCGTTCGGGTCGCGCTCGAGGCGTCCGACGAGTTCCGCGACGAAGCGCGGGTCGCGGTTGCCGATCCCGAACTCGACGCACGCATCGTCGACGTCGTAGCCCGGACCGGCCGGCACCAGGAACTCGAGGTTCGCGCGGTACCACGCCAGGGTGCGCTCGGGTTGCAGCCCCGTCGCGGACCGCACGCGCTCGGGGAATCGGTCGGCGATCGGCGCGTTGGACGTCCCGCTGCGGGCCAGGACGCCCAGGTAGTGGGCCGAGACGATCGCGTGGTCCCGAGCCCCGAGGATGCCGCGTCCGTCCCGCGCCACGACGAGCGGTTCGACGCCGTCGAACTGGTCCATGTAAGCGATCGCGTTCACGAGCACGTCGCGGCCACTCTGCGTCAGGTGCGACGGAGACTCGTGGAACCCCCACAGGAAACGGTTGGCCTGCCGGCCGATCGCCATGGCCATCGGCCCCTTCGAGTTCGAGCCGCTGGAGATCCACTCGCAGTCGGGCGAATCCTCGAACCCGTAGCCGTCGCAGACGAGCCCGGGCCGCACGCGCCCGCCCGGAGTGCTCGCCGGCTGCTGCACGAGCCAGGCGCGCGTCTCGCCGGCCTCGATCGACGGGGGATACACCGCGTGGTTCGCGGAGACCGTCGCCGTCACGAACTCGAGCTCCACGTGCCGTGGTCCCTGGAAGATCGGGTGTTCGAGGCGCATCCCGTGCGCCTCCGTGCCGAGGCAGATTCACAAGCCGCGGAGCTTCGTCTTCCGATCCATCTCGCCGCCGATCCCGCCGACCATCACGATGGGCGTCGGAATCGGCTCGGACAGGGAGTAGCCGAGTGCTCCCGCCCCGAGGTCGAGGACGTCGGGCGCATCCAGGTCGGCATAGCGCCACGACCAGTCCGCCACCACGACGTCGTAGCCGTGCGCCGAGCGCGCGGTCAGATCGCGCAGGGAGACGGCGTCGACCGTCGCGAAGTTCGCGCGCAGGAACGCGAGCCAGTCGATCTCGCGCTCGGTTCCGGGTGCTCCGGCGTAGAGGACCGCGAGCGGCAGGCGGGTGTCGGTCGCGGCGGGCGCTTGGACGATGGACAGGGCGAGCAGCAGGGTGCAGAGCATCCCCCGATGCTACCCGTCATTTCCGGAGCGCGTCCCTCGTCGCCCGATAGGCGAGGAACACGACGACCGCGAACACGAGAACGGCCGCGACGCTGACCCATGGGTTCTTCAGCATCGCCTCGGCCTGGCTGCCGAGCGCGGCCGCGAGCGCGGCGAACGTCACGGACACGAGCGCTCCACCCAGGACGACGGCCCAGAGTCCCTGTCCACGACGCAATCCCAGCAACTGGCCCACGAAAGTCCCGCCGATCGAACCCGACGCGGGGAGCGGCAGGTAGACGAACAGCACGACGCCCCAGAAGGCCATGCGCCGCAGGCGTGGATACTGGGCCAGGACCTCCTCGGCGCTGTCGTGGCCTTTCCGCAGCGTCGGGCCGACCCACGGCACGCGTCCCAGGGGGCCCAGCCCGATCGCCAGCGTCGCCGCGACCGCCAGGTCGGTCGCGATGGCGAGCACGCACAGCGGCCACGGGCCGAGCGGCGACGCCGAGGCGACCCCGCTGAAGATCACGTACTTCCCGGGCAGGGACGCGAGACCGAGCATCTGCAGCCAGATCCACCGCCCGTTCTCGGGGTGCTCGACCAGGATCCACGCCGTCGCGCCGCCGAACAGGAGGACCGACGACAGGATCCAGGTCCAGAGCAGCGCGCGCGTCTCGCTCGCGGACGGCTCGTGCGCGGCGCGCGGCAGGGGCGTGGAGGCAGCGCTCATCGGGGCGGAAGAGTCTGCCGTCCCGTCACCGGCCGTCCCAGGGGGTCGTGACGCTTCCGAGCCCGGGGCGCGCGTGGTCGTGCTCACGTGCGGTTGCCGCGGCTCGCGTCGACGACCGCGGCGAAGAGCGCCTGCTGCTCCTTCTGCCGCGCCGCGGTGTGCTCGGGGTGCCACTGCACGGCCCACAAGCGCTCGTGGGTTTCGTGCTCGAGGGCCTCGATCGAACCGTCCTCGGCCCACGCCACGGCGCGCAGGCCGTCGCCCGGGGCACGCACCGTCTGGTGGTGCCACGACGCCGGAGAACAGGCCGCCGTTCCCAGCGTCCGCGCCAGCCGTGAGGCGGCATCGATGCGCACGGGGTGGAACTGGTACCGGTCGTCGCCGCGGTGGCGGACCGTGTCCCCGTACTCGTCGGGGATGTGCTCGACGAGCGTTCCACCTTGCGCGACGGCCAAGACCTGCATTCCGCGGCAGATGCACAGGGCCGGCACGCGACGCGCCAGGATGGCCCGCAGGAGCGCGATCTCCGCATCGTCGCGCACGCGGTCGACGCCGTAGATCTCGGGGTGCGCGCGCCCGCCGTAGAGCTCGGGTTCGACGTCGGCGCCACCCGTCAGGACGAACCCGTCGCACGCGGCGAGCACGTCCTCGACAGACCCCTCGCCCGGCGGCATCAGGAGCGCCAAGCCTCCGGCACGGCGCACGCAGTCCACGTAGTCGAAAGTCAGGCGCAGCTTGCCGTCGGATGCGTGGCGTCCGCCGGTCGTGATGCCGATCCGAGGTCGTTTCATGCGCGCGGCACTCTACTCGGCCGCGCGTGACTGGGCGTGTCCGTCAGTCGGCGATCGTCAGCGTCCAGACCTCGCGCGAGCCCAGGTCGCACACGCGGATCACGTGGTTGCCTGTGTCGGCCACGAACAGGTGGCGGCCGCGCACGACGAGGCCTTCGGGTCTTCGGAAGCGCGCCCGCGTGAACCCGCCGTCCTGGTGCCCAGGTTCGCCGGACCCCGCGAGCGCCGCCACCTGCTGGGACGCGACGTCCATGTGCTTGATGCGGTGGTTGTAGGTGTCCGCGACGTACAGCAGTCCGTCGAGCGCGAGCCCCATCGGGTGCTGGAGTCGCACGCGCGGGCCGAACCCGTCGACGTCGCCCCAGTCGAAGAGCCCCGCGCCGACGAGCGTCTCGACCACCGGCCGGCCGATCAGCGACACGCGTCGGATCGCGCTGGCCTCGGGATCCGCGATGTACAGGGCGCCGCCGCCGCCGACGAGATCGCTGGGCTGGTTGAAGCCCGCCTGGAGCGCGGGCCCGTCGTGCAGGCGCTCCGCTCCGTTCCCCGCGAACGGTCGCAGGTCGAGTTCGTCCTCGATCACGACGACCTGGTGGCTGCCCGCCAGCGCGACGAACAGGCGCGGCCGATCGAGCCACAGGCTCCAAGGCGATCGCAACGGGATGCGCAGCGGATCTCCGCCGTCCTGGACCGGCGCGTGCCCGATCGAGCCGGTGCCCGCGATCGTGCGCACGATGCCCTGCGCGAGGTCGACGGCCCGGATCGCGTGGTTGCCCGTGTCGGCCACGTAGAGCGTCGAGCCCGAAGCCGCCATCCCGTGCGGGTCGTGGAAGCGGGCGACGTCGAGCGCGCCGTCCGCGAAACCCGGCGTTCCCGACCCGATCTCGCGCTCGATCCGGGCGCTCCGATGCGCGTCGTCGACCTCGAGTTGGAGGATCCTGTGGTGGCCCGAGTCGGCCACGAACAGCGTCGAGCCCGACGTGACGAGCAGCTTGGAGGGGTGCGCGAGCGTCCGCGAGCGCGGCGCGGGCGGCGGCGCCGTGGGGGTGGCGCGGGCGAGCGTGCCGCGCGCCTCGTAGACCGGGATCAGCCGGCCGAGCGTGTCCCCGAGCTTGTCGGCGTCGATCTCGCCCGAGGCCATGCCGATGACGCGGCCCTCCGGGTCGACGAGCGCGACCGTGGGCCAGGCGCGCGCCGCCCACGCCTGCCAGACGACGTGATCGGGGTCCTGGACGACCGGATGCTCGATCCCGAGCTGACGCACGGCGGCGCGCAGGTGCGCCAGGTCTCGCTCGGCGGGGAACTTCGGCGCGTGCACGCCGAGCAGGACCAGTTCGAACGGGTGGCGGGATTGGACACGGCGCAACTGCGCCGCGTTGTGGTGGCAGTTGATTCAACAGGAGGTCCAGAAGTCGATCGCGACGAAGCGCCCGCGGAACTCCGCCAGGGTGACCGGCGCGGCCGTGTTGACCCAGTCGAGACCGGGGGGGAACTCGGGCGCGCGGACGGCGGGGGAGTCTTGCATGCGCCTCTCGTCGCTCAGGGCGCGTTCACGCGCAAGAGGTTCGACCATGCGGCGTCTGGGCCGCCTTCGTCGACGAGGACCTGCAGGTACTGCGCGGAGCTCGAGGCCGAGGTCCAGCTCGCGATCGCCCTCCCGTCCGCGCCCGTCGTCCCGGTGACGAGGTCGGTCACGGTGCCGGCGAGGTAGGAGAGCCCCTGCGTCCCGGGCGTCGCCTGGCCTGCCTGCTCGGAGGTCGCGACCCGCACGCGGAACGGCCGATTCGCCGGACCGTCGACGAAGAGGCGCGCGCCCGAGCCGGCCGTGGTGGCGCCCCACGCGCCCAGGGTGGGCAGGCTGGACCAGGTCCGCAGGACGAGGTCGTCGAGCGCCGCCTCGGTGATGTCGTTGTTCGGACTGTCGGCGCACGTCACGCGCAGGCGCATGCGGTGCGTGAGCGGCAGGATCGCGCCCAGATCGAACGTCGACTTCGTCCAGGCGTTCGCGTTCGCCGGGTTCTCGACCTGGAACCAGGAATTGCCGTCGTCGTTCGACACCTGCACCAGCAGGCGGTCGTCGAGCGGGCCGCCGGGCTGGCACGCGAACCAGCGCGCGTACTCGAGTTCGACGCTCGGGAAACCCGCCGCCGAGAATCGCGGACTCGTCAGGGTCGTCGTGCCGTCGACGTCGTTCGTGCCGACGCTCGTTCCCGCCGCGGCGCCGGTGACCCAGCAACGCGTGCCGGCGCCCGGCGTGGCATCGGTCCCGGGCTGCACGACGTTGGCTCCGACGGTCGTCTGCTGGGGGACCGCGCGCTGGAACGCGTAGTTCGCGCCCGTGGTCGTCACGGTCCAGCCGAAGTCGGCGACCTCCATGTCATCGGAGGCGAGCACGTGGGGCGCGCCGAGCCTCACGCTGACGACGTCGGGCGTCACGAGCCCCTCGAACGCGATGCCCAGCTCGAGCGAGATCGTGCTGCCGACCGGTGCTCCCGGCGCGAACTCGACGCGCAGCGGCAGCGCGATGGGAACGGCGCGAACCAGCGGCCCCGACTGCGATGCGGTCACGGGCAGGATGCCAGCCCCGATCGCGAACGGAATCGTGGCGTTCCGCACGACGGCGTCGAGCGAGCTCGAGGCGAGCGTCAGCGCGCCGTTCACGGGCGCCACGCCGCCGTTCGCGAGCTCGACGACGAGGTCCCACGTCTCGCCCGGCTCCACGTAGGCGTCTCCGTCGCCGAGGCCGGGCACTTGCGTCCACGTCGTGCCGCGCCGCTCGGCCCAGCCGCCGGTCCAGCGCACGACGTCGAGGAACGGGGCGCGCACCGCCTCGAACAGCGCCGGGATCCGCGACGGCGGGGGCCAGAATCCATCGGCCGAGGAGCCGATCTCGGGGCTGAAGAAGAAGCTCCCGAGCGCGCCGTAGCCCCAGTCGAGGCTGCCGCCGTTCGCGATGTAGAGCAGCTGCCAGGGCGTGCCGTACGCGTAGCCGTTCTGGCCCGCGACGCGCGCACCGTACTGCTGGAAGCGCGCTTCGTCCTGCGTGACGACCTGCTCGTAGCCCCAGGCGTAGAGCCACAGGTCGCTGTACGTGTGCGCCGAAACCGCCATGCCCGGCGGATGCGCGAGCAGCGCGTCGCGCACGGCGCGCGTCTCCGGTTCGGAGAACCCAGCCGTTCCGTGGTAGGTGTCGTCGGAGGGCACCGTCGACGAGCCCGGGTGCGACGGACCCCACTCCCAGCCGTAGTTGCGGTTCAGGTCGACGCCGAAGCTGCCGCCAGCGTTGGGCCGGCGGTTCTTGCGCCAGATCCCGCCGCCGCCCGGGTTCGTCGCGCGGTTGTACTCGTATCCGTCGGGGTTCACGCACGGCACGATCACGACCTGGCGCGTCTCGACCATGCGTTTCGCGGCCGGATCGGCCGGGTAGCGCGACGCGATCCAGTCGACGAGCCGCAGGAGCGCCTCGGCGCCCATCGGCTCGCGCGCGTGGTGCAGCGCGTCGAACCATGCGACCGGCTCGTTCGGCTCGTCCACCGACGGGTTGTCGGAGAGGCGGACCGCCCAGATGGGCCGATTCTCGAGGCTCGATCCGATCGAGTACTTGGCCGAGACGATCGACGGATACGTGTTGTGGAGCCGGTCGAGCTCCGCGCCGATCTCGGTCAGCGTGCGGAAGCCGCCCATGGAGCCCGGCATGGTTCCGAGCGAGCTCTACGCCGCCGCACGCTCGGCGTAGAAGCGCGCGAGATCGGGCTGCACGACCCGCAGCGTGAAGCCTGCGCGGCGCAGTCGCGCCTGCTCATCCGAATCGGCGTGGACGCGGATCCAGCCGTCGTCGGCGCGGTCGTGGTCGTCCGGATCCTGCGCGACGTCGAAGAGTCGCGCGACGTCCGCGCGCGACGCGACGGCGACTTCGCACAGGTCGATCGGGAGCGCGACGGGGGCCGCTTGCAGCGCGAGGAGGAGGGCGAGGCTCATCGCCCAATCGTCCCTCACCGTCCCTCCGTGCGGGAGTTCCCTCGTCGATTGTCCTCGAGCGGGCGCCGGCCCGGGGGCGCGCGCCCCTTCGTCGGGCTCGCGCCGACCTCCAGCCGCACGCCTCCTCGGTCCCGGTCGGCGGAGCACGATTGACCCGTGCACCTCCGGCGGTTTATCGTCGAAATACGATGAGGAAGCCTGCTGAGGACACGGCTGCGTGTTGCCCGCCCGCGCCCGAGGGAACGGACCTGCGCCCGATCGAGGGGCCCGAGGCGGACGACGAGCTCGCCGCCCTGGCCAAGGCCGTCGGCCACGAGGCCCGGGTGCGGATCCTGCGGCTCCTGGCGCGCCGCACCACCTGCGTCTGCGGGGATTTCGTGGAGCTCCTGCCCTTGGCGCAGTCGACGGTCTCGCAGCACCTGAAGGTCCTCAAGGAGGCCGGGCTCATCCGCGGCGAGGTCGGCGGCCCCCGGGTGTGCTACTGCCTCGAGCCGCGCGCGCTCCGGCGCCTCAAGGCCCTGGTCGGGGGCCTCTGACCGTGGGGGGGCGAGGTCGTGGATCGGCATTCGGCGATAAGAGTGCGCATGCCGGCGCTCGCCCGACGAGTCCCCCCGTGGAGCGGACGGCATGAGCAGCAGCACCGGAGTCGCCCGCCGGCTCTCGTTCCTCGACCGTTATCTGACGGTGTGGATCTTCCTGGCGATGGGCCTCGGCGTTGCGCTCGGGCACTTCACGCCGGGGATCACGTCCGCGCTCGACCGGCTCAGCGTCGGGACGACCTCGATCCCCATCGCGGTCGGGCTGATCCTGATGATGTACCCGCCCCTCGCGAAGGTGCGCTACGAGGAGCTGGGCAAGGTCTTCCGCAACAAGCGCGTCTTCGGGCTCTCGGTGCTCTTCAACTGGGTGATCGCGCCCTCGCTGATGTTCGCGCTCGCCGTCCTGATGCTGCCGGACGAGCCGGAGTACAGGGTCGGGCTGATCCTCGTCGGGATCTCGCCCTGCATTGCCATGGTGATCGTGTGGAACCAGCTGGCGCAGGGGGACAGCGAGTACTGCGCCGGCCTCGTGGCGTTCAACTCGCTCTTCCAGGTGCTGTTCTTCCCGGCGTACGCGTACTTCTACGCCACGCTCCTGCCGGGCTGGCTCGGCCTGCAGGGCGCCGTGATCGACATCTCGATCGGCGAAGTGGCGAAGACCGTGGCCATCTACCTCGGGATCCCGTTCGCGGCCGGTTTCCTGACGCGGCGCGTGCTGATCGGCGCGAAGGGGCGTGACTGGTACGAGGGCACTTTCGTGCCGCGGATCAGCCCGATCACGCTCGCGTCGCTGCTCTTCACGATCGTCGTGATGTTCTCGCTCAAGGGCGAGACCATCGTCGAGTTGCCGTTGGACGTCTTGCGCATCGCCGCGCCGCTGCTGGCTTACTTCCTCGTGATGTTCGCGCTGACCTTCTTCGCGAGCCGGCGCGCGGGAGCCACCTACGCGCAGACCGCCACGCTCTCGTTCACCGCGGCGTCCAACAACTTCGAGTTGGCGATCGCGGTGGCCATCGCGAGCTTCGGCATCCACAGCGGCGCGGCGTTCGCGGCCGTCATCGGACCGCTCGTCGAGGTGCCGGTGCTGATCGGGCTCGTGAGCGTGTCGCTGTGGGCGCGGCGGCGGTACTTCCCGGAGGATCAGGCCATGACCCAGTCTCCGAGCACGACCCGCGGGTGAGCAGGTGATACCCACGATGCAATACTCTCACCGGCGGTGAGAGTATTGGCACGTCAGAGCGAGGCCTCCAGAGGATTCGGGACCCATCTCGTGTCCGCGGCGGAACGACGAGCCGACCGCTCCGGCCTATTCGGACTTCCGAGCAGCGACGAACGGGGCGAGATCGACGCGCCACAGCTCCTTCTGCGTGCCGCCCGAGTACACCCGTACGCATCGCGGAGACGGATCCGGACAATCCTCCGCCTGCCACGTGAACACGGCGATGTCCGGGACGCTGTCACCGCTGACGTCGCCGACGCTGGCGATGCGATCTCCGAAGCTGGTGCACATGTTCCTCGGCGCCGGCGGATCGATGACCGAGCTCGGATGCAGGTCTCGTCCGCTGACGATCATCACCCGGCCGCGCGGACCGGACCCGGATCTCGGAGACCAGCGCGGCGCGCCGACGGCGAAGTCGGCGTCGTTGGCGGTGCCGAGCAACGTGATCGATTCGCCCAAAGAGCAGGCTTGGTCCGACCCGCCGAATTGCTTGTCCTCCAACGACGGTTGCGTGGACACCTCCTTCGCGGAACCGTCGACCAGGGAGATCAGGTAGACACGGCACAGGTCCTTCTCCGGCCACTCGCACACCACCAGGCAGGACTGGACTCCGGCGTGCAGGATCGGCTGCAAACCTCCCGAGTACCTCCAGCCCGCGGGCAACGTTCCGAATCCGCGGAGCGTCCTGATCTCGCGTCCCGTCTTCCCCGAGCAGATCGTCAGCGAGGACCCGGATCGAGCCTGTCCCTCGCCTCGCCTCGAGACGACGACGATGTCGTCGACCTCGTCGCCGTCCATGTCGCCTGTGCGCGCGAACCGTCCGCCGCGCCAGAACGCATCGATCTCCATGCGCCAGAGGACTGTTCCTGTCTTCCCCGAGCACACGAACATCGCGTTCCCGGACTTGGTGCCCACGCCCAGCTCGCCTCGTCCGTCACCGTCGATGTCGTCGAGGACGATCACCGCTCCACCGGCGTCGGTGCAGGGGGACTGCCACTGCAGGCTCTCGAGGACCTTGCCGTTCCGTCCGGAAAGCAGTTGGACTCCTCCGGCGGGCTCGTCGATGCGCGCATCGGTGCCCGTTCTCCTCCGCATTCCCGGCGCACCGACCCACAGGTCCGGCGTGCCATCGCCGTCCTCGTCGCGAGTCGCGGCGACGCAGGTGCCGAACAAGCTCTCGCGCTGATCTCCCTTCTCGTCGAACAGGACGGACCCGTCCTTCCCCGAGAAGGCCAGCAACCTCCCGTCGCTGCGGATCGACGTGTGATCGGGCGCGTTCCAGTATCCGTTCAAGCCGACGACGACGTCGCCGACCCCGTCCTTGTTCAAGTCGACGCCGCCGAACAGGCAGTGATCGTCCGGATAGAACATACCGGTCGCGACAGTCGAGACCGCGGCGAGCGCCAGCGCGAGCGAGGTCATTCCGGGATCCTGGCCTTCCTGTTCGGTCGATCGGAGGGGACTCGGGGCTCGGAATGGGCCATCGCACCGGCACCGACCGCGAAATCATCCACTTGTCGGCGGCGGCAGCCCGCGCCGCGCGTGCTCTGCCAGCGCGCCCTCGGCGCGCACGCGCAGGTCCGTCTCGCTGAAGAGCTCCTGCATGCGCGTGGCGGGGAGTTGCAGGCGCTGCAGCAGGAGGTCCACGAGGTGCGTCAGCGGCACGCCCGCCGGGAGGTTCAGGAACTCGTCGCAGCGCGCGAGCAGGGCGGCCTGCACGCGCGCGCGCAGCCCCGGCTCTTCCTCGGTGGGCACGTCCCATTCCTCGAGCGGCTCGATCTTCACGCGCCGGTAGAGGCGGTCGCTCGGGATCTCGGTGGTGCGCACGCGGCCCAGCCCGATCACCCAGATCAGGAACCGGCCGTCCGTCAGCTCCTCGTGGCGTCCGATCTCGCCCAGGCCCGCGACTTCGTGGAATCTGGGCGCGCCGTCCACGTCCGAGTGGCCTTCGACGATCGTGCTCATCACGAGACGGCCGTGCCGGTCGAGCAGGTCCGAGACCATCTGGCGGTAGCGCGGCTCGAAGATGTGGAGCGGCATCACGCAGCCGGGGAAGAGGAACACGCCCGGCAGCGGGAAGACCGGCAACTCGGCCGGGCCGTGCCAGGGACGTGACGATTTCTGGCCTTCGACCACGCGCGGCGCCCGCTCAGCTGGCCGTGGCGCCCTGGGCGCGACGCGGTTCGAGGGCCGACAGGATCGAGCGCAGCGCGCGCAGCTCTCCGCGGCGGCCGTAGAGCTCGGCGCTGCGCGCGAGGTTCGCCGTCTGTCGGCGCAGCATCGACCGCGCGTCGGCGTCGCGGAACCAGGCCGCGTTGAATCCGTGGCCGCGCGCCTTGAGCTGGCGCTTGAGGTCGGACTCGCTGCGGACCTCGCCGCGGTGGTAGGGGTCGACGATCAGGCTCGTGGTCTCCCCGTGCAGGCGGAGCAGCACGTGGCCGGGCAGCGGCAACAGGCCGACGCGCAGGCCGGCCCGCACGGCGACGCAGGCGTAGATCGCGCACAGGGTCAGCGGGATCCCGCGGCGGTTCGAGAGCACCCGGTCGATCTGCACGCGATCGGCGCGGTGGAATTCGTCCGGCGCGCCCTGGAATCCGTGATCGAAGCCGAGCACCTCGACGAGTGCCTGAGCGCGGTGCAGCGGATCCACCCGCATCCGCGACTTGCGGGCGACGTCGCGCGCGAGCTCGTCGAGGAGCCGTTGGCTCGGGCGCGGATCGAAGGACGGGTCGTTGAGCCGGCACAGGAGGAAGAGGCCGCGCTCGAGGTCCACGCGGTCGCGCGTCAGGTACCCGACGACGCGACGCTGGACCGGAGCGCGGCGCAGGTCGGCGAGCAGCGCGCGCGCGCGCACGCGGCCGGGCGCCGTGGCCGTGCGGCTGGCCCGGATCAGGGCCGGCGCGGCCGCGCGTCGCGCCTCGCGCAGGTGGAGCTGCACCGCCGATTGGACGGTCGGGGAGTCGTCGTCGAGCAGGCGCGCCAGGCTCTCCAGGCGTGCTTGGAGGGCGGACGGGTGCCCCGCGCCCGGCCCTCCCTCGACCTGCCGACGCACCGGCGGCGGAGCGGCAGGGTCCGTCCCCAGGGGGACGTCGTCGCTTCCGTTCAGCGCGGGCTCGGAATCCGGGCGGACCATCGCGGGTTTCGGTGTGGGCGCGGAATCGCCGGAGGGATCGTACGGCGCGCGCGTGCGGTCCGGTGCATCCGGCGCTGGATTCTCCGCCTGGATCGGCTGCGCGCCGGTCGCGCAGCTCGGCCCCGCGGCCAGCGCCCCACACGTAGGCTTCCCAAGCGGGGAATTCGAGCGCGGACCGAGGACCGGTCCGCGCAGCTTGCCAGCCTGGAAGGCCACTCCTATCCTCGTTCGCCTCGAAATCTCCGGCCACGGTCGTCCGACTCGCGGATCTGACCCCGCCGAGCCGGCCCCCCGCACGGGCCGTTCGATCCCACCGATGACCAGCCAACCGCGTACGAGCGTCGCCCCGGCCCCCCGCGCCGGCCTGCGTCGGGTCGTCGTGACGCATGCCCTGCGCACGCCGATCGGCCGCTACCTCGGTGCGTTCGCGGACCTGTCGGCCGCCGACCTGGGTACCTCCGTGGTCCGCGACCTCCTGGCGCGCGCCAAACTCGATCCGGAGCGCGTCGACGAGCTCGTGTTCGGCAACGGCCGCCAGGCCGGCGGCGGCCCGAACGTCGCGCGGCAGGTCGCCGTGCGGGCCGGGATCCCCGACCGGGTGTGCGCCTGGACCATGAACATGGCTTGCGGCTCGGGCCTGAAGTCGGTCCAGCTCGCGGCCGAGTCCATCCAGCTCGGCCGTTGCGACGTCGTCGTCGCGGGCGGCGTCGAGAGCATGAGCGGCCTGCCGTTCTTCCTGCCGAAGATGCGCACGGGCTACCGCCTGGGCCACGCCGACGTCGTGGACGCGATGTACAAGGACGGCTTCCACTGTCCGCTCGCGAACATGCTGATGGGCGAGACGGCCGAGAAGCTGGCGCGCGAGATGGGCATTACGCGCGCCGAGCAGGACCAGTTCGCGCTCGACAGCCAGAAGAAGGCTGGTGCGGCCATCGAGTCCGGGCGCTTCCTGGGCGAGATCGCGCCGGTGACGGTGCCCGGCAAGAAGGGTGAGGTCGTCGTCGCGCTCGACGAGCACGCCCGGCCCGACACGACGCTCGAGAGCCTGAAGAAGCTCCCGGCCGTCTTCGCCAAGGAGAACGGCAGCGTCACAGCCGGCAACGCCTCGGGGATCACCGACGGCGCCGCGGCGCTGCTCGTCATGGCCGAGGACGTGGCGCAGGACCTCGGCTACGAGCCGCTGGCCTGGATCGGCCAGTCCACGCAGGCCGGCGTCGACCCGCGCGTCATGGGCATCGGCCCCGTGCCCGCGCTGCAGGCTCTGAAGGCCCGGACCGGCCTTTCCCCGCAGGATTTCGACCTCATCGAGCTCAACGAGGCCTTCGCGGCGCAGGTCCTGGCCTGCCACCGCCAGATGCCGCTGCCCATGGACCGCCTGAACGTGAACGGCGGTTCGATCGCGCTCGGCCACCCGATCGGCGCGACCGGCGCGCGCATCGTGGTCACGCTCCTCCACGAGATGAAGCGGCGCAAGGCGCGCCGCGGTCTCGCGACACTCTGCATCTCCGGCGGCATGGGGCTCGCGACGGCGTTCCACGCCGAACCGGCCTGACCTCCCGTCCACTCCATCCAACCAGCACGAAGGAAATCAGCATGGCGATTCGCAAGGTCGGTGTGATCGGCGCCGGGCTCATGGGCCACGGCATCGCGCAGGTCGCGGCGCAGGGCGGCTGCGAGGTCCTCGTGTGCGAGGCGCAGCAGGGCTTCCTCGACAAGGGGCTCGAGCGCATCGACAAGTCGCTGGCGAAGCTCGCGGAGAAGGCCAAGGAGAAGGGGCAGACGTTCGACGCGGCCGCGGTGCGCGCGCGGATCCGCGGCACGCTGTCGAAGGCCGACCTGGCCGACTGCGACCTCGTCGTCGAGGCCATCGTCGAGGACCTCGACGTCAAGAAGGCGCTCTTCGCCGAGCTCGGGAAGATCGTCAAGAAGGACGGCATCTTCGCCTCCAACACCAGCTCGTTCCCGATCGCCGAGATGGCGACGGCGTCGGGCCGCGCCGACCGCTTCGTGGGTCTGCACTTCTTCAACCCGGTGCAGCTGATGAAGCTCGTCGAGGTCGTGAAGACCGACAAGACGAACGAGGACGTCGTGGCCCAGGCGCGCGCATTCGGCGAGGCTTGCGGCAAGTCGCCGATCACGTGCAAGGACACGCCGGGATTCGTCGTGAACCGCCTGCTCGTGCCGTACATGGCCGAGGCGATGAAGCTCGCCGAGCGCGGCGACGCGTCGATCCCCGACATCGACGTCGCGATGAAGCTCGGTTGCGGCTACCCGATGGGGCCGTTCGAGCTGACGGACTACGTCGGCCTCGACACCACGCTGTTCATCCTGCAGGGCTGGGTGAAGCGCTACCCGAACGATCCGGCGTTCCAGATCCCGAAGCTCCTGGAAGCGAAGGTCAAGGAAGGCAAGCTCGGCCGCAAGACCGGCCAAGGGTTCTACACATGGCAAGGCGACAAGCGCGTTTGATCCTCGGCCTGGTCCTCCTCGCGCCGCTCGCCGCGGCCGAAGTGAAGGCCAAGGTCGATGCGCCGGCGACCTACATCGCCGGCTCCGGCATGCCCGTGCGCGTCGAGCTGACCGCCGATGCCCAGGGCGACTCGATCCCGGCCTGGATGTTCGGAACCGCGGCCTTCTCGGTCGACGGCAAGCCGCTCGCCGAGCGCGGCTCCGCGGAGGTCAAGCTGGCACCGAACCAGAAGATCGTCATCGAGCTGGACCTCGGTCCCGCGCTCGAGGGCACGAAGGCCGCGTCGGAGAAGAGCTTCAAGCTCGCCTACGGCAACGAGAAGGCCACCGAGGTCGCGTGCAAGACGGCCGCCAAGAAGGGCCTCGACTTCCTCAACATGCCCGTCGAGGAGCTCAAGGGCTACCAGGTCCTGCTGCGCACGAACCGCGGGCCGATGCTGGTCGACCTGTGGCCCGATGTCGCGCCGAACCACGTGCGCAACTTCCTCGACCTCAGCTACACCGGGTTCTACGACGGCACGCAGTTCCACCGCGTTTCGCCGACGTTCATGATCCAGGGCGGCGACCCGAACACGAAGAGCGGCAACCCGGCCACGTGGGGCACGGGCAACGGACCGCGCACGCTGAAGCGCGAGTTCAGCTCGAAGACGCACGCCCGCGGCGTCCTCTCCATGGCGCGCGGGCCCAGCGAGGACTCGGCTTCGAGCCAGTTCTTCATCATCACGGCGCCGTCGCCGTTCCTCGACGGCAAGTACTCGGCCTTCGGCGAACTCGTCGAGGGCTTCCCCGCGCTCGACACGATCGCGAAAGCCCAAGGCCAGGCCGGCCCGGACGGCACGGTCAAGCCGTCCCAACCCCAGAAGATCGAAGCCGCCGTCGTCCTCGTGAAGGGCGGAAAGTAGGAACGCACATGACGCAAGCAGTCGAAAAGGGTCTGAACTTCCTCAAGATGGACGCCAAGGATCTCGCGAACTATCGCGTGGTCCTCCAGACGAACCAGGGCGACATCGAGTGCGAGATGTGGCCGGACGTCGCGCCGAACCACGTGCGCAACTTCCTCGATCTGGCCTACACCGGCTTCTACGACGGCAAGGGTTTCCACCGTGTGATCAAGGGCTTCATGATCCAGGGCGGTTGCCCGCAAGGGACCGGCACCGGCAGCGGCCCGCGTCGCCTGAAGGCCGAGTTCAACGCGCGGAAGCACGAGAAGGGCGTCCTCTCCATGGCGCGTTCCTCGGATCCGGATTCGGCGTCGTGCCAGTTCTTCGTGATGCACGAGCGCTCGCCGCACCTGGACAACCAGTACTCGGCGTTCGGCAAGGCCGTGAGCGGACTCGACGTCGTCGACAAGATCGCGACGACGAAGGTCGCGCCCGGTGACAAGCCGCTCACGCCGCAGACCATCACCAAGGCCGTCGTCGTGCGCGCGAAGCCGGCATGAGCCTCGTGATGAACTACGAGAACCTGCTCGTCGAGGTCGGCGCGGACGGTATCGCTTTCGTGACGGTCAACCGTCCGAAGGCGATGAACGCGCTCAACCACAAGACGCTGACCGAGCTGGCCGCCGCGTTCGACGCGCTCGAGGCCGACGCCTCCGTTCGCGCGCTGGTGATCACGGGCGCGCCCGTCGAAGGCAAGCCGCCCGAGAAGCAGGCCTTCGTCGCCGGCGCCGACATCGGCGAGCTGAAGGCGATGGAGACCGCGCTGGACGCGAAGCGTCTGGCCTTCTTCGGCCAGACGGTGTTCGAGCGCCTCGAGTGGATGACGAAGCCGTCGGTCGCGATGATCAACGGGTTCGCATTGGGCGGCGGCTGCGAGCTGGCGCTCGCGTGCACCCTGCGCACGGCGTCCAAGGCGGCGCGCATGGGCCTGCCCGAGGTCTCCCTGGGCATCATCCCCGGCTACGGCGGCACACAGCGCCTGGCGCGCATCGCGGGCCCCGGGGTCGCGCGCGAGTGGGTCCTGACCGCGGACATGTACTCGGCCGAAGAGGCCCACCGTGTCGGCGTGGTGAACCGGGTGTTCGAGCCCGCTGAACTGCGCGAGGGCACGCTCAAGATGGTCCACACGATCCTGTCGCGCGCGCCCCTCGCGGTTCGCATGGCCATGGAGACCATCCGCCGCGGCCAGAACATGTCCCAGCAGGAAGGCGCCCAGATCGAGGTCGACATGTTCGGCCTTGCATCCACGACCGCGGACATGCGCGAAGGCATGGCGGCGTTCCTCGAGAAGCGGCCGGCCAAGTTCACGGGGCGCTGAAGCCTCCTCGACCCGGGTCGGGCGCGTCACACCGCGACCGACTGTTCCCCCCAAGACCCGCTGAGTTCCCGACCGTTCTGGTCCACAGACTGCCATCAGGAGATTGCATCGATGACCCATGAGATCGTGATCGTCGGCGGGGCGCGCACCCCGATGGCCGAGTACGTCGGGACGCCGGGCTACGGGAAGCTCAAGGACGTGTCCGCGATCGACCTCGCGGTCCACGCCTCGAAGGCGGCGATGACGCGCGCCAAGGTCGCGCCGGACTCGGTCGACCACGTCGTGATGGGCAACGCGCTCCAGA
This sequence comes from Planctomycetota bacterium, assembly GCA_026692665.1. Lineage (GTDB taxonomy): Bacteria > Planctomycetota > UBA1135 > UBA1135 > JAEUHZ01. The sequence goes on from JAPLOF010000063.1 coordinate 64,075, forward strand.
CCTCGGTCGACGCGCTGTACGGCGCGCGCCACGTGGGCCTGAAGGCCGGCGTGCGCCGCGAGTCGGGCGGGCTGACCGTGAACCGCCTGTGCGGCTCCGGCATCCAGTCCATCGTGAACGCCGCGCAGATGATCCGCCTGCAGGAGTGCACCACGGTGCTCGCCGGGGGCATGGAGAGCATGTCGCAAGCGCCGTTCTCCGTGTACGGCACGCGCGCCGGGATCCCGTTCGGCGTGCAGCCGGTGATGCAGGACAGCCTGTTCGCGGCGCTCATGGACCCCGTCGCTGGGCTGTACATGGCGCAGACGGCCGAGAAGGTCGCGAAGCGTCTCGGCATCACGCGCGAGCAACAGGACGAGTTCGCCCTGCGCAGCCACCAGCTCGGTGCGAAGGCCGTGCAGGAAGGCCGTTTCGCGGCCGAGATCGAGCCGATCACGATCAAGGGACGCAAGGGCGAGGAGCTCTTCGCGACCGACGACCACATCAAGCCCGACACGACGCTCGAAGGCCTCGCCAAGCTGCGCGCGGCGTTCGGGAAGGAGGGCACCGTGACGGCTGGCAACGCCAGCGGCATCGTCGACGGCGCGGCCGCGGTCGTGCTGACGACGGACGCACGCGCGAAGGCCGACGGCCTCGACGTCTGGGCCGTGATCCGCGGCTGGGCGTACGTCGGCGTCGATCCGACCGAGATGGGCATCGGCCCGGTCCCGGCGATCCGCGCCTGCGTCCAGAAGGCCGGTCTCTCCGTGCAGCAGATCGACCGCATCGAGATCAACGAGGCCTTCGCGGGCCAGTACCTGGGCTGCGAGAAGGAACTCGAGCTCGACCGCTCCAAGGTCAACGTGAACGGCGGCGCGATCGCGCTGGGCCACCCGCTCGGTGCGACGGGCACCCGGCTGGTGTTGACGCTCATGCACGAGCTGCGCCGCTCGAAGAAGCGCTACGGGGTCGCCTCCGCCTGCATCGGCGGCGGACAAGGCATCGCCATCCTGGTCGAGAACACGCGCCTCTGAGCGCCCCATCCACTTGAACCCCTTGATCCATGCGCGGCCCGACGGCCGGCGCGTCGTCCGGCTGACGCCCGGCCGGCGCGTGCTCTTCCTGTTCAAGGACCACGAGCGCACCGAGAATCAGCTGCGCCGCGAAGGCGACCTGCACATGCGCGACGTGGCGTCGGCGGACCTGCTCGACGACGTGAACACGGACGCCATGACGCCCGCGTGGGTGTGCTTCCGTCACCGTCCCGAGGACATCGCGCTCGACGCCTACGCCGGCATCGTCCACAAGGGCGGCGCGAAGGACGGCCAGCGCGTGTTCCCCACGCGCGCGCTCATCGACGGCGGCTTCGAGGTCATCGTGTCCGGTGCGCGCAAGGGCACCGGCAGCTCGCGCGAGACGGCGCCGCAGTGCGAGAAGTGGTCGGGCATCCACCTCGTCATCGCGCACTCCTTCGCGCCGATCCACGAGCGCAACAACATCAACCTCGGGCAGCTCATGGGCACGTACGCCCAGTTGGAACGCCTGCAGAACGGCGAGGAGATCCCCCTGGAGGAGTTCACCGGGCGCTACGACCCGGTGACGCGCGCGATCCTCGAAGCGGGCGGCCTGTTCCCGTTCTCGAGCCTCTACGAGGCCGGCAAGGTCTCGGTGCCCGCGCCGCAGACGAAGGGCCGTCCGATGACGATGGCCGAGAAGATCATCGCCTCGCACCTCGTCGGTGGCGAGGGGCGTGTCCCGTGCGTGAAGCCCGGCGACCTGTGCCTCGCGCGCGTGGATGGCGGCTACAGCCACGAGTTCACGACGGCGCAGGTCCACTACTTCCTGCAGCAGGAGTACGGGGCGCAATACAAGCTCCCGAATCCCGGGAAGTTCGCGGTGTTCGAGGACCACCTGCTCTACGCCGACGGCGTGGCGAAGATGGCGCCGTTCTCAGCGTCGATCCAGACGCTGCGCGACCTGCAGCGCGAGTTCCAGCGCCACACCGGCGTGCGCGACTTCTCGGCGAAGAACGGCATCTCGCCCGGCATCTGCCACCAGGTCGCGCGCGAGCAGTTCGTCGATCCCGGCGATTTCATCCAGGCGACCGACAGCCACACCTGCATGGGCGGCGGGAACAACGCGCTCACGTGGGGCGTGGGCGCCACCGAGTACGCGGGCCTGGTCCACGCCGGGTTCACGTTCGTGTCCGTCCCCGAATCGATCCGATTCGAGCTGCACGGCCGCCTGAAGCCGGAGGTCACGGCGAAGGACCTGATCCTGCACATCCTCGCCACCTTCGCGGTCCGCGAGGACACGCTCGACCGCGTCATGGAGTTCGGGGGTCCCGGCCTGTCGTCCCTGTCCATGGACGAGCGCGCGACCCTGTGCAACATGGCCACCGAGTGCAGCGCGAAGTCGGGCATCTGCGAGGCGGACGACGTCGCCCTCGAGTGGCTCGCGGCCCGTCGCCCGGGTGTCGACCGCGCCGCGATCCGGGCCCGTTTCGTCGCGCCCGACGCGGGCGCGCACTACGACGGGGGAGTGCACGCGATCGACCTCGCCACGATCGAGCCCATGGTCGCCGAACCGGGCGACCCGACGTACGGCAAGAACGTCGCGGCGCTGCCCGACATCGCGATCGACATCGCCTACGCCGGCTCCTGCACGGCCGGCAAGGAACACGACCTCGACTTCTACGCGCAGGTCCTGTCCGAGGCCGTCGAAGCCGGCCGCCGCGTCGCGCCCAAGGTTCGGATGTACATCCAGTTCGGCAGCGAGTCCGTGCGCGAGTACGCCCGCGGCAAGGGCTACCTGGACGTCTTCCAGAAGGCCGGCGTCACGGTCATCGAGCCCGGCTGCGGCGCGTGCATCGGTTGCGGTCCCGGCGTCTCCGACGCGAAGGACCAGGTCACCGTGAGCGCGATCAACCGCAACTTCGCGGGACGCAGCGGCCCCGGCCGCCTGTATCTCGCTTCACCCCTGACGGTCGCCGCGAGCGCCGTCGAGGGCCGCATCGTCCGCTACGCGCCCGGGATGTTCCTGCGCGCCACAGCCACCGTCTCGCCCAGCAGGAAGTCATGACCGAGTACGACATCGCAGTGATCGCCGGCGACGGCATCGGACCGGAAGTCACGCGCGAGGCACTGAAGGTGCTCGACACGGCGGCCTCGATCTTCGGCTTCAAGACGCGGCGAACCGCGTATCCATTCGGCACCGAGCACTGGCTCAAGACGCAGGAGATCTTCCCCGAGTCGGCGTTCTCGGAGATCCGGGGCAAGCAGGCGATCTACCTGGGCGCCATCGGGGATCCGCGCGCGCCGGTCGGCCTGATCGAGTACGGCGTCATCGCGAAGATGCGCTTCGAGCTCGACCTGTACGTGAACCTGCGGCCCGTGCGCTGCTACGACGACCGCATGTCGCCGCTCAAGGGCAAGGGCCCGAACGAGATCGACATGGTCTTCGTGCGCGAGAACACGGAGGGCGCCTACACCGGGTCCTACGGGTTCGCGCACAAGAACCTGCCGATCGAGGTCGCCACGCAGGTCATGGTCTACACGCGCGTCGGCACCGAGCGCGTGATCCGCTACGCCTTCGAGCTCGCGCGCAGCCGCAACAAGCGCAAGAAGGTCACGATGATCGACAAGGCGAACGCGCTGCGCGCGCAGGACCTCTGGACGCGCACGTTTGCCGAGGTGTCGAAGGAGTACCCGGACATCGAGACCGACCACGCCTACATCGACGCGGCTTGCATGTGGATGATCAAGAATCCCGAGTGGTTCGACGTCGCGGTCACGTCGAACCTGTTCGGCGACATCATCACGGACCTCGGCGCGATGATCCAAGGCGGCATGGGCATCGCCGCGTCGGCCAACATCCACCCGGGGAAGCTCTCGCTCTTCGAGCCGATCCACGGCTCTGCGCCCAAGTACGCGAACCAGAACAAGGCCTGTCCCGTCGCGGCGATCCTGGCCGCGGGCATGATGTGCGACTACCTGGGCGAGAAGGCCGCCGGTTCGGCGATCGAGAACGCGGTCGTCGACCTGGTTCGTTCGGGTCGCATCAAGGGCGTCAACACGGGGGATCACCCGACCGATCAGGTCGGTGACATGGTCGTCGCCGAACTGAAGAAGGTCCTGGCGAAGGTCTGAGGCGCGGGCGGCGCGCGCCGCTCGGGCCTGCGGCCCCGCCGGCCCGCCGCGCCCTGCGTCGTCCGATCCGCGGAAGTTCCGCGGATCGGCTGCCAATCGCCAAGCCCGGGTCCATGATTGGCGGGACTTCGGGTGCTCGGGGCCTGCATTTCGGCTGGGCCGCCTTGCCGGAATTCAGGATCGCGGACAGGATCGGTCGAAGAAGAAGGCCAGACGCCGTCCCTGGCAGGGGCGTCGTGCGTCGCGAGGAGACCCATGATTCATCGTTTCTTGGCGGCCGCCGCGGCGGTCGTCTTCGGCAGCGTCGTATTCGCGCAGACGAATGATCGTCTGGCGCACCTGGGCGAATCGGCCCCAGGGACCGTGAGCGTCACGAAGACGGGTTCCGTCTACGAACTGCGCTTCACCGGCGACGAGGTGATCCGCTACACGCTCGACGTCGGTGAGACGACGGTCGCCCGCGGAGGCCTGCGTGTCTACGAGGCCTCGAGCGACTCGTGGCCGCTCTGGGACGGCGGCGTCGGCTACCGCGACGGGCTGGGCAACGCGCTGGCTCCGCCGTGGATCGCGCAGTACTCGGTGCTGACCGGCCAGTCGATGACCACGGACTCGGTCGTGCTCGACTACACGGACACCATTCCGGCGCCGGATTCCAAGATCCTCCACCGACGGCACACGTTCAAGCTCAAGGGCAAGACCCTGCGCATCCAGATCGAGGACCTCGACGCGCGCCGGACCTGGGCACGCAACTACTGCGGGGTCTACGTCGGGCGCACGAATGCCACCGAAACGCCGAAGTACGTGCTGATGCAGGGCTCGCTGCTGGCTCCATCGACCCAGTTCCGCGACGGAGCCGAGCGCTGGTTCCTCGGTTCCTCGCTCGACCTCTTCCAGAGCAACGCTTCGGACTGGACGTTCTTCGTGCAGGGCCACCTGAGCGACGCGTCGACGTCGTTCCGCTACACGGTCGACACGTTCAACCAGTACGACCGGCAGAGCAACGGGATGATCAGCGGGCCGCTCAGGGACGCCATCGTCCTGACCGTTTCGAGCCACCTGAGCGACACGCTGGCGATCCCGACCACGCCGATCTCGCCGTACCGGCCGCTGCTCGAAGGCCGCACGATGGCGATCCTGCCCGGCACGAACTGGGCGGACTACACCTCGCTCTGGAACCTGTTCGACCAGTGGGGGCTGCACGACCTCGCCGGCTACTTCTTCATCGACTGGGTGGACCCGTCGCGGAAGGACCCGCCGCTCGCGCCGGGGGTGATCTTCGACCAGAACGCGGGACCCGACTGGTGGCCGGCGCGCAACCCGGTCGCTTTCGAGAGCAACGTGAACGCGGGCCGCGCGAAGGGCTTCCTGCTCGGCGCGTACATGGCCTTCAACGAGTTGCCGCCGACGTCGCCGCTCTACTCGGCGAGCCTCGCCCAACGGGCGCAGACCGACACGGGACAGATCAAGAAGGGCGAACAGACAGGCTTCGATTCGCTGGCCATCTCCGCCTGCCTCGAGCACGCCGTGCGGGAAGCGACCCTGGTGGAGGACGACTACGGCCTCAACATGGCGTACCTCGACATCCAGAGCTACGCCAGCCCTTCGCACGGGGCCGATGGCGACCACGTCGACCAGCGGCACACGTCGCGCTGGGCTCGGACGCTGAGCCGCGGGATCGCGGACCAGAAGAGCTGGATGCGCCGCATGACGGACATCTACGAGGGTCCGCTGGTGGGCGAGGGGTCGATCTCCTCGGGATCCTCCAGCCACGAGTGGCTCTGGGCCGGCTACTGCGACAGCGTCCAGCGCTGCATCAACTCGAGCAGCGGCAAGAATGCCTCGGAGATCCCCGCCGGGGATCCGCTCGCGCCGACGAACTGGCCCGTGATCCCCGAGTTCGAGCTGCGGGTCATGTCGCGCATCCAGACCAACCACGGCAACGGCTTCCCGGACCGCTTCTTCGGTCCCAGCGACGGGTCCGGGATCGTGAACACGTCGACGGGCCACGCCATCCTGCCGCTGACGGAGCGCGCTCTCGACCGCTATCGCGCCTACGAGATCACGTACGGGAAGGCCTCGTACCTGTTCGTGAACGGGCCGTACAACGGCATCGGCAACTACACGTGGTTCGCCGACCTGATCAAGGAGTACTACCTGGTCAACGCGCTGCAGACGCTCGCGTACGAGAGCCCGGTCAGCACGATCGACTACCTGTACAACGGCACGTTGCAGAGCTTCGACGCCGTCTTCGGCGCGACGTCCTCGCTCGACACGTTCCGCAACCCGCGCATCCGGATCGTCTACCAGAACGGGCTGTCCGTCTGGGTGAATCACAGCACCACGAGCTGGTCGGTCACGGCGGGCGGCGTGACCTACTCGATCCCCGAGGACGGCTACGTGGCCTGGAAGGCCGCGACCGGCGGCGGTCAGGCTTTCCGCAGCTTCTCGGCGATCCCGAGCGGGGTGAGCGCGCGCATCGACTACTGCTACGCGCCCGGCCGGTGGGAGTACTTCGACGGCCGCGGCGTGGTGAACAACTACGCGGGCATCGACACGCAGGGGATCCGCCGGTCGCGGTTCGTCAACTTCGTGACGGGATCGACCGCGTTCGAGACCGCGACGGACGCGATCCAGGTCGTGCCGGGAGCGGCGCCTTCCGTGGTGCGGGTCGACGTCCTGCCCGCGACGTTGAATCTCTCCGCGGGTTCGCGTCAGGGCGTGCGCGCGATGGCGACCTACTCGAACGGCGCCGTCCGCAACGTGACGACGCTCGTGAACTGGTCGACGTCGAATCCGAACGTCGGCCGGATCAACCGCGGCGCGGCGCTGAGCGCGTCGGGCACCGGGACCACGACCGTGCAGTGCACGTCCTACGCCGGCGTCGCCTGCACGCCGTCGACGCTGACCGTGCCCTGAATCCGCGGGCTGGAAACACCGGAGGCCGGGCCCCGATCGGGACCCGGCCTCCGGTCGTTCGCAGCCGCCGCGACTAGTTCTTCCGCGCGGCTTCGATCTTGGCGACGATCGCCGGGCCGTCCTTCTCCAGGGTCTTCTTGCAGCCCGAGCAGCACAGGCGCACGAGCTTCGTGCCGTAGAGCACGTTGACCGGCTCGCCCATCCCGCCCAGCTTCTCGTCGCTGACGGGGCAGACCTCGAGCGGGTACTTCGGCAACTGGGCCTCGATCCAGGCCTTGTCGACCTTCGCCATGCTGGCGGCGACGTCCTTGTCGAACGCCGGCTTGCAGCCCTTGCAGCACAGGCGCACGAGCTTGGTGCCCTGCACGACTTCGAAGGGCTCGCCCTTGGCGCCGAGCTTCTCGCCCGAGATCGGGCAGGTCTGGAGCGGGTACGTCGGCTTCTGCGCCGCGATGACCGCGGCATCGACCTTCGCGATCCAGGCGGCCTTGTCCTTCTCCGCGCCCGACTTGCAGTCGGCGCAGCACAGGCGGACGAGGCGTCCGTCGACCACGAAGTCGATCGCCTTGTCGTCGAGCTTGTGTCCGCTCACGATGCAGGTCTCGAGCGGGTAGGCGGGCTTCTGCGCGCGGATCACCTCGGCGTCCGCCGGTGTCGCCGTGGGCGCGGGTTGGGGCTTCGCGGCATCCTTTTGCGACGCCACCGAAGCGGCTCCGAGCGCGAGCAGGGCGACGAGGGTCAGTCCGAACAGGGTCTTCATGGGGATGTCTCCAGGGTCTGGGTCTCGCCGACAGGATACGCATTCCGACGTCCGGGAGGATGCACGCCCATCGGGTTGGGAAGGCCGGTTGCCCTCCGCCCGGCCCGGCCGCGTCTTGCGGGCAGGGAGCCCAGTCCAGAGGATCGGACCGCCATGCCCGCCCCGCCCCCGCCCACGGACACCTACCGGTCCGGACCGTTCCGCCGGCCGTTCCGCCGCGCGGGGCGGCTGCTGGGCGGGGTCGGGGCCACGCTCGGCCATTCCGTCGTCTGGGCCGTCGGCCTGCCCTTCCATCGCGGTCCCGAGCGCTCCCTGGCCTGGCGCGTGCGCTGCTTCCGGGGCTGGGGCCGAGCCCTGTGCCGCATCGGCGCGCTGCACATCGAAGTCGTGGGCGAGCCGCCGCGCGAGCCGTGCGTCCTCGTGACGAATCACGTCGGGTACGCCGACATCCTGGTGCTCGCGGCGGTCCTGGAGGGTCCGGCGTTCGTCTCGATGCACGAGATCCGCACTTGGCCGCTCATCGGCTTCATGGCGGCGCGCATGGGCACGATCTTCATCGACCGGCGCGACAAGCGCGCGATCCCGGTCGTGAACGCCGCGATCGGGGCCGCGCTCGAGCGCGGGCAGGTCGTCGTGCTGTTCGCCGAGGGCGGCAACTCCGACGGCCGCGCCGTGCGCCCGTTCCGCCCGCCGCTGCTCGATCCGGCCGCGCGGCTCGGTGCGCCGTGCACGTGGGGGACGCTCCACTACCGCGTGCTTCCCGGCGATCCGCCGGCCTCGCGCTCGGTCTGCTGGCACGAGGAGACGATCTGGCGGCAGGCCGTGCGCTTCCTCGCGCTCGAGCGGATCCACGCGCGCGTCGCGTTCGGCGGCGATTCGTTGCGCTGCGCGGACCGCAAGCAGCTCGCCGCGGACCTGCACGCGCGCGTCCTCTCGCGATTCCAGCCCATAGAATGAGGACAGCGCGTGCGGGACCGAGGGTGCCGCGCGCGCTGTCGCCTGGGGAAGCCGTGAACTACGGCTTCGCGTACGACACGGGTCAACCATAGGCCCGTGTCGAGTTCGTGGTCACCGCGCGTCCCGCGCGGAGGTCGGCGATGGCTGCGTCGACGTAGTTCACCGCCTGCGCCCCTGCGTCGACCTGCCCGTTCGGCGCGTTGTCGAGTCCGCCGGCGTAGACCAGGACGCCCTTCGCGTCGATCACGAAGCAGTGCGGCGTGGTCTTCGCGCCGTAGGCTCGACCGACGGTCCCGGCCGGGTCCATGAGCATCGGCGCCTTCAAGCCGTGCTTCGCGACGAAGTCCTTGTTCAGCTCGGGCTTGGCACCCTTGTGCTCCGCCTTCTGCGAGTTCACGGTCAGCCACACGACGCCTTCCTTCGCCAGGCGCTCCGGCTGTTCGGCCAGCGGCCCTTCCGAGTAGGCGTACACGCAGTACGGGCAGGTCGGGCTGAACCACTCGAGAACCACGGTCTTGCCGCGGTAGTCGGACAGCCTGTGCGACTTGCCGTCCAGGTCGGTCAGCGCGAACTCCTGCGCGGGCTTGCCGATCTCGGCCTTCGCGACGGCGGCGGCTGCCGACTTCGTCGCCTCCGCGGCCTGCGCTGCACTTGCCGGCTTCGCGGACTCGGCTGCGACGGGCGCGGTCGTCTCGGTCTTGGGCGAACTGCTGCCGCAGGCCGCGAGCCCGAGGAGCGTCAGTCCGGCGGCGAACCGCCACGTTGCGAACATCATGCTGGAATCCTCGATCGGGGGTTCACTTCTCACTGCCCCGCCGGCGGCGGGGTGTACGTGTGGTCGAGCAGGTACGAGGCGTCGCCCGACTCGGTGTGCACGCGCAGGACGCCGCGGATGCGCGGCTTGTCCTCGGGCGCCTTGCGCTCGAACGCGAAAGTCGCGCGCAGCGTGGCGCCGTTCTTGCCCGCGTCGACCGTGCGGCTCGCGAGCTTCACGGGCTCGACGTCGAGCGGGAAGTACTCGAGCGACTTGGCTCCCGGAACCACCAGCGTGAGCCGGGGCTCGGCCTCGGTGCCCGACCAGTTCGCGCGCGCCTTCGCCAGTTCGCTCCAGGCCTTCGGCAGATTGGCGCGCGCCGCCCGGAACACGGCCTCGTTGGCCGGCTTCTCCGCGTCCGCGACCGTGAGCTCGACCGTGGCCTTCCCGCTGCCGGGCACGCAGATCTCCGTGCAGACGAGCCAGCCCGCCTCGACCTCGATCGCGATCTTCGAGCCCGGCTTGGCATCGGCGGGCACGGTGACCTCCGCGAGCAGGACCAACTCCTTCTCGAAGATGAACGTCGTGATGTCGCCCGGGTCCTCGTGCCGCTCCGGGCTCGGGAAGCGCGGCTCGGCGACCTTCCAGCCGGCGGGCGCCGTGAACTTCGCGCGGGTGGGCAGGCCGGAATCGCCAGGGTTCTCCCAGTAGATGTGCCACTTGGGCTCGATCGCGTAACGGACCGCGAGCGTCGCGGTCCCGCCCGGCTTGACCGCCTCGTGGTCGGCGAGCATCGAGACCTGGACGAGCTTGTTGCCGTCGGGGAGCTCGTCGTCGTCCTGCGGCGCAACGGCGGGGGCGGAGAGCAGGAGGAGCGCGTGGAGCAGAGGGAGGAGGGTCATGGCGGGATCCGGGTGGGGACGTGCGAGGCGACAAATCGTAACCGTGACTTCGTCCGCTTCCCGCCGCGGATGCGCTGGGCCGACGCGATCGAACACGGACCGAACCCGGCCCCGGGCCGGAAACCCGTCCGTGCTTCCGCCGGCGGGGCCCGCGCGCGATCCTCCAGGGCTGGAAGCGCCGCCGATGACCGACCCGCACCTCGACGAACTCCGGGAAGCGCTCGCGCCCGCCGGCGCGGTCCGCGCGCGCGCCATGTTCGGCGGCGCGGGCCTCTACCTGGAGGACGTGTTCTTCGGCCTCGTCGCGGACGGCGAACTCTACTTCCGCGTCGACGACGCGAGCCGGCCCGAGTACGAGGCCGCGGGCAGCGCGCCGTTCCAGCCGTTCCAGGGCAAGGCGCCGATGGGGACGTACTGGCGCGTGCCGGACCGCGTGCAGTCCGAGCCGCGCGAGCTGCGCGCGTGGACGCGGCGCGCGCTCGAGGCCGCACGCGCGGCCCGCAAGTCGAAGCCGCCGCGGGCGACGTCGAGGCGCGCCCCGAAGGACGCGACGGATCCGACGATGTCGATCCTGCGCATGCGGATCCCGAACGTCGGCCCCGCCGCGCGGCGCTGGATGCGCGAGGTCGGCGTCGCGACCCGCGGCGACCTCGAGCGCAGGGGCTCCGTGGCGACGTTCCGCGCCGTGCGCGCAAACGGCCGGCGCGCGAGCGTGAACCTGCTCTACGCGCTCGAGGGCGCGCTCCTCGGCCTGCGCGGGGACCTGCTCCCCGAGGTCGTCCGCGCGAACTTGCGCGAGCGCGCCGGGCTCTGACCCGTCCGCGCGCTATCCTCCTCGCCTCGCATGTCCGCCCGCCGCCGTTTCAGCGTCATCCGCGACCCCGTGCACGGCGACGTGCACCTCAGCCACGAGGAGATGCGCGTCCTCGACACGCCCGAGATGCAGCGCCTGCGCGGCGTGAAGCAGCTCGGCACGGCGTACCTGGTGTTTCCGGGCGCGCTGCACACGCGCTTCGACCACTCGATCGGATCGCTCCACATGGCGCAGGCCGTGATCGACGCGGTGAACCGCAACTTCGAGCTCGATCCCGCCGGCAGCGTCGCGATCGGCGACGAGGAGGCGCGCGTCATCCGCATCGCGGCGCTCGTGCACGACGTGACGCACGTTCCGTTCGGGCACAGCATCGAGGACCAGGACGGGATCTTCGGCCGCCACGACCTGCCGCACCGCTTCCAGGGGATGCTCGGCGCGCGCACCGCGCTCGGGAAGGTGTTGCGCGAGCTGGGCGTCGTCGAGGACGTGCTCGCGATCCTCGAGGCGTCGGATCGCACCGCGCAGGTCCCGCCGTACTGGCGCCAGATCGTGGGCGGGACGCTGGCGTCCGACATCCTCGACTACCTGGCGCGCGACGCCTACTTCACCGGCCTGCGGCTCGCGATCGACCCGCGCGTGACGGGCTACCTGAAGGTCGACCGCGCGACGCAGAACCTGTACGTCGACCTGGCCAAGCACGACTTGCTGCGCGAGGACATCCTGTCCGAGGTCGTGCGCCTGCTCGAGGCGCGCTACCACTTCTCCGAGCGCGTCTACTACCACCACGCCAAGGTCGCGGCCGGCGCGCTGATCGCGCGCGCCGTCGAGACGGCGCTGGCGTGCGGCGCGGCGAAGGAGGAGGACTTCTACGCGCAGACCGACGCCTCCGTGCTCGACCTGCTCGAGCGCTCCGTCGAGAAGTCGCCGCGCGAGCCGCGGGACCGCGTGCGCGACCTCGTGACGCGCTTCCGCGAGCGCCGCCTGCCGAAGCGCGCGTGCGTGTTCCCGCGCTACGAGAACGTCGCGCACCAGGAGCAGCTCGTGGCGCGCTACTTCGCGCCGGGCGGGGCCAAGGCGCGCGTCGAGCTCGAGGCGCGCATCGCCGACCTCGCCCGATTCGCGACGGGCCGCGCGGTGGACGTGATCGTGTACTGCCCCGCGCGCTCGATGCAGCTCAAGGAGGCCGGCATGCACGTGCGCTGGCCCGGAGTCCCCGGCGTCGCGCCGCTGTCGCAGCACGCGTCGCGCGTGCCGCGCCTCGGCGACCTCGAGGCGAGCTACCGGAACCTGTGGAAGTTCTACGTGTTCGCCGAGGCGCCCGCGGACGCGCTGCCGAAGATCGCCGAGATCGCGGCTCTGGAGCTCGCGCCGGCGGTCAACGCCTACAAGCCGCGCGCGGAGTGACGGGTCGTCACGAGAACCACTGGACGACCAGCGAGTTCGACAGGTTGAACGTGCTCGCCGTGCAGAACGTCGCCGAGTTGCGGTACCAGACCTGGTAGATGCGCGTGACGCCGGCCGAGATCGCGCCGCGTACCGAGAGGGCCGGATCGCCCGGCGCCGGCCAGGCGGCGACACCCGCGCTGCTCGCCACGACGCCCAGGCGGATCACCGTTCCCGCGGCGCAGCGCAGGCCGTCGCCGAACACCTGGATGCCGCCCGTCGGCAGCGCCGTTCCCTGGAAGAGCAGGCACGAAGTCGTCGGCGGCAGACGCGTGCCCTCGAAGCGGAACGTGTCAGCCGAAACGCGCGGCACGCCACGGCTGTCGAGCGTCGCGCCGCCCGTGTCGAACGAGTTGTTGCAGCCGCCGATGCCGATGCTCGGGTTGTTGCACGGACAGATCGAGGGCGGGCCCGAGCATCCGAGTGCGTCGAAATCGCGGCGCAGCACGGTGATCGTGGTCGACTGCGCGGCGTTCGCGCCCATCGCAACGTAGAGGAACTCGCCGGTGCGATCGAAGTCGAAGCCGCCCACCGCGAGCTGCGGCACGAGCGCCGTCAGCGTCGTGTTGTTCTGCACGACGCCCGTGGCCAGGCTGATCTCGCTGATGACGCCCGACTCCTCGAACAGGACGAACGGGTGATTCGTGATCGGATCGATCGCGACGTCGACGGCGCGAGACGTCGAGCCGACGATCGGCAGCGAGAACAGCACCTGTCCGGTGTTCGGATCGATCCGGCGCAGCGTCGAGCCCGCGCCGAGCGCCGTCCCGGTCACGATCCACAGGTCACCCTGGGCGTCGTAGTCCGCGCCCATGGCGCCCACGCCCGTCCCGTAGTCGGCGAGCAGCGTCCCGGCCTGTGACACGCGGCCGCCCTCGTTCTCGTTGATCGAGCTCAGGACGACGAGCGCCGGGTTGATCGGTCCGTTCGCGACGGCGAGGCCCTCGGGACCCTGGTCGAGGCCCGGGATGCTGGCCGGATCGAAGCTCGAGAGCACGCTGCCGGTCGTCGCCGAGATCTCGAATACTCGTCCGTGCGTCGAACCGTCCGAGACCCACAGCCGGTCGAAGAGGCCCTCGACCGAGAGGTCGCCGAAGGACTGGAACTGCGCTGCGGACACGTCGATCGTCGCGTGCGGCTGCAGCCGCAGCTGCTGGGCCTCGGCCCGGCCGGCGACGAGGATCGTGAAGAGGGGGAGGAGGGCGAGATTTCGGAGGTGGCGCATGGTCGTGTGCGGCCTGGGGGGTGGTCCCGAGGCCTGTCCCTGTGTCTGTCCGCCGAGGCTCCGCGTCTTTCTCGTGCTCTTGGATTCCTCGGCGACGGCGTCGAACGCCCCGCGCCCCGCGACGTCCTGAGGGGCGGCCGCAGATCGCGCGGATCCGTCGCCCGTCGCCTCGGGCCGCCCTCGGATCCGTCGATCGGCCCGATCTCCGGCTGCGCGAGCGCGAGGCTATTCCAGGAATGAGTGCAGCGATCCGCGCGCCGGGGACAATGCCGGGCCAGGAAAGCACCCTGCACGGAGAGCCGACTCGCATGCACACCCGACCTTCGTCCATCCTCGTTCTGGTGATCCCCGCGCTGGCGCTGTCGGTGGTCGCTCGATCCGCGGCCGCCCAGGGAAGCACCACGGTTCGCGCCAGCGTGGACTCCAACGGAGCGCAGGGGAACGGCGGCGTCGGCCAACTCGACCTGTCCGCCAACGGCCGGTACGTCGTCTTCACGACCTCCGCGCCGAACCTGGTCCCGGCCGGGAGCGCCGGCCAGGTGCTGCGCCACGACCTCCAGACGGGAGAGACGATCCTCGTGAGCGCGGGTCCGGGCGGCGTCCCGGCCTCCACCGGGTGCGAGCTGCCGAGCATTTCGGCCGACGGTCGCTGGGTCGCGTTCACGTGCGGCGCGGCGAACCTGGGCCCCGTCGACACGAACAACCTGCGCGACGTGTACCTGCACGACTGCGAGACGGGCGCGAACTGGATCGCCAGCGGCAATCCCGGCCTCGGTCCGATCAACAGCCTGAGCACGAACGCTTCCATCTCGGCCGACGGGCGTTTCGTGGCGTTCCAGAGTCCGTTCACGAACCTCGACCCGCTCGACACGAACGGCATGACCGACGTCTACGTGTACGACCGCGTGGCGGGCACGACGCAACTCGTCAGCATCACGCCGTCGGGCGTGCTCGGCGACCTGGGCGCCTACGGGCCTTCGATCTCGGCCGACGGGCGCTACGTGGCGTTTTCCACCTTCTCGACCACGTTCCATCCGGCCGACGTGAACGGGCTCTCCGACGTCTACGTGAAGGACCGCCTGACGGGAACGCTGACGCTCGTGAGCGCGCGACCCGACGGAATCCCGGGGAACGGATTCAGTTCGCGGCCCTCGGTCTCGGGCAACGGGCGCTTCGTGGCGTTCGAGTCGAATTCGACCGACCTCGGGCCGCCGGACAACCCCGTCTACACCACGATCGACGTGTTCGTGCGCGACGTGTTGGCCGGCACGACCACACTGATCGATCGCACGATCTTCAACGGACCGACGACCAGCCAGAGCGAGCGGCCGCGCATCAGCTCCGATGGGCGCTTCGTCGCCTTCGACAGCGAGAACCAGAACCTCGTGATCGGCGACGCGAACGCTGCACGCGACGTCTTCCTCCACGACCGCGCGCGCGGGGTGACGCTGCGGGTCAGCCTGTCGAACTCCGACCAGGAAGCGGCCGGTTCCCTCCTCTTCTCCGGCAACCCGGCCGTGTCTAGCGACGGCACGCGCGTCGCATTCCTGAGCTCGGCTTCGAACCTCGTCGCCGGTGACACGAACGGGTTCATCGACGCCTACGTGCGCACGTCGCCGACGACGGTCGGCACGACGTTCTGCGCCGGCGACGGAACCGCGACCACGTGTCCGTGCGGGAACTTCGGCGCGCTGGGCAGCGGTTGCGGCAACCCGGTCCAGACGCAAGGCGGGCACCTCTTCGCGATCGGATCCGCAAGTGTCTCCAACGACACGCTCGTCCTGCGCGGCGAGGGGATGTCCACGGCGTACGCGACCTACTTCCAGGGCACCACGCAGACGAACGGAGGATCCGGGCTCGTCTTCGGCGATGGCCTCGTGTGCGCCGGCGGCAGCGTGATCCGCCTGGGCGCGAAGCTCTCGCCGGGTGGAGTCTCGGGCTATCCCGCCGCCGGCGACCAGCCGATCTCGGTGCGCGGCCAGATCCCGGGCGGCGGTGTCACGCGCACGTACCAGGGCTGGTACCGCAGCTCCGCGCCGTACTGCACGCCGTCGACGTTCAACTTCACGAACGGGTTGCTCGTGTCCTGGCAGTTCTGAAGCGGGCGAGGCTCTGGTTAGACTCCCGGTGTTCCGACCCGCACCGGAGAACGACAGCATGTTGGCCCTCTTCCTCACATTTGCCCTCGCGGTTCCGCCCGGTTCGCGGATCCAGGACTCCGCGCCCGAGACGGCCAGCCCCGCCGGCGAAGACCCCATCGACTGGATCCTCGGACCGGGCGAAGGCCAGCTCGGCGAGCGCGCGGCCGTCGCGATTCCCGAGGGGTTTCGCTTCACGGGCGCGAAGGGGACTCAGCTCCTCCTCGAGGCGATGGAGAACCCGACCTCGGGCAGCGAGCTCGGGCTCCTGGCCAACGACGCGGCGGACGCGAAGCAGAGCTGGTTCGTCGTCTTCGAGTTCTCGGAGTCCGGCTACGTGAAGGACGAAGACCGCGACCAGCTCGACGCCAACGCCCTCATGGAGACCATGAAGGCGGGCAACGAGCGCGGCAACGAGCTGCGCAAGCAGCGCGGCTGGGAGACGATCGAGCTCGTCGGCTGGAAGCGCGAGCCCTTCTACGACCCGCGCACGAACAACCTGACGTGGGCGACCCTCGCGCGGACGAAGAGCGGCTCGGAGAGCGTCAACTGGTCCGTACGCGTGCTCGGCCGCGAAGGCGTCATGAACGTCGACCTCGTGCTCGCACCCGAGACGCTCGACGCGGCCCTGCCCGCGTTCGAGAAGGTCATCGACTCGTTCCAGTACGCGGACGGCCAGCGCTACGCGCAGTTCACCGCCGGGGACAAGGTCGCCGAGTACGGCCTCGCGGCGCTCGTCGTGGGCGGCGGCGCGGCCATCGCGGCGAAGACCGGGCTCCTGGCGAAGTTCTGGAAGTTCATCGTGGCCGGCCTCGTCGCCTTGGCGGCGGCCGGCAAGCGGTTCTGGTCCTGGTTGAGCGGACGGCGCCAAGAACCTCGCGAAGGCGAGACGAACTGACGCAGCCGGATGGAGGAACTCGGCGAGCTCGTCGCGGTCCTCCTCGGGCTGCACGCCGCGCTCGGACTCCACTGGTTTCCGCGCGGAGCCTACGTGTTCCGCGCGTTCTTCGGCGCGGGATCGCGTGTGATCCCGGCGTCCGCGGCGTGGGGGAGCGACCGCATGGCGCTCTTCTTCGGAGCACCGCTGCCTGGCGCGGGGCGCTTCCACCTCGTCGAGCTGTTCCCGCTGTCGCTCGGACGTGAGGCCATTCTCGCCCACGTCGCGCAGGACCCGAACCCAGGCGGCCGGACGCCGAAGAGCGGACGGCTCGCGACATGGGACGACGCACGCGGCGCGCGCGCGGAGACCCGCGACGTGTACCTCGGCCGGGCGCCGCTCGTCACGGTCGGCTCCGAGGCGCTGGCGGCCCACGTCGTTCGAATGCTGCGGCGGCTGTCGCCGCTGGAACCCGCGGAGCGCGCGCGGGAGCTCGAGTCGATCCAGTTGCGGGCGCTCGACGAAGCGCTCGTGAGGGAGCGCGCGGACGCCTGGGTGCGCGAGGCGCGGCGGCTGCGCTGGCCCGCGATCGCGACGTTCGCGTTCCTCTTCCTCGTGCTCCCCCTGGTCGGGGTGACGCTCGGGCTTTCACTCGCCTGGCCGTGGCTCCTGGCCGTCGCGATCGCGCTGCAAGCGTGGAGCGCGGTCGCGTTCTTCCGGGCGCACCGGCGACTGGAGCCGGCCGAACGTGGCGAGCGCGCGCGACGCACGTTCACCGTCGCACTCTCCCCGCTCGAAGCGCTGCGCGGCGCGGAGATCCTCGGCCGAGACCTGCTCGCCGGGTTCCATCCGCTGGCCGTCGGCGCCGTGCTCCTGTCGCGGGCCGATTTCGAACGGTTCGCGGAGCGAGTCCTGCGCGATGCGCTCCACCCGATCCCGCCGACCTGCCCGAGCGACGACCCGCGCTCGATCGCGACCGAGCGCGAAGCTCGCGAGCGCCTCGTGCGCGCGCTCGAACTCGCCGCGCGGCGCGCCGGGCTGCCCGCCGACCTCGCGACGCGCGCGCCGGCCGGCGACTCCGACGAGCGCTCGTACTGCCCGCGCTGCCTGCGCACGTACCTGCTCGAGGCCGGCACGTGCCCGGAGTGCTGGGACCTGCCGCTCGCGCCGCTCGAGCGCGCGCGCGCCGTCGTCGCCTGACCCTTTTGCGCGGCGCGTACCGTTTCGCCGCCCACGCTTCGACGCCGCGCCGGTATCTTCGCGCGCCGAGTTCGCGACCGGCCCACATGGCGCGCGGAGCGGACCGACCGGAGCACCCACCATGCAGCGTCTGCGTTCCAAGTCCGTCCTCATCCCCTCGATCGCGCTCGCCGCCGTCGCCGCGACGAGCTGGCTGTCGCTGCACGCCGGCGCAAGCCCGGCCGCGGCCGTCGATCCCGCTGAAGCCGCGATCAAGGCTGCGATGAGCCAGATGAACGACGCGCTCAAGGTGCTGGGCAAGGGCGTGACGGCCGAGACCAAGGTGGCGGCTCTCGACGAGCTGACGAAGTTCGAGACCGCCCTGATCGCCGCCAAGGCGCAGGTGCCCGCGTCGGCCGAGAAGGTCGACGAGAAGAAGCGCGCGGCGTTCGTCGCCGACTACCGCAAGACCTTGCTCGAGACGCTCAAGATCGCCTGCGACGCCGAGGCCGCGATCGCCGACGGGAAGTACAAGGACGCGGAGAAGCTGATCAACAACAAGCTCTCGGCCCAGAAGTCGGCCGGGCACGGGAAGTTCAAGCCCGAGGGGATGTAGCTCCCCGGCCGTCGATCTGGAGCACGAAGGAGCGCGGATCGCGGCCTCGAGATGCCCGCCGCCCGGTCAGCGCGTCCCGCGACCGCGCGCCGCGGCGGCGCGCGCCTTGGACTGGCCGGAGATCGTGCGGGTCAGCGCGCGCTTCTGGAGGCCGACTCCGGAGCGCATGCCATCCGGGCTGCCGCGCGTCGATCGGCGCGAGGGGCGCTTCGGGCCGCTCGCCTCCGTCTCCGTCTCCGGCTCCGCGCTCTCGGCATGCTCCGCGGGCTTTTTCGCGGCGGCCTTCACGCTGCCGCGCTCCGAGAACCCGGCGCGCTCGAGGTCGCGGCCGACCGCGCGCGTCAGGCTGCCGAGCACCGCGTCGAACGCGCGCCGTGCGTCGCGGCCGCGCGCGCTCACCTGGATCGTCGGACGCGACTCCAGGACGACCTTGATGCGGCACTCCGTGTCGATGCCGCCGCGCGGGCCGTTGAAGTCCTCGAAGCGCGCGGTCACGCGCTCGATGTGGATCGCGTACTTGCCGAGCCGCGCGCCGAGCTTCGCGTGGAGGTACTTCTCGAGCGGGGGGTGGATCGCGACGCCTTGCGTGTGGATCGCGAGCGGCGTCGCGGCCGCGTCCGTGCGGCCGCGGCCGGCCCGAGTCGCGCGCGGGGAACCGGAACCAAGGGGCGCTTTGCGGGATCCGATGACTTTCGACTTCGCTGCCATGTGCCTGCTTCGGTTGCGACGGGGACCGTTTCGAGGGGGAGGACGAGACTGAGCGCGCAGTATCGCACTCCGGACGCTCCGATCGGCGCGGATCGAGACGGGAATCCGCGGCCCTACCGCGCTGTCGGCCAAGGACTTCGCGCGCGGGCCCCGAAAAATCCGCCTCCAGCCGCGACCTGCGCGATCGCCGCGCGGTCTGTGGATCGGACGGCCCGCGTTGGAGAGCACAGTGCGGCGCGCGGGAACGCCGCCCTGGACGTGGGGATCGGCGCGGGCCGTCCGACTCCCGCCCGCATAGAGCGCTCGTTCTCGACTCGGAGGATTCGCCCCGCGGATCAGCGCGCGGTGCGCGACGCCGCGCTCGGCCGGCGCTTCGCCAGGAACCGGCCCATCCGCTCCAGCGCCTGTTCGATGATCGGCAGCGACGTCGCGTACGAGAGGCGGACGTGCGCGTCGACGCCGAAGGCCGAGCCGGGCACGAGGGCCAGTTCGACCTCTTCGAGCAGGTCCTCGCAGAGCCCGCTCGAACCGCGCGTGTCCAGGAACGCCGACACGTCGGGGAAGGCGTAGAACGCGCCGCGCGGCATCTCGCACGGCAACCCCAGCGACCGCAGACCGGCGACCAGGACGTCGCGGCGGCGCTGGAACTCGTCGCACATGCGCTGGACCTCGGGCGGTTCGCTCTTCAGGCAGGCCTCGAACGCGCTCTGCGACACGGCGTTCGGGCAGCCGGTCAGCTGGCTGTGCAGCCGTCCCACCGCCGCGGCGATGTCGACGGGCGCGGCAACGTAGCCGATGCGGTAGCCCGTCATCGCGAAGGCCTTGCTGGCGCCGTCGACGATCACGGTGCGCGCGCGCATCGCGGGCGAGATCGAGGCCGGGCTGAAGTTGGGCGCTCCGCTGTAGACGAGGCGGCGGTAGATCTCGTCGGTCACGATCCACAGGTCGTGCTTCTCAGCAACGGCGCCGATCGCGCGCACCTCGGCCTCGCTCATCACGTAGCCGGACGGGTTGTTGGGCGAGTTGAGCAGGATCCCGCGCGTCTTGGGCGTGATCGCGCGCTCGATCGCGGCGAGATCGGGGCCCAGGTCCTTGCGCGAGGGGATCTCGAGCGGCTTCGCGCCGGCGTAGCGCAGGATCTCGACGTAGCTGACCCAGGCGGGGAGGAGGCACAGAACCTCGTCGCCCTGCTCGATCAGGGCCAGCAGCGCGCCGGACAGCGCGTGCTTCGCGCTGTGGCAGACCGTGATCTCGGCCGGCGTGTAGGCGACGCCGCGGGTCGCGCTGACGTGCTCGGCGATCGCCTTGCGCAGGGACCCGGTGCCCTCGGCCGGCGTGTAGCGCACCTTGCCGCCGCGCACCGTCGCGACGGCCGCGTCCTGGGCCGCCATGGGGGCCGGGAAGTCGGGCTCGCCGACCGACATGTTGACCACGTCGCGGCCGGTGGCGATCAGGTCCTTGGCGCGCGTGTCGAGCGCGATCGTGGTCGAGAGCGCGATGGAGCGGACGCGGGCGTTGGGGCGCATCCCGAGATTCTCCGGCCCCCCCGCGTCAGATCAAGAGAGGGCGGAAGAACGGGCTCGCCCGGGCGTCTCCGGGCGGCTCGGGGCGCCGATCGCCTTGGACCACGCCACCCGCGCGAACGTAGGGTATCGGGCCCGCACGCCGCCGGCGCCCGCCTCCACGGCCCGCCCCACCGACCTGGACCGACCTTTCGCCCCACGATGAGCCTGAAGTCCCGCCTCCTGCGCATCACCCTCATCGGGCTCGCCGTGATCCTCTTCGCGGGCTACTTCGCGTTCTCGACCCTGTTCTTCAACCCGCTGGAGAGCGACCTCGACGTGGACGTGGCGGCGCTGGCGCCGCGCGATGTCGACTTCTATGCCTCGCGCGGCAAGCTCGAGGACGCCTTCTCCAAGTTCCCGCGGCTCGAGATCCAGGATCGCCTCGACAAGAGCCCGGGTTGGAAGGCCTGGATCGGAAGCCCCGAGTACGCCGCGCTCGACCAGGAGCTGGGCATCGAGAAGACGCTCGCGTCCCTGCGCGAAGCCGTGGGGCAGATCCCGCTCGGCAAGGAACCGCAGGACATCTACGGCGGGCGCGACCTGGCGGTCGCAGGCTACTTCCGCGGACGCGGGCTCGAGAACGCCGACTGGGCGGTGTATGGGCGCGCGTCGTGGATGGGCAAGCTCGGGGCCTCGGCACTCTTCCGCTCCACCTGGTTCGGGCTCGCGGATCGCGGCCTCAAGGTCGCGATCGACGGCAACGTGGCGTCGGTCGAGGGCGCCGGGCTCGCGCGCAAGCTGTACGTCACGCGGATCCAGGATGTCGTCATCGTCGCGACGAAGCCGGAACTCGCGAAGGCCGCGCACGAGCTGAAGGCGCGCGCCTACACGGATTCCGTCTACCAGAGCGCCGTGTACTTCGACCACGTCGAGCGCGCGTCCGGCCGCGCGCCCGAGCGCGACGAACTCGAGGTCGTCATCGACGTGCCGAAGCTCCTGTCCGCGCTGGCGCTGCCCGAGCCGTGGCCGGACACCCGATCCCAGGACTTCCTGCCGGCATTCCTCGGGCGCCTGTTCCAGGTCAGCTCGCTGAAGACCGCCGCCGGCGTGTTCCAGGCCGGCGAGGGCGCGTCGCTCGACCTCTACAGCGACCTGAACTCGGAGCGCCTGACGACGGACATGCAGAGGCTCTACCGCGCGCGGGGCTTCTCGCGCGAGGACCTCCTGAACTCCGCGGCGGCGATGGCGCCGGCGGACAGCGGCCTCTTCGTCTACCTGCACGCGGGATTGGGCGACCTGCTCAAGCTGGCGAAGGACGCCGCGGAGCCGGCGCTGCGCGCGAACCTCGAGGACACCTTCCGCAACACGGGCAAGTTCCCGACGCTCGACGCGCTGATCGCGCACCTCGACGCCTCGTTCAAGGATCGCGCGGCGATCATCGTGCGCCCGAACGACTACCCCGTGGACCCCGACGGGCCGCAGAACGACGGCACGCCCGTCCCCGCGTGGGCGGTGGTCCTGTGGTCGAAGGACGTGGCGAAGATCGTCGATCTGCGCGACACGATCGGGACCAAAGGGGCGCTGTTCGGGCTGCAGGGCCGCAAGCCCGGCGAGCCCGGCTACTTCAACAACACGGAATCCGGCTTCGAGATCCGCGAGTTCTGGTCGCCGCTCGTGCCCGGCACCGGGATGATCGCGACCTGCAACGCGAACGAGCTCACGATCGTCACGAATAGCTTCCGGATGCTCGGGCACATCCTGAAGACCAGCACGCAGGGCGGCGACCGCTATCCGCGCCTTTCGGACGAGCCCACGTTCCAGGCGCTCGTGCGCAGCTCGCTCTCGAACGGGAACGCGTTCCTGTGGGCGAACCCGCGGTCGATCGCGCCCATCCTGCGAGCGACGGCGCGGCGCCGTGCCGAGGACAAGATCGTGGTCGACTGGAAGGCCGAGCGGGAGCGCGTGGAGACGAAGGTCTTGCGCGAGAAGTTCCCCGGCAAACGGCGCCCGCTCTCGGCCGAGGACCAGGCCGCGCTCGACCTGGTCGTGGACCCCGAGATCGAGAGCATCGAGCGCCGCATCAAGAACGAGCAGGTGCCCGCGATCGTCGCGCAGGAGGAGCGCGCCCTGACCTACGCCGAGCAGATCACGGCCGCGATGGCCGTGCTGGCGCTCAACCCGAAGAGCTTCGAGCTCTCGGTGCGGGTGCTGGCGCCCCTGCCGGAGTGAGCAGAACGGCAGTACGGAGCCAGGCTCGACTCCGCCGTTTTCGTTCCTCTCGTTCCGCGCGCCGCGGCGCACGGAACGAAAGGAACGAAAACGGCGGAGTCGAGCCTGGCTCCGTACTGCCGTTCTGCTCTCTCCGGCCCTGCTACCGCGCGTGAGGGACGCGCCGCCGGAGAGAGAAGTGGTGCCCCGGACTGGGGTCGAACCAGCAAGGGTGATTAGCCCACAGGCACCTCAAGCCTGCGCGTCTGCCAATTCCGCCACCGGGGCACCAAAGGGGCGGGGAGTGTAGGGGCCCGTCCACGGAGGCGCAATATGGCCGTCGCGGTCCGTTCGGTGGGCGGGCGCGGGGCTCTTCCCGGTCGAGGACGCTCGCCCCCCTCGCGCGGGGGGTATCCTCCCCGCCATGACGCATCGAACCCTCGGAATCGTCGCCGCACTCCTCTTCTTGGCCCCTCGACCGGAGGCCGCGCCGCCGCGACCGGGCGATCCGGTCCCCGCCGTCACGGGCCGCGTCGTGTTCGAGGGCACCCCGCCCGTTCCGAAGGATCTGCCGTCGACACCCGAGCAGCAGAAGGGCTGCTGCCCCGACGGCAGCGCGGTCGCCCTGGGGGACCCGACGCTGCAGATCGACGCGAAGGGCGGCATCGCGAACGTCGTCGTCACGATCGAGGTCGAGGGCGTGAAGGCCGAGCCCGCGAAGGCTCCCCTCGTCATCGACCAGAAGCGCTGCGTGTTCGAGCCGCACGTCGCCGTCCTGCACGCGGGATCCAAGGTCCAGTTCGTGAACAGCGACAGCGTGACGCACAACGTGCGCGCCAGCTCGCTCAAGAACGACTCCTTCAACTGGGTCATGACGCCCGGCGGCAAGGAAGAGGTCGTCTTCGCCAAGGCCGACCGCGTCATGATCGGCTGCGACTACCACCCCTGGATGAGCATGATCGTGTTCGTGACCGAGACGCCCTACCACGCGGTGACCGCGAAGGACGGCACGTTCTCGATCCCGGGCCTGAAGGCCGGCACGTACAAGGCCAAGCTGTGGCACGAGAAGCTCGGGCGCCAGGAGATCGAAGTCGTCGTGAAGGACGACGGTTCCGCCGCGCCGGTCGAAGTCAAGATGGCCGAGAAGAAGAAGAAGACCTGACGTGGCGATCCAACCGATCGCATCCGGCCTCCTCCTCGTCCTCGCCGGTGCCAGCGCCCTGGGCGACAGCACCCCGCGCTATGCGGTCGCGCCCGAGACGGCGCTGAAGCACGTGTACACGAGCTCGACTAAGCTCGAATCCGAGCCGGCGCAGATGTTCCTCGACGGCAAGGAGATCCCGAAGGAGGGGCACGGCGAACTGCGGCTCCGCGTCGACGATTCGCGCTCGATCTCGTTCACCGACACCGTCGCCGCCGTGGCGGACGGCCGCCCCACCCGGTTCTCGCGCGAGTTCGGCGAGCTCGAGAATTCCGCGACCGAGTCCGTCGTCGCCATCCCCCCCGAGGGCGAGGAGGAGGTCAAGGCCTCCACACGCGAGCGCGCCTCCGCGCTGTCGGGCAAGACCGTCCGCTTCACGTGGGACGGAGCCAAGGAAGAGTACGCGCGGGCGTTCGAGGAGAAGGGTCCGGACGAGGATCTCCTCGCCGGATTGCAGGCGGACGCGCAGTGGCTGCCGTTGCTCGAGGACGGTCCGCGCGAGAAGGGCGCAGCGTTCGATCTCGAGCCGGCGCTCTTCGAGCGCGTCCAGTACCCGGCTGGCGAGCTCCACTGGAAGGTCGAGGGCAAGGAGAACGATCCGGTCTCCAAGGCGATCACGGAGCAGCTCAGCGAGAACCTCGACGGCAAGGCCAAGGCCACGTGGCTCGGCGCGCGCGAGGTTGATGGCCGTGAGCTGGGGGTGTTCGCCGTCGAAGCGCAGCTCAAGTCGAACGCCGAGGCCGAGGCGGGCGAGGGCGGCGAGACGCGCAAGGTCGAGCTCGAGCTCGAGTACGAGGGCGAGATCTTGTGGGATCTCGCTGGGGCGCACCTGGCGGGCTACACGCTGACGGCGGATGTGCGCTCGGTGCTGTCCACGACGCGGACGGTGGAGTCACCGAAGGGGAGTGTCGAGGTCCGGCAGGTGTTCGATCTGCGCGGCAAGGCGGCCCACAGGCTCACGGTCACGAAGGAGTGAGCGGAGGGGGGGGCACCCAAGCAGCGGGGGGCACCCAAGAACCACAGGCGGAAGATGCGTCGGTTGTGGGGGGGGCAGCAGGGGGGGGGCCGGAGACTCGGTCGCGTTACCACTTGGCGAGGGCGCTTACGCGCCCTCGCTGTGGTGATTCCTGTCGAAGCTCGACCCCAAGTCGAGCATCCCCTCCGACGGCGTCCAGTGGTGCAGGACCCGCGCGACCGCCACCAGGACCTGGTCGTCCCCGGCCGGGTTCCGTGACCCGGTCGCGAGCGCTTCCCCGCGCTCGCCGAGAGCCTCGTCCACGAGGCGCAGGATCCGCTCCCGCGTCCCGTCCGTGGACTGGAGGGCCTTCCGCACGAGCGGCAAGAACGGGGTGCCGGCCTCTTCGGGCAGGCCATGGCGCGCACACAGCGCGCGCACGAGATTTTCGGCGCTCATGGGGGAAGGCTGGGGGGGCTCGAGGACAGTCGAAGGCTATCCCGCGGCCTTCCGCCGAGCCGGCTGCCGGACCCTGGGAAGGCGTTTTTCACGTTCGTTTGGGTCGGAATCTGCCCGCCATGGACCGCGATCGGCCGACCGAGTGAGGGCCGGCTCACGGGAACGGGGGCCAGGCCGATCCCGGGCCCGCTCAAGAACGGGCTCGGCGTGGGTCGAACCCCACGGGATGACCGCCGTCCCCCGACGGCGTCGCGGCGTCCCATCCCCGGCCGCCGAGCCCGGTTCCCCCGCCGATCTCCCATGCGCCACCTCCCCCTGGCCGCGCTCGCCGCGACCGCCCTCGGACTCCTCGCCCTTCTCGGCACCACGGACGTGCGCGCCGGCACGGTCCAGCGCCTCGGGCTCGCCGACCTGGCCGAGCGCGCGGACCTGGTGTTCGAAGGCCGGGTGCTCGCGGCCCGGGTCCTCGAGCCGGCACCGGGCCGGATCGAGACCGAGTACACGCTGCGCGAGGATCGCGCGCTCGTCGGCGCGGCCTGCCCTCTGCGCGTCTTCCGCCTGCCGGGCGGGGTCCTGCCCGACGGGCGCGGGCTCGCGATCGCGGGCCTGCCCGCACTCCCGGTGGGGGCGGACGTGCTCCTCTTCCTGTCGCGCGAGGGCTCGCGCGGGACGCGGATGCCCGTCGGGCTGGCGCAGGGGTCGCTCCGCATCGTGACGCTCCCAGACGGCGCGAAGCGCCTCGTCGGCAGCGCGGCCGGCCTCGACTTCGTCGGCGACGCTCCGACCGCGGTGCCCGCCGGGCCGGGCATCGACTACGTCTCCGGGCTCGCGGAGATCGCGTCCGGCATCGCGGCGCGCGGCGTGGAGGCGGGCCGATGAGCCTGCGCCGGACCACGCTCGGCGTGCTCGTCGCCCTCGCGGTCGCGTCGACCGTCGCCGCGCACGTGCGCCTGACCCACCCATCCAACGGCAATCCGCTGCGCTGGGCCTCGCCGGGGGCGATCGCGATCACGGTGAACGCGACCGGTTCCGACGACATCCCCGACGGCTCGCACCTGCCCGCGATCCAACTCGCGATCCGCGCCTGGAACGACGCCACGGGCACCACGGCGACCCTCGTCGAGAACACGAGCCCGGGGAGCCGCGCGCGCTCCGACTGGGAGGCCGACGACCTGCACACGGTGATCTTCGACGAGGACGACTCGTCCGGCTACTTCCCGAACGGCACGGGAATCGTCGCGCTGACTCCGGTGTGGTTCAACACGTCGGGCGTCATCTCGGACGCGGACGTGCTGTTCAACGGTTCGGACTTCACGTTCACGACCGAGGGCGTCGTGAACGCGTTCGACGTCCAGGACGTGGCCACGCACGAGATCGGACACCTCCTGGGCCTCGACCACTCGGGCTGGGCGGGCGCCACGATGTACCCCTACGTCGATCCGACGGTGATCCTGCACCGGAGCCTCGCGGGCGACGACGAGCGCGGCCTGCGCGACGCGTATCCGACGGGCACGTACTCGACGATCGCGGGGCGCGTGACGCGCGCGTCCGACGGCGGCGCCGTGGCCGGCGCGAACGTCGCGGCGCTGGACGCGGACGGGCGCACGATCGCGGGCGCTCTGGCCGACAACAGCGGGAACTACGCGCTGAAGGGCCTCGAAGCCGGCACCTACACCGTTTGGGCCAGCCCGCTCGACCAGCCGGTGGCGGCCGGCAACCTCGGCGGGGGACACACGGTCGTCACGACGTTCCAGTCCACGGCGATCGCGAGCGCGACCGTCGGCGGATCGGGCACGACGAACGTGGGCAACGGCACCGCCGGCGTCGGCGCCGACGCCGCGTTCGCGCTGGGCCGCAACACCGACGAGCTCCCGTTGCGCATCGAACCCGGCGGCAGCGGGATCTACTCGCTGCACGGGACGGGTCTCGCGGCCGGCTCGACGCTCGCGGCGAGCGATCCGGACTTCACCGTCGTCGTGATCGCTTGGAACAACACCGTCGTCACGTTCCAGGCCACGGCCGCACCCGGCGAACCGATGGGCCACGTCGACCTGCGGGCCACGAGCCCGAGCGGCGACCGGAGCGTGCTGCACGCCGCGCTCGAGGTCGCGGCCGTCGATCCGTTCGTGATCGGCGTCTCGCCCACGAGCGGCACCCTTTCGGGCGGGACGTTCGTGACCATCACGGGCGCCGAATTCCGGGCCGGCGCACGGGTGATCCTCGCGAACCAGGTCTACGTCGATGGAGACATCGGCGGTTGCACGGTGGTCGACGACTCGACGATCACGCTCACGACGCGCGCCAGCGCCGCCGGCGTGTGGGACGTCGTCGTGCAGGACCGGACTGGATCGGAAGCGCGCGCGGGGAGCGGCTTCACGTTCGCCGCGCTGCCGCAGATCGCGAGCGCGTTCCCGGTGTCGGGCTGGTCGGGCGGCGGCACGCTCGTCCGATTGCGCGGCACGGACTTCGTCGCCGGCACGACCGTGCGCATCGACGGGAACCTGCAGAGCGGCGTGACGGTCGCGAGCGCGACCTCGCTCTCGTTCTCGACCTCGGCCGGGCTCCCCGGCGGTCCGTACGTGCTCGAGATCGAGACGCCCGGCGGTGCGACGGCGAGCACGGCGTTCAGCTACCAGGCGGATCCGGACCCGGCGGTGATCGCCCTCGATCCGCCGTCCGGCACCACCTCCGGCGGCCAGATCGTCACGGTGACGGGCGCGAACTTCACGGCCGACGCCGAGGTCGTGTTCGGCGCCGACGCCGAGACGGGCCTCGGCGGCACCGGCGCGGACGTCGTCTTCTTGGACGCGAACACGCTGCAAGTCACGACGCCGGCGATGTCGGCGGGCACGACCAACGTGCTCGTGCGGCTCGCGTTGACGGATCAGGCGACGGTCGCGACCGCCGCGTTCACCTTCCAGTCGCCCTCGACGGGCGGCGGTGGCGGATGCTCGATCGCGCCGATCGAGGGGCCGCGCGGACCTTTCGACGGCTTCACAGCGTTCCTGCCGATCCTCCTGGCGCTCGTCTGGCTCGCGATCGGCGCACGCCGGCCGGTCCCGGTTCGCGTCCGCGTGCGCTGAGGGGACCTCGGGCCGGTACACTCCCGCCCAACATGGCGGGAACACCGACGTTCGCCTACGACATCGAAGTCGCGGGCTACCTGTGGGACGAGGTCGACGAGTCCACGCGCGGGTACCTCCTGAACCGCGCGAAGAGCGACAAGGACCGCGAAGCCGTGCCCGAGCGGACGGCGCTCTACCCGGGGCTCGGCCGCATCATCGTGATCGGCCTGTGGAACGTGCACGAAGACCGCGGGCTCGCGCTCGTCGAGGGCGAGAACCACGAGATGCGCGACTGGGACAAGGTCCCGGGCTCGAAGATCTTCCGCGGCGACGAGAAGGCGCTGCTCGAGAAGTTCTGGGAGACGGTCGGGCCGCGGAACGGACGGCTGCCGCGGCTCGTGAGCTTCAACGGTCGCGGTTACGACGGCCCGAACCTCGCGATCCGCTCGGCGCAGCGCGGCGTCCGGCCCTCGCGGCAGCTCGTCGGTCCGCGCTACACGATCGCGGACCACTGCGACCTGCAGGAGATCTTCACGTTCCAGGGCGCCACGCGCGACCTGTACAGCCTCGAGTACTGGTGCCGCCGCTTCGACGTCGAAAGCCCCAAGGGCTCCATCGACGGATCGCAAGTCGGCCGCGTGTACCGCGAAGGCCGGGTCGACGAGATCGGCGAGTACTGCTTGCGCGACGTGCGCGCGACGGCGCAGATCTACAGGCGGCTCGAGGACACGATCCTGCCGCTGTTCCAGGGCTTCTGACCGGACTCGGGCCCGAGGCCGGGGAGGATGCCGGAGCCCCTCGCCCCAGCACCCTCCTCGAACTCTCTCTCTCGGGCCGGATGGCGTCCCCGCCGGGGTGGGCATCAGGAGGGTTGCCGTACCCGCGACTGGGCGCTTCCGATCCGCGTCCTCCGCTCCCGGTGCCAGCTCCGCGACTCAGGAACGCGGGGTCGGATGGGAGCAGATGCGCGGACATCCGAGGGGAGATCCGTCCTGACCATCTCCGAACGCGGAGAACGCGGGACCACCCGGTAGACTCCTCGCCCTCGTACCGCGGCCCGGAGGGAGTGGATCGTGACCGAAACCCGATTGCAGGACCTGCGCATCGAACGCGGCCCGGCCGCCAAGACCAAGCGGCGCACGCGCCCCTGGTGGGTCAAGTGGGTGATCCTCCTCGGGATCGTCGGCGTCCTGGCGTTCCTCTTCCGCGGCAAGCTGGCCGAGATGGCGCTGCCCGTCGTGAAGGTCGAGCGGGTCACGGAACGCAGCGCGTCCGCCGTCGCCGCGGCGACCGGGGCCTCGGCGAACGGCTACATCGTGGCCCGCACGCGCGCCGCGCTGTCGGCGGACACGCCGGGACGCATCGTCGAGCTCAACGTGAGCGAAGGCTCGGTCGTGAAGAAGGGCGACGTCGTGGCGCGGCTCTTCGCCGACGAGTACGCGGCGGCCGTGCGCCGTGCTGCGGCCGACGTGTCCGTGGCGGAGCGCGGCGTCGAGGTCGCGGCCGCGAACGTCGCGTCGGCCCGCAGCGAGCTCGACACCCTGCGCGCGAACGTCAACGCCGCCCGCGCCGACATCGCGTCGGCCAAGGCCTCGTTGGATCTCGCGCAGTTGACGTTCGACCGCGCCGTGAAGCTGCTCGAGAACGGCGTGGACACGGCGGATCGCCGCGACCGCGCCCAGCGCGACCTGCTCGACGCGCAAGCGATGGCGCAGGGCGCCGCGGCGCGCTTCGAATCGGCCGAGAAGAGCCTGGCGCAGGGCGAGTCGCGTCTCGCCGCGTCCGAGACCGGCGTGCCCGAGGCTCGCGCGCGTGTCGTTGCGGCCCAGGCGTCGCGCGACCTGGCGCAGGCGACGCTCGACAAGACCGCCGTGCGCGCGCCGTTCGACGGCGTCGTCGTGCTCAAGGACGCGGAGGTCGGCGAGGTCGTCAGCCCGAACTCGCAAGGCGGCTCGAATGCGCGCGGGTCCGTCGTGACGATGGTCGACTTCGCGACGCTCGAAGTGCAGGCCGAGGTGCCCGAGACGTCGCTCGGCTCCGTGAGCGTCGGCGCCGAGGCGCGCATCTACCTCGACGCGTACCCGGAGAAGTTCTACCCCGGCCGCGTGGACCGCATCTGGCCGACGGCGAACCGCACGAAGGCGACCGTCGAAGTGCGCGTGACGTTCGCGGAGCGCGACGACCGGCTGCGGCCCGAGATGGGCGTGCGCGTCGTGTTCGCCTCGATGCCGAGCGACGCGATTCCGTCGGGGAAATCCGCCGATTCCGCGTCCGGGCAGTCCGGCGCCTCCGGCAGCTCTGGCTCGGCGGCGACCGCGCGCGAAGCGAGCCTCCCACCCGAGGCGCGCATCCTCGTCCCGCTCGACTGCATCGTGCGCACGGACGGCAGGCCGGCCGTGTTCCTCCACGAGTCGGGCATCGTGCGCCGCCGCGAGGTGACGCTGGGCGTCGAGCGCGCGAACAAGGTCGTCGTCCTCTCCGGCCTCTCGGCCGGCGAGGAGGTGGTGCGAGAGCCCGCCCTCGAGTTGAAGGACGGCACGCGCGTCCGCGTCGAGAAGCCGGGGAGCTGAGCCGGACTCGCGATGACCGCGAACTCGATGATCCGCCTGCGCGGCGTCACGAAGAGCTACTCGCGCGGCGGCGAGACGCTCACCGTGCTCGACCGTCTCGACCTCGACATGGACGAGGGCGGGTTCTACGCGCTGATGGGGCCGTCGGGATCGGGCAAGACGACGCTCCTGAACCTGATCGGCGGCCTCGACCGCTGCGACGAGGGCGAGATCGGGATCGAGGGTGAGGACATCGCGCGCATGGACGGGCCGGAGCTCGCCGCGTGGCGCGCGGAAAAGGTCGGTTTCGTGTTCCAGGGGTTCAACCTGATCCCGGTGCTGACGGCGCAGGAGAACGTGGAGCTGCCGCTGCTGCTCACGAACCTGTCGCGTCGCGAAAGGCGCGAGCATGCGACGCTCGCGCTCGAGATGGTCGGCCTGGCCGACCGCCGTGGCCACCGGCCTTCGCAGCTTTCCGGCGGGCAGGAACAGCGCGTCGCGATCGCGCGCGCTCTCGTGTCCGACCCGCACCTGATCCTGGCGGACGAGCCGACCGGCGACCTCGACCGCAAGTCGGCCGACGACGTGCTGGGGCTCCTCCAGCGCCTGAACCGCGAGTTCAAGAAGACCATCCTGATGGTGACGCACGACCACGAGGCCGCGCAGAGCGCGCGCGCGATCGTGCACATGGAGAAGGGCGGGACCCTCGGACGCATCGAAGTGCTCGCGGCGCCGACGGACCGCGGATCGGCGCGGAGCCCGACGTGATCCCGTTCACGCTCGTCACGAAGAACCTGGCGAAGCACAAGCTGCGCTTCGTGCTGACGGTGCTGTCGCTGGCGGTCGCGATCTTCCTCCTGTGCGTGCTGCGCTCGCTGGTCGTCGCGCTGAACGCCGGCGTCGCCGACGCGGCCGCGAACCGCGTGATCGTCCAATCGAAGGTCAGCCTGTTCGTCCAGATGCCGCAGTCCTACGGCCCGAAGCTGAAGCTCGTGGACGGGGTCTCGTCGCTCGTGCGCTGGAACTGGTTCGGCGGCTACTACCAGGATCCCTCGAACTTCTTCGCGCAGTTCGCGACGGATCCGAAGGAGCTCTTCGACGTCTACCCCGAGCTCTACCTCGTGGACGGGACGAAGGAGGCCTTCCTCGCCGACCGCAAGGCCTGCCTGGTCGGCGCGGAAACCGCGGCGAAGTACGGCATCCAGGTCGGGGACTCCTTCCCGATCATCGGCGCCCTGTATCCGACGACCGACGGATCGGCGTGGGACTTCCAGGTCGCGGGCATCTACCGCTCCAAGAAGAAGTCGCTGGACGAGAACACGCTGTTCTTCCACTACGACTTCCTGGAGAAGTCGCTCGAGTCCGGCGCCGCCTCCGGCCCGGACGGCGTTGGCATCTTCGTGCTCAAGGTCGCGCCCGGCTACCAGCCCGTCGAGGTCATGTCCGAGGTCGACGCCTTGTTCGAGAACGGCCCGCAGGTCGTGCAGGCCACGTCCGAGTCGGAATTCCAGGCACAGTTCGTCTCGATGGTCGGCAACGTGCCCCTCCTCGTGTCGTCGATCGGCGGCGGCGTGATGATCGCGATCCTGCTCGCGGTGCTGAACACGATGCTGATGTCGGCGCGCGAGCAGACGCGCGACATCGGCGTCCTGAAGGCGCTCGGGTTCACCGACGGATCCGTGTTCGGGATCCTGATCCTGCAGGCGTTCGTGCTGTGCGGCCTGGGCGGAGCGCTCGGGATCTTGCTCGCCAAGATGTCCGAGCCGGGGATGGCGCGCGCGATCGGTTCGATGTTCCCCGGCTACCAGGTGACGATGCCGACGCTCCTGGAGGCCGGCGGCGCGACGCTCGCCATCGGCTTCCTGGCCGGGATCACGCCCGCGCTGCGCGCGCGGGCCCTGTCCGTCATCGACGCCCTGCGGGCCGTGAGGTGACCGGATGGCGCTCGTCCCCCTGAGCTACAACCTGCGCAGCCTGGCCGTCCGCTGGTCGGCGACGCTCCTGACGGTGTTCGGCATCGGCGCGACGGTCGCGGTGCTGGCCGGCGTGCTCGCGCTGCAGCAGGGCTTCGAGACCCTGTTCACGGAGAGCGGCCGCGACGACGTGATCGTGTTCCTGCGACAGGGCGCGACGAACGAGGGCGACAGCGTGTTCTCGCTGGAGCGCGCCCAGATCTTGATGAAGTCCCTCCCCGAGGTCGAGACGCCCGAGGACGGCCAGCCGCTGATCGGCGCCGAGATGTACCTGGCCGTGCGCCGCACGAAGACCGACGGGGGCGAGACGAACGTGCCGATCCGCGGCGTCTCGCAGCGCAGCTTCGACATCTACGGCGACGGCGTGCGGATCGTGGAGGGCCGGCGGTTGGCCAGCGGCGCCGACGAGGTCGTCGTCGGGAAGAAGCTCGTCGAGCGCATCCGCGACTGCCAGGTCGGCCGCACGCTGACCCTGAACACGACGCCGTTCCAGGTCGTCGGCGTCTTCGACAGCGACGGCCCGTTCGCCTCGGAAATCTGGGGCGATCGGGACCGGATCGGCGAGGCGCTGGAGCGCCCGGTGCTGAACCGCGTGGTGGCGATCCTGAAGCCCGGGACGGACCTCGCCGACCTTGCCGCGCGCATGGACGCCGACCCGCAGGTGCCGTGCAAGGTGCTGACGGAGAAGGAGTACCTGACGTCGCAGACGTCCGCGCTCTCGTTCGTGCTGCGCGGCCTCGGCTTCTTCCTGGCGCTCGTGATGGGCACGGCGGCGGTGTTCACCGCGACGAACACGATGCTGGCCGCGCTGGCGTCGCGAACGTACGAGATCGGGATCCTGCTGGCGCTCGGGTACCGCCCGTACGCGATCTTCCTGTCGTTCCTGTTCGAGGCGCTGGTGCTGGGCCTCGCGGGCGGAGCGGTGGGCTGCGTGCTGGCGCTGCCCCTGAACGGCGTGGACACGGGCGCGATGAACTTCCAGACGTTCACGGAGGTCGCGTTCGCGTTCCGCGTCACGCCGCAGGTGATGGTGACGGCGGTGGTGTTCGCGCTGATCCTGGGGCTCGTCGGCGGGACGTGGCCCGCGCTGCGCGCGGCGTCGATGAGGCCGACGGAGGCGATGCGGCGGGTGTGACCGGTCCGGATCAGGGCAACCACCAGATCCGCCAGCCGCCGGCCGTCGAGCGCCAGGTCGCGTCGGCGGGGAGCCCGCGCTCGAAAGCGGCGGAGGACTCCACGGCGTCCGATTCGGGTGTCATCGGCACCAACGCGCATGCGCGTTGTGCTCGCGACGAGGGGTGCCCGGCCCGAATCTCGGCCAGCGCGCTCGGCGCAGCCGCGACCACTACGTTGCGCCATGCGTAGTAGCCCGCGGCGAGGTTCAGGCCCGTCGCCGGCGGGATCAGGGCGATCCAGCCCTTCGGCGTCGCGCGCGCGATGCCGGCGCCGGCCGTCGTCGGCAGCGGGACGCGGATCGACGCGTCGCCGCCCGGGCCGTCGAAGGCGCCGGGCGCGTGCATCGCGCGCTGGATCGACCTCGTCCGCGCCACCGACTCGCCCGCGACGACGAGGACCAGCGCGGCGGCCAGCGCGGTGCGCAGCGCCGATCGCCGGCCGCGCAGAGCCTCGACGCCTGCGGCCGCGCAGACTGCGACTCCCGGCAGCAGCGCGAGCTGGAACATCCGTTGCGGCTCGATCGTGTGCCGGTGGAACGCCAGCAGGTACACGAGAGCGCCCAGCACGAGCGGCGCGGCCTCGAACGCCGGCTCGGCGCGCGGCAGGCCGGCGAGGTGGGCTCGCGCTCGTTCGCGCCAGCTTTGCGCCGTCCACACGAGGAGCGCCAGCGCCGCCAGCGCGAGCTGTACTGCGCCGATCGACTCCACGGCGTAGCCGAGCTGCAGCCGCAGCCACGCCAGCGCGAGCAGCGGATTCTCGGCCACGGGCCCGAACACGACGGGCACGCGGTCCAACACGTTCTCGCGCACGGCGCCGCTCGCGCGCGCCAGGAGCACGTGGGCGGCGAGCGGGATCGCGGCGGCGCCGCCGATGACGAGCGCGGCGCGCAGGCTGAGCCTCCAGCGCCGGCGGAACGCGGCGTCGACCGCGATCGCGGCCGCGAACGCCAGCGGCGCCCAGGTGATGCAGCCGCCGAAGAAGGACGCGCACGCGGCGACGAGCAGCATCCGCAGCGAGCCATCGCGCGCGTGGCGGATCCACGCGCCGAGTGTCACGAGCACGAACGGCATCGCGGCGTTCTCGTAGTTGACGAGCGGACCGTACGTCACGCCCACCGGCGCGAGGCCGGCGAACGCGACGGCGACCAGGGCTGCGCGGCCTCCGAGCGCTGGACGTGTTGCCCACCACAGGGCGACGAGTCCGAGCACGTGCAACGCGAGGAACGGCATGCGCAGCGCGCTCTCGATGCCGATCGGAGGCAAGCCGTCGCGCCAGCGCTCGCTCCAGCCTGCGGGCCCGAACGCGTGCGCCGAAGCCCAGGCGAGCAGCGCGACGGTGGGGGGATGGTTCACGTAGACGGACGCCGCGTCGTCGTCCGCCGTTCCGACGACGTCGTCGGAGACGATCGCGGGTCCGTCGATGCGCACCGACGGGTAGCCGGCGTGCTTCCAGGCGCCCTCGCGCTCGTAGTTCACGGCGGCGATCGCGAAGAACGCGTTCGCGTGGCCGCCGAACTCGCGGTCGAACGGCTTGGACAGGCCCGGGATCCGGATCCACAGCGCCGCGATGCAGAGCAGCGCGAGCGCGAACCGCTCGCGCCACGTTACCGGCGCAGTGTCAGTTGCCACGCTCGACGCGCGCCATCAGCGCCGCCAGGCGGCTCGACTCGGCCGTCTCGGCGTAGCTCTCGCGGCCGCGCTCGACGTAGGCGCGCGCCTTTTCGCCAGCGCGCGGCGCGGGCAGGCCGGAGCGCGCGAGCAGCTCGGCGTCGTCCGCCGGGTCGATCACCTGCACGATGCGGCTCGCCACGTAGGGTTTCCACGCGGCGCGCACGAGGTCCTGTACGTCGGGGGCGTTCGGGCTGCCGACCACGGTCACGCGGATCGGCTCGTGGAAGAGCAGGTCCACGGCGCGCGCGTAGCCGGCCGTGAAGTGGCCGTGTCGCTTGTAGTCGCTCGCGAAGCTCGCGAGCGCCTCGCGCGCCGTGTCGGCGTAGTCGGGATCGCGCGACAGCGCGGCGAGGCGCAGCAGCGATTCCGCCATCACCGAGTTCTCGAGGATCGAGCGGTCGCGGCGCCGCAATCCGCCGCGCGCGGACGGGTCGTAGGCCGTGTCGAAGAAGCCGCCCCCGGGGCTCGCGAGCTGCTCGATCGCGGCGTCGGCGATCTGGCGCGCGGGCTTCAGGTACGCGTTGCGCCCCGAGTGCTGCACCGCGTCGCACAGCGCGCGCAGCACGTAGGCCTGGTCGCCCAGGAGCCCCGGCAGGTGGTAGCCGCCGTCGTAGTAGTGGTACATCCCGCGCGCGGGGTCGTGCAGCTCGCGCAGGAGGAAGTCGAGCACGCCGTGCGCGCGCTCGGCGTGGCGCGGCTCGCCCAGCACCGACGCGGCCTTGAGCAGCGCGCTGGCCGCGATCGCGTTCTGGTTCGCGAAGATCGTGCCGTCGCAGCGCGGCGCGCCGCGCGCACGCCGTTCATCGAGCGTGCGCAGGTTCGCGTAGACGGGGTCGGCGTCCTGGCTGCCCTGGAACGCGCGCGCCTCGGGGTCGTAGAGCACGTTCTCGAGGAACGCGATCGTCCCGCGCGCCGTGCGCAGGAACGTCTCGTCGCCCAGCACCTGCCAGGCCTCGAGGTACACGTGCAGGCGCTGCGCGTTGCCGTCGAGGACCTTCTCGTGGTGCGGGGCGCTCCAGTCGGCGCGCGTCGCGTAGCGGTAGAAGCCGCCTTCGACCGTGTCGTGGATCTGGCCCTCCTGCATGCCGCGCAGGGTCTTCACGACGAGCTGCAACATCTCGCCGTCGCCCGTCTGCGACCAGCGGATCAGCGCGAAATCGAGCGCTTCCGCGTGGGGGAACTTGTGCTCGCGGCCCCAGCCGCCGTGCACGGGGTCGGCGGTCTCGATGACGGTGCGCGCGACGTGGTCGACGATCGCGAGCGAGAGCTCGCCGCCGCGGCCGGCGCCGGCCGTCGCGTCCTCGAGCGCGCGCTCGCGCTCGAACGCGGCGATGCGGGCGCGGATCGTGTCCTTGTGGCGCGCGTAGTAGTCGGAGACGACCTCGGCGCGGCGGACGAGCTCGGGCACCTCCAGGTAGGTGTCGGCGACGAGCATCTCGCCCGAGTCGTCGAGCCAGGCCAGGGTCGGCCAGCCGCCTTTCGAGTAGCGCGCGTCGATGTCGGGGCGCCGATCCTTGTCCACCGCGATGCACACGAAGCGTTCCCGCAGGAGCCGCTCGACGCGCGGGTCGGCGAGGACCCTGCGCTCGAGATCCTCGCACCAGCGGCACCAGTGCGCGCGCACCAGGAGGAGGACCGGCACGTTGCGCTGCCGCGCGGACGCGAAGGCCTCGTCGCTCCAGTCGAGCCAGGTCACCATGGCCGGCAGCGTAGGATCCGGAAGGGCCGGATCGAAGTGCCGAGCTGTGCCTGGCTACGAACCCCGTCAGCCCGCCTGGCTGGTCGCGCGCTCCACGAGCGCCGGCACCGCCACGTTCTTCCAGTCGACCTCGGGGCACTCCCCGTACAGCTGATCGAGCGCGTAGTACTCGCGCGCCTCCGGCTGCAAGACGTGCACGACCACGTCGGAGTAATCGAGCAGGACCCACCAGCCGAGCTCCGACCCCTCGGCCCGCGAGTGCTTCTCGCCCAACGCCTTCAGGCGCACGTGGATCTCGTCGTGGATCGCCTTCACGTGGGGCCGGGAGAGCCCGCTGACGAGCACGAAGTAGTCGGCGACCCGGATGTGCTCGGAAACGTCGTAGACGTGGATGTCGACGCCCTTCTTGGCGTCGGCGAGTTGGGCGGCGAACGCCGCGAGGACCTTGGATTCGATGGTGCTGTTCTCCGGTCGAGGCGCTGGTGCGGGGACCCTGCCGGCCCCGTCAAGGAGGAGTCTAGCCCGACTCCCGCGCCACGGGGAGCCGTTCCGTTCAGGCGTCGGCCGGCGGCTCGACGGGTTGCGCAGCCGGGGCCCCCGCGGACGGGGCGACCGGAGCGGCGGCCAGCGCGCGGCGCTTCCGGATCCGCTTCCACACGAAGATGCCGAGAACGACGGCCGCGACGCCGATCAAGACGATGTGGTTGAACTCGGAAACGGCCTTCGCCGCGCCCTCGAGGTGATGCCCGAACTTCTCGAAGAACACGTGGGCGACCCAGATCGAGGTCGGCACCGACACGAGGACCCCGATGCTGTCCAGCACGAGGAACCGCACGTAGCTCATCCCGAGGGTGCCGGCCGTGAAGTACCCGGGGATGCGCAACCCGGGCAGGAATCGACAGGTGAAGATGGCCCAGTTGCCGTTGTCGCTGAACTTGCGCTCGAGCTGCGCGAAGCGCTCGGGATGCAGGACGCGCGCGACGAGCTTCGACTTCAACGCGGCGAGTCCGTAGCGCCGCCCGAGCCAGAAGGGGATCGAGTCCCCGAGCAGGATCGCGAACGAGCAGACGGCCGTGATCTCCCAGAATCCGACGTTCTTCTGCGCGACCAGCAGGCCGCAACCGATCAGCGTGATCTCCTCGGGCAGCGGGAGTCCGAGCCCGCACAGCATCAGCACGGTGAACGGTGCGAGGTAGTGGAACCTCGTGAACCACTCCGTCAGGTACTCGAGGGAGTCCGCGAAGAATCCGACCAATAGGAACACGGCGGAAGATCGTACCGAGGGCTCGCCCGCGGCGTACGGCCCGATCCCGAGGTGCTGCTATCCGCCCTCCAGGGCCTCCACGCGCGCGAGCCGCGCGGCCTCGGCCGCCACCGGCTCTCCGGCCGCGGCCGCGCGCTCGAAAGCGTCCGCCGCGCGCGACCAGGCCTCCCGGCGCGAGATCGGGAGCGCGCGCTCGCTTTCCGCCTGGTTGGCGAGCGAGATGTAGACGACGCCCATCTTGAACGCCACCGGGCCGGGGTTGCGCGCTTCGCGCTCGCCGCGCTCCAGGACCGCGAGGCCGATCTCCACCCAACGCCGGCGCTCGGCCGGGTCGCCCGTGCGCCGCGGAGATCCGCGGTCGTAGACGGCGTGGTGGGCCAGGAAGGTCCAGCCGTCGGCCTCCTCGGGCGCCAGGAGGAGCGCCCGGTCCGCGTGCTTCCAGGCCCGGACGTCGTCGCCGACCCCCGCCGCCGCGTCGAACCGTCCCCACTCGATCGCCGCCGCGAGCGGGGCGAAGGGGCCGAGCAGACGGCTCGCGAACGTGCCGCGGGACCGCGTCGGTTCCGCGGGCGCCGACGCGACCGTCGCCCAGGCGAGGCCGCCGGCGAGGACGAGCAGAGCCGCGCGCGCGACGGGCT
Organism: Planctomycetota bacterium; assembly: GCA_026692665.1. GTDB lineage: Bacteria > Planctomycetota > UBA1135 > UBA1135 > JAEUHZ01. The sequence goes on from JAPLOF010000063.1 coordinate 103,853, forward strand.
TCACGGCCGACCCTCCGGACCGCGCCGGCACAGGAGGAGGCCCACGAGGACGCACGCGATCGCGGTCGCGAACTCGCCCGCGGCGAGGCTCGACGGCGCGCGCCCCTCCGCCACGATCGCGAGGTCCCGCGCGAGTCCCGCGCCCGGGATTCCGATCGCCGCGCCGAGTCTCCACGCTTCGGTCCACCACAGCGCGCACCACGCGCTGGCCAGGAGACCCAGCGCGAGGAGCGGCGTCAGCCAGGCACCGAGCCCGAACGCGAGGACCGCCCAGGCAGCGACCGCCAGCACGGCGCGCGCAGCGATGCGGAGCTTCGGCGCGGCAGCCGGTTCGGCGCGCCACAGCGTCACGTCGTCGGATGCGACGTAACCGCGGGCCCCCGGTTCGGGCAGCGACAGCTCGAACTCGACCTCGCCTTCCCCGCCGGGCACGTCGACGTCGACGCCTCCGCGAGGGAGGACGAGCGCGCGTCCGGTCGCGGCGTGCACGTCGACCGAGCTGTCGGACCGCGCACGCCGCGCCGTGAACTGCACTTCGCCACCGCCGCCGGGCGTGATCGAGAGCGAGACCTCGATGCGTGCGCGGAGCCCCGGTTCCGCAGGCATCGAGACCCGCCAGGCCAACGGCCGTTCGTGGTCGACGAGGGGTTTCGCCGGGCCCGCGACCCGGCCCGCGAAGCCCGGGACGCGCTCCGGAGCTCCCGGGCCGAGGGCGACGAACGCGCTCCAGACGGCCGTCAGCCCGAGCACGGCGACCAGCGCGCCGGTCGCCAGAGACGCTTCGCCGCGCGCCCCGCCCGAGCGCGAAACGGAGGTCCACGCGACCTCTCCGCGCGAGCGCAGCGATGCCGCGCGCAGGGCGATGCAGGGCGCGACGAGCGCGAGGAACGTCGTCCAGCAGGCCTCGGTCCAGGCGCCCGCTCGAGCCGCTGCGTCGCGCGCGCCGCCGTTCGAGGCGAGGTCGCTGGCGGTCCCCGAGCCGACCGCGATCCACACGCAGAGCGCCAGCGCGGCGAGGACGAGTCCCGAGGCCGAGAGTCGCCGCGCGGCGAGGAATGCGAGCCGCGCGTTCACGGCGCGGCGCGCGCGTGGCGCCGGTAGATCTCGAGCAGGCCGCCGCGCGCGAAGACGTCCGCGGGCAACCCGTGTTCCGCGATGCGGCCGTCGAGCAGGACCGCGACCTGGTCGCAGCGCTCGGCGAGATCGCTCGCGGCGTGCGACGCGATCACGACCGTGGTCCCCGCGGCGCGCGCCTCGTCCAGGATCTCGTGCAGGACCACGAAGCCCTCGGCGTCGAGACCGGCCGTCGGCTCGTCGAGCAGGACGAGGTCTGGGTCGTGGATCCAGGCTTGCGCGATGCCGAAGCGCCGCAGCATCCCGCGCGACGACCGTCCGAGCGTCTGCCGCGCGTGCGCGCGGAGGCCGACGCGCTCGAGCCGCTCGTCCGCGCGCCGGGAGAGCTCGCGGCCGCGCAGTCCGTGGATCGAGCCGGCGAGCTTCAACGCCGCTCGAATCGACATGTCGGCCGGGAACAGGGCGTCGTCGGAGAGCCAGCCCACGCGGTCGGCCGCGGCGGCCGCGCGCGGCGCGCATCCGAGCACGCGGATCGTGCCCGCATCCGGCGCCTCGACGCCCGCGACGAGGCGTAGCAGCGTGGACTTGCCCGAGCCGTTCGGGCCCGCGAGTCCGAGTCGGGCACCGCGCGCGACCCCGAGGTCGACGCCACGCAAGACGTCGGTGCGTGCGAGCCCGAACCAGCGCGCGTAGCACTTTGCGACGCCCGCGAGCTCGAGCGCCATGCCTTGGGAAGTGGACATTCCGCCGCGCGAGGACCGGCTCGCGCGGCGGAATGCTAGTGGAAACCGGAGCTCGGCGTCAGGGAGCGAACGTGATGGAAAGCCCGTCCGAGCTGTTCACGCCGAATCCGGGCGAGTTCTGGTCGAGGAACAGGAACTGGTAGTTCCAAGTCGCGCCCGGCAGCACGATCCCGGCCGGGATCGTCTGGCTGGCGTAGTTGACGGCGAGGAACGCCGAGCCGCCGACGTTCGTCTCCAGGAAGCGCAGGCCGAACACGGGGCCGCCGACGCACTGCACGCCGTCGCCGAAGGGGATCTGCGCCTGAGTCGGGCCGTACACGAATCGTCCGCGCGCGTTCCGCGGGGCGCCGTCCACGGCCAGCTTGAGCGAGTTGTTCGACACGCTGGCGTTGCCGAGCGCCAGGATCGACGCGCGCCGGCCGCTCGAGTTCGGGTTGGCCGTGCAGTAGCGCGTCGAGATCGGAGCCGTGTTCACCAGGCTGATCCAGCCGTTCTGCGGTCCGTACTGACCGAATCCCACGGCGTGATCGGCGCTCGCCACCGCGCCGTCGCACCACGGGTAGTACGCGTTCGCGCCGACCGGACGGTGCTCGAACGCGCGCCCGCCCGTGCCCAGGTGGAAGATGCTGACCGTCGCGTTGCCGGTGACGACCACGCTGCGCGCATCGGGCGTGATCACCACGTCCGTCGGGCGCGTGTTCGGGATCAGCGTCGAGGAGATCGGCTCGAGCTGGCCGCGCGCGATGCTCCAGAACCAGACGCGCGTGTCGGCCAGGTTGGGCGCCTGCGTCAGCGTCACGGCCGAGTCGTTCGAGGCCGCGACCGAGTCGAGGCCCGACTGGTACCCGTTCGTCGCCGAAGGCGCGGCGATCCAGTCGACGGGGTTCAGCGGGCCCGCGATCGGCAGGCTCGTCAGTTGGTAGAGCGCGACCCCTGCGCCCGTGCGCACCAGCGCGCGCGTTCCGTCGGGAGAGATCGCCAGATCGTGCGGGCGTCCGGGGATGCGGCCCGAGACGCGCGCGCCCGTCCAGCCGAAGACCTCCACTTGGGTTTGCGGGACGGGACCCGTGACGTTCGCCAGCGTCACCACGAGGTCGTTCGTGACCTCGACCGAGTCCATCGCCGTGTCGAGGAAGGGGCCCGGGTCGTTCGTGAGCGCTCCGGCGAAGATGCGCGTCGCGGTCCCGCCCGTGAGCGTCCAGATGCCCAGCGCGCCCTCGGAACGCACGACGGCGTGCAGGCCGTCGGGCGTGATCGCGACGTCGTGTGGAGCGCCGGCCAGGTCGCTCCGCGACGGAGTTCCCGTCTCCAGGATCACAACCGGAGGGCCCGAGATCGGATGCAGGTCCCAGATCGTCACGCGGGTAGCCGCGGGAGTCGTGATGACGTCGGCCGCGAGGGAGAGGCAGACCGCGTAGCGGTTCGTGACCGCGACGCTGTCCGTGTCGAACGAGTAGGAGGGGCCGCCGCCGTAGTCGTAGCGCGGCGCGACGCCGGCCGAGAAGCCGATCTGCGCCCCGCTCGCGAGGTCGAACAGGTACGTGCCGCCCACGGCCATGCCGTCCGAATTCCCGCCGCGCACGACCGCGATCGTGCCGTCGGGGGTGATGGCGACGTCGTTCGGCCGGAAGCCGACCCACGGTTCCGCGAGGACCGGGTTCGTGATGTTCGTGAGGTCGAGGATCGCGCAGCGGCGGCCGCCCAGGACCACCGCGCGCGTGTTCGTCACGGCCACGGCGTCGAGCACCTCGCCGCACGTGTCGTTGAACGAGCCGACCGCGGGGCTCGCAACGAGCTGGCCGGTGGAGAGGTCGTAGACGCGCACGTAGCCGTCCGAACGGTTCTGGCGCACCACGGCGTAGCGCTGGTCGGGCGTGATCTCGACGTCGTCGATGGCCAGGAGGTTCGTGAACGACGACTGCAGGGACTGGGCGCTGGCGCCGGCGGCGAGCGCCGCGAGGAGCGCCAGCGCGGTGGGGGTGCGCGGGACGGACATGTTCGGACTCCGAGGGGGTGGCGGCCGTGGCGGCGCGTCGGGGAAGGCCAGTTCCGGCTCACCTAGGCCGGTTGGCGTGGAGGGTCACGGCGCGGGCAGATGTTCTCGCAGGAAACCGCCGACGCGCTCGACCCATTCGGCGCGCTGGAGGAACCCGCCGCCATTGTGCCCGCCGCGGGTCTCCAGGAACTCCTTGGGACCGGAATGGGCCGCGTACAGCCGCTCTCCGTGCCGGAAGGGGACCAGCTGGTCCTCCGGGCTGTGCGCCACGAGGAAGGGCACCCGCAGCGCGCCGATCTTCGCCAGCGAGTCGTACTTCGTCCGCGTGATCCAGCGCACGGGCAGCCAGGGGTAGACCTCGGCACCCACGTCGGCCAGCGCGGTGAACGTGTCCTCGACGAACAGCACCGCGCACGGACGGCGCCGCGCCAGCTCGACGGCGACCGCGCCACCCATCGACTCGCCGTAGATCACGGTCCGCCGCGGCTCGAACCCGCGCGCCGCGAGGTGGTCCAGGGCGGCCTCGCCGTCCAGGTAGGTGCCCTCCTCGGACAGGATGCCGCGGCTCTTGCCGTACTGGCGGTAGTCGAAGAGCAGGACGTCGTAGCCGAGCAGGCGAAAGGTCTGCGCGAGCGGCAGGCGGCCCTCGATGTTGCCGGCGTTGCCGTGGCAGACGAGGACCGCGCCGCGCGCGTTCTCGGCCTTCACGTGCCAGGCGTGCACGGTCGCGCCGTCGCGGGTGGTGAGCTCGAGGTCCTCGAACGGCGCCGCGATCGCCGCCGGCGTGAGGGTCGGCGGCGGGCCCGGGTACCACACGAGCCGGTCCTGGAAGAACCAGGCGACGAAGCACAGCAGCGCGTAGAGCGCGATGGGGATCCCGAAGAGCCAGAAAAGCACGCGCCGCATCTTGGGTTCCCGCTCAGCGCGCCGCGAGGTTCTTCCGGGCCGGTGCCGCCGGGCGGAGGGCCCGGGCGTCGACGGCCCCAGCATGGGACGTGCGCGGCAGAGTGGGCCGACGGCTTCGGGTGCGTGTGCGCTTCTCGATCGCGGCGAAGATCTCCAGTCCGTCCGTTCCGGCCCCGAATCGGTGGGTGTCCGCGCGGAACTCCATCACGGCCCGGCGCTGCGGCCGACCGGGATGCTGCGGGTGGAGCAGGGGCGGGTCGCGACGGCAGACCATGGGTCGCTCATTGTCCCAGGGACGCGGGACGTCCGCCAAGTGCCCGCGCTACGCTACGCCGCCATGCCGCGGATCTACGTGTTGTCCGGCCCCGACCTCGGGCGCAACTTCGACGTGCGGGCGGGCGCGACGTTCGGGCGCACGGCCGAGTGTCAGGTGACGCTGCGCGATCCTTCGGTCAGCCGGGTTCACGCGCGGCTCGAGGAGGCTGCGACCGGCTGGCGCGTCGTCGACACCGGGTCGCGGAACGGACTCTTCGTGCGCGACGAGCGCGTGCCCGCGGCGGAGATCGAGGACGGGGACGAGTTCCGCCTGGGCGAGGTGCTCCTGCGCTTCCGTGCCGATGCGCCGAGCGCGAAGCCGGCAGGATCCGCGCCGGAGCCCGCGCCGGTGGCGGCACCCGAGATCCAGTTCCACGCGCGCGGAGCCTCGCGTGCCGCTCCCGCGGAGGAACCGGCGGACATCGAGTTGGAAGGGGACTGGTCCGAGCCCGTCGCCGCGCCCCAACCGGCGGCACGTCCGCGCGCGCCGGAGGGGATCGGGCACGTCGCGGCTGGCGCTCCCACCGCGACCCCGCGCTCCGTCGCGAACGACCAGCGGGCGAGGAAGCTCGCCGCGGCCGGCGTCGCGCCGACCGGGCGCACGGGCGCGGCCGATGCGCGCGGAATCTTGCAGTTCAACCGGGTCGCGCAGCAGGAGGGCCTGCTGCGGCAGGAACTCGACCAGCAGCCGACGTGGCTGCGCTTCGCCGTCGTCGGGATCGTGCTGGCCGTCGTCGCGGCTCTGGCGTGGCTCGGCTACCAGGCCGCGACCGCGACGAAGGCGCGGCTCGCGCCGTCGGAGTCCGTCGAGGACGAGGGGCGCTGACGCCTGGATCGCGGACGCGCGTCGGGCTAACCGCCGCCGGAGAGCGAGCGCTTGTGCAGCGAGTTCACGACGTCCGCCGGATCGGGCCAGCCGCCGCCGAAGAGCGACGACAGGAGTCCCTTGCTCTTCGAGGCGACGAGCTCGCCGTCGGCGAGGACGTCGAACTGACCGGTCGAACCCTTCCGGATCTCGACGTCGAGGCCGAGATCTTCACGGATCTTCGCGGCGAGACCCGCCGCGCGACGTTCGTACCCTCAAGCCGTGCAGTAGAGGATCTGGATCTTCATGGTTGCGCACCACTCTACCCGAGCGCGCACCAGCCCTCGCACCAGACTTGCGCGGAACGGTCCCAGGTGAAGCTCGCCGCGTGCGCCGCCGCGCGGTCGAGATCCGCGGGCCGGGATTCCAGCGCGCGCCGGATCGCCGCCGCGCACGCGCCCGCGTCGTCGGGGTCGAAGCGCGGCGTGTCCGGGCCGGCGACCTCCGGCAGTGCGCCGGCATCGGCGATCGCGAGCGGCGCGCGCGCGCGCTGGGCCTCCAGGACCGCGATGCCGAAGCCCTCGAGTCGCGAGGGCAGGACGACGGCCGCGCAGCCGGCGAGGATCGTCGCGAGCTCTGCGTCGGCGTAGGGTCCGCGAAAACGCACGCGCGCGGACACGCCCTGTTTCGCCGCGATCCCGGCCAACCGGTCCGCTTCGTCGGCCTTGGCTGCGCCCCACAGTTCGAGCGCGGGCAAGGACGCGTCGCGCGCCAGCGCAGCGACGAGCACGTCGAGGTTCTTGCGCGGTTCGAGGTGTCCGAGGTGCACGAGCGGCGCGCCGGCGCCCGCGGCGCGCGGTCGTGGCGCGAAGTGGTCGCCGCCGTTCCCGATCACGATCGCGTCCTCGACCCGGAGGCGCGCCGCGATCTCGCGCGCGGTCGTGTGGCTCACCGTGAAGACCCGCGCCGCGCGCCGCGCCGCGCCGCCGATCACGGAACCCGCGACGAGCCGGCGCGTCAGCGGCGCGCTCGCGAGGGACAAGGCGCGCAGATCGTGGATCGTCAGCGTGAACGGCAGGGCCAGCGAGCGCGGAACGGGGAAGTGCGCCGTGTGCACGAGGTCGAACGGCCGGCCCGCCGCGCGCGCGGACGCGATGGCGGAGCGCAGCGCATGGCCCTCCGCCGCGGCGCGCGCGATCGGCGGCCCGCCGGGCACCGTGCTCGCGAGGCGTTCGATCTCGCGCGGCAGTTCGAACTCGATCCGTTCGCGGCCCTCGAGCACCGCGAGGGAACCGCCGCGTGCCACGAGGAGGCGCGCGATGCGCGGCAGGAGCTCCGCGTTGTGTCGGCGGACTCCGCCGGCCGGTTGTCCCAGCACGACGCCGCTCACGAGCACCCGCGGCGCGCTCACGCGAGGAGCTCCGACCACGCGGCCTCGACCAGCGCCGCGCTGCGATCCCAGGTGAACTCCGCCGCGCGCGCGACGCGTGACTCGCGATCGCGGTCCGTGCTCGCGAGAGCGCGCGCGAGGCCGTGGGCCACGGAGTCGGCATGGTCGGGATCGACGGGAATTCCCGCCGTTCCCGTCACTTCGGCCTGCGCGCTGCCGCGCGTCACGAGGACGGAGACGCCCGCCGCGCAGGCTTCGAGCGCGGGCAGTCCGAAGCCCTCGGATCGAGAAAGGACAGCGACGGCGGTCGCGTGCCGGTAGAGCACCGCGAGCTCGGCGTCGGACACCTCGCCCGTGAAGGAAACGCCGCCCGCGCTCACCACGGACGGATCCAGCGGGCCAGTGACGACGACGGCCAGGCTTGGACCGCCGCAGCGCGCGAGCTCGATCGCGCCGTGCAAGGCCGCGTCGGAGCGCTTCTTGGCGCGCCCTCCGCCCGGGCACAGGACGTACGCGCCCCTTCGGAGCCCGCGTCGCGCGAGCACATCCTGGTCCTCCGCCTCCGCCGACGCGCTGAATGCGGAGTCGAGTCCCCACGGCACCACGCGCACGCGCCGGGCGTCGACGCCGGAGTAGGCGCGGACGTCGCGCGCGGTGGACTCCGTCGCCGTCAGCACGAGGTCCGCGCGCCGCGGACCGAGGCGCGCCCACAATCTGTGCCGCCAACCCGCGTTCTCGACGACCCCGTGCAACCAGGGCAGCTCGTGGATCGTCTGCACGCGCTTTCCGGCGCCGCGCAGCGGGAACGCGGACAGGCAGGAGTGGATGCCGGCGAGACCGAGGCGCGACTCCGCGCGCGGCAGCTCGACCTGGCGCCAGTGCGCGGAGTGCGCGCCGGGTTCCGGCGCGAGGCGCGCGACCTCGAGCTTCCCGCGCCGCTCGAGCGCCTCGACGAGCCCCGCGACGACGCGCACGACGCCGCGCGGGTGCGGGCGGTGGAGCGGAGAGACGTCGAAGCCCACGCGCATCGTCCGCGCTACGCTACCGCCGGCGTGGGCGGCCTTCCCTCCCCATCCGATGCAGCGCGACGAACTCTCTCCGGATCCAGGCCTGCCGCGCGGTGTCTCGATCGCCGTCGCGGGGTTCCTGGCGATCCTGTGGGGGATCCTGGCGCCCGTGCCGTTCCTCTCCGAGGACTGGACGCAGATGGAACAGCTCGGGCGGGTGCCCACGTTCCTCGGCGCCCTGGACCCGGCGCGCGAGCCGCTGCGTCCGCTGCAGCACGCGTTCCTGTGGGCCCTGGCTCACTGCGGCGTCGACCCCGCGACGTGGTTGCCGACCGCGGCGCGCGCGTTCGCGTTCGTGCTGCAAGGGCTCGCCTGCTGGGCCGTCGTCGGTCTCGCGCGGCGCGCCGGCCTCGGGGTCCGCGGCGTGGCGATCGCGCTCCTCCTGTTCGCCGTCTTCCCGAACGTGAAGATGCTCTCGTGGCCAGCCGCGATCGGGAGTCCCGGGCGCGTCGCGTTCGAGCTCCTGGCGCTCCTCTACCTGGCGCGCCGCGCCGGCGGCGGATCGGCACGGGACGGGTGGATCGGACTCGCGGCGCTCGCCGTCGCGCTCGGGTTCCACGAGAGCGCGTTCCTCCTGCCGGCGATCCTCCTCGCGTGGATCGCGTGCATCGGCACGGAGAGCCTCGCGAGCGGGATGCGGCGCGCGCTCGCCGGCCTGCGGGATCCATTCGTGCTCGGGGCCTGCGCGCTGGGCGCGTTCCACCTCGTGCACCTGCTCTTCTTCCGGCCGGGGCGCGTGCATGGCGCGAAGGACCTCGCCGCGCTGCCCGCGAACTTCGTGAAGGCGGCGCTGGCACTGGCGCCCGAGGCGCTGCGCGAGATCGGAGTGGAGGGACTGCGCGGGAATCGCGGGACCGTCGGCATCGCGGCGGCGTGCATCGTGCTGGTCGTCGTGGCGATCGTCGCGCTGCTGGCTCTGCGTCGCGGAGGACTCGCCCGGTTCGCCGTCGCCGCCGTCGCGATCGACCTCGGACTCGCCGTCGCGGGCGCGGGTTTCGTGCAGCGCTACGCCTGCCTCGCCTCGGCGTTCGCGGCGCTCGCGCTGGCGCGTCTCGCGAACACGGGCCGCCGCGCCGCGGTCGCCACCGTGGCACTCCTGGGGCTGCTCTGGGCTGGAGATTCGGTCCAGGACGCGCTCGAGATCCGCGCCGCCGGCCGGTCCGCCCTCGCGCTGGCCGCCGAGGCGCGCCGCGTTCACGACGGCGGACCGCTCGGGATCGTCGGCGTGCCGGACATGGTCGGAGCCGAAGAGGACGTGCCGTACTTCAACTGGGGCGGGGCGTCGTTCCTGCGCGCTCACGGAGTCCCTGCTCCGGTGGAGCTCCTGCGGGAGCGACGCTTCCGGACGAACAGCGACCAGGAACTCGTCGATGCGGCGCGCCTCCGCGAACTCGAGGCCGCGGGCGTCGATCTCTGGCGCTGGCCCGCGCTCGACTCACCGCTCGTCTCTTACCCGCCCTGAATGGCCATCCGGTCGCGGATCGGATACGAAGCTGTCATGCGCCACCTCCTCGTCGCCCTCTTCGCGGCCGTCTTCCTGTCCGGCTGCTTCATCTCGCGGGAACGAGCGAACGAGCCGCTCCAGAAGGCCCAGATCGACTCGCTCGTGCCGGGGACCAGCACGGCGACCGACGTGGTCACCGCGCTGGGCGCGCCGACCGAGGTCGTGCAGCTCGGGAAGCGCAGCGCCTGGCGCTACGACTTCACCGCCAAGAAGACCTCCGGCTTCACGCTGATCATCGTGACGTTCGTGAATACGGACGCGCGCTCGGACCGTTGCTGGCTCTTCTTCGACGAGTCGGATGTCCTGCGCCACGTCGGCACGACGCTCGACGCCGAGGACACGCAGTACGCCATGCCCTGGCAGGAAGTCGATTGAGCACGCGCTCCGTCATCGGCCTGGTCGCGATCACGGCGGCTGCTGGTCTGCTCACGGGCTGCGTGATGTTCCAGTTCGAGCGCGACATCATCGAGCGCCGGCCGGAGGCCGAAATCGTGTCGAGCTTCACCATCGGCAGCACGCATCTCGGCGACGTCCTGGACGTCATGGGCGCGCCGACCGAAGTGTGGGAGGGCGCGGACGGCGGCGCCGCGCTGGCCTACGGCGGCCTGCGTTCCCGCGGCTGGAACGTGGACGTGAGCGTGCCGGTCGCCGACGCCGGGTCCGCCAACCTCTCCTACACGGACACCACGGCGCGCACGGAGGGATTCATGCTGCTCTTCGGCCCCGAAGGTCACCTCGAGATCGTGCGCGCGGGCAACCTCGCGGACCTGCGTCGGACGTACGCGCGCCGCCGACCGGCGTCGCTCCAGGACGAGCCTGCGGCCGGTGAGAAGGCGCCGGGCGGAAAACCGGCCGGAGCGCCATGACCGGGGCGGGCGAGGGCGCGGTCCACCGCACGACTTGTCCGCTCGACTGCCCGGACGCCTGCGGCGTGCTCGTCGAGACGGATGCGGCCGGCGCGTTCGCGAGCTTGCGCGGCGATCCCTCCCACCCGTGGTCGCGCGGCGTCCTGTGCGGCAAGACGGCCCTGTACGGCGAGGTCGTGCGCGCGCCGAATCGCCTGCTCCACCCGCTCGTGCGGCGGCACGGGGAGCTCGTGCGCGCGTCCTGGGACACGGCGCTCGACCTCGTCGCGGAAAAGGTCGGGCCGCTCGCCGGGCGCGACGTCCTGGCGCTCTCGTACGGCGGATCCATGGGGCTCGTGCAGCGCAAGTTCCCGAACCGCGTGATGAACGCGCTGGGCGCGACGCACCACGACGGCGGCATCTGCGACGCGACGGCGGACGCCGGCTACCAGAGCGTGCTCGGCCGCTGTCTCGGCCCCGACATGGACGACGTCGATGGCTGCGACCTCCTGTGTCTTTGGGGCTGCGACATGGCGCGCACCGTGCAGCACCTGCAGCCGCGCGCCAAGCGCCTGCAGGAGCGCGGCGTGCCCGTCGTCGTGATCGACGTCTGGCGCACGGACACGGCGCGCGACGTCGAGCGCCGCGGCGGACGTGCGTTCGTGATCCGGCCCGGGACGGACGCGGCGCTGGCGCTGTGTCTCGCCCGGCTGGCGTTCGAGCGCGGCGCCGTGGATCGCGCCTACCTCGCCGCCCAATGCGTGGGCGCGGACGAGTTCGAACGCCACGTGCGCGGCGCGCACGACGTGGCGTGGGCCGCGCGGATCACGGGTCTCGCGGTGGACGAGATCGAACAATTGGCTGCCCTCCTCTTCCGCTCGCGGAAGCCGTTCGTGAAGACCGGCGTGGGTTGGACGCGTCGGCGGAACGGCGGGAACTCGATGCGTGCGGTCTGCGCACTCGCCGCGATCCTCGGCCACGGCGACCGTGTGCACTTCGAGAGCTACGCGCATTTCGGCCTGGCCGAGGAAGTCGTGCACCGTCCGGACCTGCGGCCGATGGGGGCGCCGACGGAGGAGGTGAGCCAGGTCGGGCTCGGGAAGATCCTCGAAGAGGGCCGGTTCCGCGCCGTGTTCGTGTGGTGCCACGACCCGGCGGTCACGATCCCCGACAGCGCGCGTTTTCGCCGTGGATTCGCGCGCGACGATCTCTTCACGGTCGTCCACGACCATTTCCTGACCGAGACGGCGGCGCTGGCGGACGTGGTGCTGCCCGCGACGACGTTCGTCGAGCACGCCGACGTCTACCGCAGCTACGGTCACCGCTGCGTGCAGCGCGCACGGGCCATCGCGAAGGCGCCGGGCGAGGCGCGCTCGAACGTGGACACCTTCGCTGGCCTCGCGAAGCGTCTCGGGCTGCCGCGCGCGACGTGGGACGTCAGCGCCGATTCGCTGTGCGACGAGTTGCTCGCCGCCTCGCGTTCACGCTTCACCGACGACGAGTTCGCGCGCATCGCGTGCGGCGAGCCGGTGAAGCTCGCGCCCCGCGCTTTCGGCGGGTGGGGCACCCCGAGCGGCCGCATCGAACTCGCGAGCAGTGCTCTCGAGCGCGCCGGCTCGATGCGCCTGCCGACGTACGTGCCCGAGGATCTGCGCGGCGAGCCCGGCGAGTTCGAGCTGATCTGCTCGCCGTCCGTGCACACGCACAATGCGACGTTCTCGCACAGCGGCCGCCACGCGCAGAAAGCCGGCGCGCCGCGCGCATTCCTCCACCCGCGAGACCTGGCGCGCCTGGGCCTTGCGGCCGGGGGCCGAGTTCGGCTCGCGAACCGCCGTGCCACGGTCACGCTGGCCGTCGCCCCGGACGACGGCGTGCCGCAGGGCCGGGTGCGCGTCGACGGCCTGCCGCGGGGCGCGGACGTGCCGGAAGGGCACGGCGTCAACGCGCTCGTCGCCGGGGACGTCAGCGACATCGGCGGGGGAAACGTCCTGTACAGCACGCGCTGCGACCTGTCCGCGGCCGATTGACGAGCCCCGGTGGCCGGGGCCCGCGCAGCCCGTATACTCCCGCCGTTCGCGAGCGGCGCCCAGTCCCCATCCAATCCAGCGCCGCTCCGACGCGACCCATGCTCCTCCCGCGCATCGCGCCGCTCGGCGCCTTCCTTTTCCTGCTTCCCGCCTGCCAGACCGAGGTGTTCGGCGGCAAGGACACCTACTCCCCCCGCGTGGAGACGAAGGACTACGCGCAGGAGAAGATCGACGCCGGCCCGCGGAAGGGCGACGTCTACGGTCCCGGCCAGCGCGATCCGGGCGCGAGTTCCGTCGCGTCGTTCGCGGACGCCCTGCTCGCGTTCCAGCCGAGGCCCGCGAGCGTCGCGTGCCTGCCGCTCGTCACCTACGACCTCAAGACGGGCAAGCCGTGGGTCTCGGAGCTCGGCCTCGGCACCGCCGACGCCGTCGCGCACAGCCTGCGCGAGAAGGGCTACGCCGGTCAGACCTTCGGCACCGAAGAGGTGGGGCTGCGCCTCGCGCAGACGAACGTGTCGCGCGCGACGTTCACCACGATCGAGTCCGTCGCGGGCAGCGCCGGACGCATCGGCGCCGACGTCGTCGTCTTCGGCACGATCAAGCGCCGCGACCGCGCGGGCGCGCTCGACCGCGACGTGTTGACGTGCGAGCTGCAGGCCTACGACGTCGCTGGGCGTCGCATCGCCACGTCGACGCGCTGGGAAGTGCCCAGCGACGACCCCTCACTGCGCCGGACCTGGGACCTGGCGCAGGCCGAGAGCACGTGGATGCCGGACTCGCGCTACGGCCTGCCGTCCGCCACGCCGGGCCTCGCGGGCGAGTTGCGTCGCGTCTGGGACGACCTCGCCGCGGCGCTCGGGCGCACGATCGATCCCGCGCAGATCACGGGCGCGATCTACGTCGCCCCGCTCGACGTGGCCGCGTTCGCGCCGCAGCTCGCGACGCTGCGCTCGGCGCAAGGCGCCTACCTGTCCGAACTGTCCCTGCGCCTCGAGTCCGCCCGAGCCGCGAACACGAGCCCGAATCTCTCGGGCTCGATCGTGCTGAACGGCACGGAGTACCCGAGTTTTCAGGCCGCCGAGGCCTACCTGGTCCAGCTCGCGGAGAGCTTCCAGGCGACGCCCGCGGCGCACTTCGCGCAGAGCTTCTCGTCGGGGTTCGGTGACGCGATCCGTGCGCGCGTCAACCCCACGGGCAAGCCCGTGAACGATCTCGCGGCGATCCGCCCGGTGGACCGCGTGCTCATCGAGGGCGAGCTCGCGCAAGGCGGTCTCGCGCGCAGTTCGGCCTCGCGCGACGCGCTGAAGAACGCCGGCGTCGGCCTCGTGGTCGCGCCGCGTCTCGAGCGGATCGGCGACGCGCTGCAGATCCGCGCGGACGCGTACGACACCGCCAAGGGCGCCGTCGCGGGCGACGGGACGGCCTCGATCCCCGCGAACTTCACCCCCGAACTGAGTCGCGCGCTGGGCCAGTGAGCCCCGTGCGACCCGACGAGAACCCCATTCGAGAATCCATGATCAACATGAAGAAGACCCTTTCGCTCCTCCTCCCGCTCGCCCTAGCCACCACCTTTGCCGCTTGCGGCTCCACCGGCCGCGTGAAGGCCGAGGGCGAGGACCAACTCGTCGGCGACAAGCGCGCCGGCACCATCACGTACGACGAGCTCGTGAAGCAGTCGATGACCAAGCTCGTCGCGCAGGCTGGCATGCAGGCGCGCGCGCAGGGTCCGTATCGCGTCGCGTTCTTCGGCCTCGAGACGAAGGGCGCGGAGGAGCTGCGCGACCAACTGCCGGCGATCTACGAGCAGATCGAGGAGATCCTGGTGAACTCCGGCCCGTTCGTCGTGCAATCGCGCAAGGCCGTCGACCGCGCGCGCCAGGAAGTGGGCCTGCGCGACTTCGACGACCTGTTCATCCAGAAGAACCGCGACGCGTTCCTGGGCGTCATGGGCCGCGACTCGTCGGCGCCGGACATCCTCGTGTACGGCTCGACGACCACGCAGACCACGGAGAGCTCGGGCGGCATCTTCAGCCGCGACACGAAAGAGCGCCGCTACACGCTGTCGCTCGAGATGATCGACGCCGCGACCGGCACGATCCTCTCGAAGGTCAGCGGCAAGCAGGAGATCGAGTACAAGAAGTAAGGGCAGCCTCTTCCCATGGCTTCCGTGAAACTCCTGCTCGCAGCGTGCGCCGTGGCCGTCTCGGTCACGGCGTGCAAGGCTCCCGACCAGCGCATCGCGCCCTTCGCGAATGCCTGGGGCGCGGGAGATTTCACGGAGGCCGAGAAGCAGATCGACGCGCTCGTGGCCGACGAGGCCGGGGTCGATCCTAAGCTCGTGACGGATTCGCGCGGCCTCGATCCCGCGATCGAGCCCGCGAAGGGCGACACGTTCCTGTTCCTGCAGGAGAAGTCGATGGCGCGGCTCGCCGCGGGCGACACGGACGGCTCGATCGAGCTCCTGCGTCGTTCGCGCGACGTGCTCGCGAGCCGCTACCAGGGATCCGACATCGCCGGCTGGCTCGCGGCGGGCCTCACGGACGACACTGTCCTCCAGTACAACGGTGCCGACTACGAGCACGTGCTGACGCCGGCCTTCCTCGCGTTGTTCGACCTTCTCGAGGGCGGGCAGGACGCCTACGCGTACGCCCTGCAGGTCGGCGAGGTCCAGGAGACCATCCTCGGCAGCACCTTCGGCGACGACGTCGACGGCAAGGGGAACGGCTACAACCCACGCAAGACGTACCAGCGCGTCCCGGTCGGCGCGTACGTCGAGGGGCTCGTGCGCGAGCGCGAGGGCTACTCCAGCGAGGCGTTCAAGGCCTACGAACGCGCTCGAGACTGGGGCGGGGCGTCGCCCATCTGCGTGGAGGCCTGCGAGCGCACTTCGAACGGCGTCTACGCTCCGGCCGGTCACGGCGTCGTGCACGTGTTCCGCTTCGCGGGGCGCGGGCCGCGCCTGGTCCAGGGCACCTCGCCGATCACGGACAGCGCGCTGTTCCTGGCGAACATCGGCAGCATCGTGATCGGCGAGAACGTCGGCACCCTGGGCCAGATGAACGTGCCGGTGCCGGTCGTCATGGCCGACACCGGGTCGATCCCCGAGCTCGAGATCCGCGAGGGTGGCGAGGTCGTGGGTCGGACTTCGACTCTGCTCGACGTCGCGGGCGTCGCTGCCCAGCAGGTCGAGGCGAACATGCCCTGGATCCTGGCGCGCGCCGCCATCCGCCGAGGCGCCAAGGCGGTCGCTGCCAAGGTGGTCCAGGACGCGGTGGACAAGAACAACCCGAACGACTCCGGCTTCGGGCTCCTCGCGGGCATCTTCACGAACCTCGCCCTGACCGTCGGAGAGAAGGCGGATACGCGCAACTGGACGTCGTTGCCGGCGCGGTTCCAGGTCGCGCGCTTCGCGCTGTCCGAGGGCACGCACGACCTGGACCTCTCCGGCGGGATGCGCGCCAGCGTGCGCGTCGCCTCGGGCAAGGACTCGTACGTGGTCATCGTGCAGCCCGACATCGCGCGCCCCGGTGCCGTCCTGACCGACGTCTACTCGCGTCCCGCGGGTTCCGCTCCGTAGTCGGCATGGACCTCCAACTCGCGGGCAAGGTCGTCCTCGTCACCGGAGCCTCGGGAGGCATCGGCCGCGCGCTCGCCGAAGCGTTCGCGGCCGAGGGCGCGAAGCTGGCGCTCACCGGTCACGGGCAGTTCGCCGAGCTCGAGGCGTGGGTCGCCCGCGCGCATCCTTCCGACGCGATCGCCTTGCGCGCCGACACGACGGACCCGGCCTCGATCGACGCCGCGTTCGACGCGGCGCGCGCGCGTTTCGGCCGCGTCGACGTCGCGATCGCCAACGCTGGGCGCTGGACGCCCGAGTTCGCGCTGCTGCACCAGGCTTCCGTGGAGCGCATCCGCGACAACCTGTCCACGAACCTGCTGGGCACGATCTGGACCGCGCGCGCGTTCTTCCGCACGTTGGCCGCCACCGGTCCGCGCGGCGACGGTCACGGCGCGAGCCTGGCGATGATCGGTTCGACGGCCGGCAGGTTCGGCGAGAAGGGGCACGCCGAGTACGCCGCGGGCAAGGCCGGGATGTACGGACTCCTCCGCTCGCTGAAGAACGAGATCGTCGAGCTCGACCCGTTCGCACGCGTGAACCTGATCGAGCCCGGTTGGACGGTGACGCACATGGCGCGGCCCGCGCTGCAACAGCCCGGCGTGATCGAGCGCGTGGTGAAGACGATGCCTCTGCGCCAGCTCGGCCGGGCGCAGGACGTCGCGCGCGCGGCCCTCTTCCTGGCCTCGCCGGCGATGTCGCGGCACGTCAGCGGCGAAACCGTCACGGTCGCGGGCGGCATGGAGGGCCGCACCTTGTGGGACGCGCCGCAGATCGACGAGGACGCCATCCGTCGCCGGACTCTCGATCCCTGAGGCCATGGGGGTCCAGCCCGATCCCACGCGTGTGCGACGCATCCTCGTGAAGGTCGGGATCGCGGTGATCGCGCTCGTGGTCGGAATCCTCCTGGCCGAAGGCGGGCTGCGCCTGTGGATGCGAGCGCAAGGCCATCCTTTCGACACGCAGGCCGCACGGTTCCGGATACGGTCCATCCTCTCGCCGATCGCGCGCTTCGTGCCCGCCACGGTGGGCATCGACCTCCCGGACGGCGCACGGCGGCCGGTCCTCAATCCCTACTACGGAAGCGAGGAAGAGGCCGACATGGGCGGTGTCTTCAAGCACTTCCGCGAGGACGCGCGGCCGGATGACTTCGAGGTCCTGCTCCTCGGCGGTTCCGTCGCGGCCTATCTCGGCGTCAGCGACGGCGACGCGTTTCGCGCGGCGTTCCAAGACCGGCCGGAGCTGCGCGGTCGGCGCGTGGTCTTCCTGAACGGCGCGCACGCGGCGCACAAGCAGCCCCAGCAAGTGACGCGGGTCGCGGTGCTCCTGGCGTTCGGCTACCGGCCCGACCTCGTCCTCGCGCTGGACGGATTCAACGAGTCGGCGCTGGCGGTGGACAACGCGTTGGGCGGCCTGAACCCGTTGTGGCCCTCGGCCCCGGTGTGGGGCGCCGTCGTCACGAACTCCGCGCTCGTGTCGCCCGAGCGCATGGAAGTCCTGGTCGGGATCTGGGATCTGCGCGAGAGAACGCAGAGCCTCGTGAACCAGTGCCTGCGCTTCGGGCTCGACTCCTCGGCCCTGGGCTCGAAGTACGTCTTTTCCCGCCTGGAGACGTTGAGTCGCCAGCGCAACGACCTCCAGGGCCAGCTCCAGGCGCTGGGCGCGGTGGACCCGGACGCTCGTGCGCGCCGACAGGCTGGCGGGCCGGACTTCGAGCCCGAGACGGGGGCCGTGCTCCAGTTCTCGGTGCAGGGCTGGCGCGAGAGTTCCCGGTCCCTGCGTGCGCTGTGCGACAGTCGCGGCATCCCGTACGTGCACTTCATGCAGCCCGCGCTCTTCGACACCGGCTCGAAGCCCATGAGCCCGGAGGAGAGCCAGATCCAGAACCCGCGCGAGAGCTGGCTCGTGGGCGCGCGCGACGGCTACCCGATGCTGCGCGCGGCGGCCGCCGAGCTCGCGGCCGGTGGCGAGCACTTCGTCGACGCTTCGCGCGTTTTCGCCGAGGTCCACGAGACTCTGTACGTCGATCCCTGCCACGTGAATCTGCACGGCAACCAGCTGCTGCGCGAGTTCATGCTGGCGCACTTCCCGAAGGACGTTCTGGCGACCCGCTGAGCGCGCGTCGCCAGCAGGCCAGCGTGTCGCGCGCGCAGGCCGCCCAAGACAGCTCCGCGGCGCGCGCTCGTCCGCGCCGCGCCATGTCGCGCGCGAGTTCGGTGTCGCGCAGGACGGCGAGGAGATCGGCGGCGATGGCCTCCGCGTCGAGCGGATCCGGCAACAACGCGCCCTGCGCCAGGACTTCCGGCAAGGAACCGCCCGACGAGGCGATCACCGGGACCCCGAGTGCCGCCGCCTCGAGCGGTGGGAGGCCGAAGCCCTCGTCCAGGCTCGCGAAGAGGAACGCGCTCGCGCCCGCATAGAGGCTCTGAAGCTCCGAATCCGGCACGAAATCCAGCCTCAGGACGCGGTCGCGCGCGCTCGAGGCGGCGAGTGCGGCCTCGAAATCCTCCGCGCCGAATCCGCGCGGGCCGGCCACGACCCAGCGCTGCGGCAGGCCGTCCCGGACGAGAGCCTCGAACGCGCGCAGCATTCGAACGTGGTTCTTCCGCGCGTCGACGCGCGAGACCGTCAGCACGTAGGGGCCCTGGATCTTCGAAGGGCCGATCGCGCCGCCGCGCAGCACGTGGTCGCACCCCAGGAGCGCCACGTCGATCCGATCCCGTTCGATCCCGAGCGTCCGTGCGAGATCGTCGGCCACGAACGCGCTCGGTACCAGGACGCGCCGCGCACGCGCGCATTGCGCTCGAACACCGTCGGCCATGCGCGCGGCGGCCTCCTCCGACAGCCCCGAGCCGGTGCGCGCCCAGATGCAGTCGAAAACGATCGCCGTCTCGACGGCCGCGCGCACGGGCAAGACGTGCGTCTGCGTGTGGTGGAACACCTCGCAGCCTCCGACCAGGTCGTCGACACCTCGCCCCAGCACGCGGCACAGACGCGGGATCCAACGGGAGGGGAAGCGCAAGCGATCCAGCTGCGTTCCCTGCGCGGAGAGTCCGAGCTCCGAGCGCGCGACCTCGCTCTTCGCGAGCGTCCAGCCGAAGAGACGCAGGTCCGGCGCACCATCCACCGTCTGCAGCGCGCGGACCAGCTCGCGCGTCGCGCGACCGATGCCCTCGCGATTCACCAGGGCCGTTCGATAGTCGACGCCGACCTTCACGGGCCGCTCCCCGCGAGGATCGCGGCGGAGGCCGCGAAACCGGCGGCGAACCCGACCGGTCCGCCGATCCAGCCCCAGGCGCGCCAGGCGGCGCGTGCGCCGGTCCGCGCGAGGACCCACGCCGCGCCCACAGCCACGGAAATCTCCGTGATGAGCGTCGCCATCCCCGCGCCTTCGATCCCGAAGCGCGGGATCAGGATCGAGTTTGCAGCGAGGTTGAGCGCGAGTCCGATCGCGGCGATCCCCAGCATGGACCGCCCGCGTCCGGCCGCCACGAGGGACGTGGTCAACACCGCGCCGGCATGGATCACCGCCACCGCCCCGAAGAGCCAGCGAAGGCTCGGCCCGGCGATGGCGACGTGGGCACCGAAGAGCCCCAGGATCTGTGCCGCCCACGGCGCGGCGAGCCCCGCCACGAGTCCAGCCGCCGCGAAGAGCGGTTGACCGAGTCGCGCCGCGGATTCCCCGAGCCTCCCGGCCGAGTGCTGGCGCGCGAGCCAGGGCAGGGCGGCCTGCGACGCATACAGGGCGACCATGATCGTCATGGAGAGGATGCGCACGCCCACGTTGTACGCGCCGAGCTCGGCCTCGCCGCGCATCGCGCGCACGAACAGGTTGTCCGCGTAGAAGTACGCCTGCTGGCACAGGCTCGCGAATCCGAGCGGCGCCGCCGCGGCGAGCACGGATGCCCAAGGGACCTCGGTCGCCGCTCGCGCCGGCAGGTGACGTCGGCAGGCCAGGTACAGGAGTCCGTTCGCGATGGCGCTGCCGGCCGCGACGGCGCACAGGTAGTGAGCCGGCTCGTGGTCGCCGGTCGCGCGCAGCGCGAGGACGAACAGGAACGACGTCGTCGCCGCAACGGCGCGCAGCCCGACGGGGATGCCCCACGCGATCCGGTTCCGCAGGACGACCGTCGACAGCTCGGCCACGTGAGTGACCGGGTACAGGCTCGCGACGAGGATCCAGCCCGCGGCGGGTTCGTGCATCCACAGGGCGCCGCCGCCGACGAGCAGGACGCCCAGGTTCCCGGTCGCGAGGCGCACGCGCCGCGCCCCGGCGAGCACCTCGGGCATCCGCGACTCGTCCGCCGCCGTGCGCTGCACCGCCACCTGCCCCGTCCCGAAGTCGACGAGCGCGTCCAGGAACACGAAGACGGCGAGGTAGAACGTGTAGCGCCCGAATGCGTCCGGGGCGAGGTGATGCGCGAGCAGCCACAGCTGCGCGAAGGTGCAGGCCGAGCCGTAGACGCGCCCCAGCACGAGGAACGAGGTTCCGCGCCAGACGCGTCGGGGTACGGAGGCCTGGGTCGGCGTTTGGGGCGGGCTCGGCACGGTTCGCGGCAACTCTACGACCCGGCGGGCGGGAGTCGCGCGCTTCTCGAAGGTAGGATCAGGCGTGCGTGGCCGCGGGATCAAGACCACCCGCCCCGCAACGAATCCATGTACTCGCGCAAGCGCTTCGACGTCGGGTGGACCGACCTCCTGGCCGGACTCGCCGCATGCACCTCGCGCGCCGATGGCGCGCAGGCCGCTGAGCGGGTCGAGCGCTGGTTCGACGGCGGAGCGGGCGACGCGTTCGCCTGCCTGTCCGTCCGCACCGGCCTGGACCTGTACCTGGAACAGCTCGCGTTGCCGCACGGCAGCGAGGTGCTCATGTCGGCCCTCACGATCCCCGACATGGCGCGGGTCGTGGCGCGGCACGGGCTCGTCGTCGTGCCCGTCGACGTCGACCCCGCAACCCTCGCGCCGCGACCCGACGCCTGGCGTCGCGCGGCGGGACCCAAGACGCGCCTGGCGATCCTGGCGCACCTCTTCGGCACGCGCGTTTCGCTCGACCCGCTGGTCGAGCTGCGCCGCGAGCGCGGGATCCTGGTGCTCGAGGACGATGCGCAGGCTTTCACCGGGCCCGATTGGCGCGGGGACCCGGCCGCGGACGTGTCCATGTTCAGCTTCGGCCCGATCAAGACCGCGACGGCGCTGCAGGGCGCCGTGCTCCGCGTCCGCGACCGGGCGGTGCTCGAGCGGATGCGCGCCGTGCACGCGACGCTGCCGCGCTCGACGCAGCTCGCGTTCGCGAAGCGCACGTTCAAGTACGGAGGACTCAAGGCGCTTTCCTGGCGACCGGTCTACGCCGCGTTCTTCGCGCTCTGCCGGGCGCGCGGCCGCTCGGTCGACGACGTGATCCAGAAGACGGTGCGCGGCTTCCCCGGTGGCGACCTGTTCGTGAAGATCCGCCACCAGCCCTGCGCCGCGATGTACTCCTTGCTCGCCCGCCGCATGGAGCGCAGCGACGGCTCGCGCGTGGCCGAGCGCGCCGAACTCGGCGACGGCCTGGCCCGCGCCATCGGCGACCTGGTCGCTGTCCCCGGCATGCGCGCGCCGGTGCACACGCACTGGGTCTTCACGGTCCTCGCCGACCGCCCCGACGAACTCGTCGAGCGACTGCGAGCCGCGGGCTTCGACGCAACGCGCATCGCAACGATGACGGCCCTGCCAGCCCCCGAAAGCCGACCCGAGCTCGAGCCCCGCGAGGCCCGAGCGCTCCTGTCGCGGCTCGTCTACCTGCCGCTCTACCCCGAGCTCGGGCGCGCACGCCTGTCCCACCTCGCCGAGCTCGTGCGGCAACACGCGGGAAGCGTCGCGGCCTCGAGCCTCGACGCGCATCCGACGCCGGCATCCTGAGCCCGCGCGAACGGAAACTGACCCAGCTGGCTGGCCTTTTCTCCTGGTTTTTCTGCGACCGCGGGGCGTTCCGAGCGGTCACCCCTGTGCCGAGGCGTGAGCCTCGCTACAGGA
>JAPLOF010000064.1 GCA_026692665.1 Planctomycetota bacterium
GAAGCGGAAGTAGTTGCGCAGGTCCTTGAGCAGGACGACCTGCACGCCCTGGGCGACCGCTTCCTTGTAGACCGGCAGCTCCGTGGGCTGGATCGGCGACTCGACCGGCTGGCCGTCCTGGTCCACGTACTGCTCGTTGCCGACGATCAGGAAGTCCGTGGCCTTGTCGAGCTTGCCCTGGACGGTGACGCCCATGCTGCCCATGAGGCCCTTGAGCTGGGTCTCGGCGTACTCGCCGCTGAAGCCGCCGATCAGGAGCGCGTAGCGCTCGCCGCGCGGGTCGTACAGCGGGTTCCAGACGACGTCGCCCGGGCTGGGCGGGTCGAACGGGTCGCGCTGGCCGGTGAACTGCACTTCGGCCATCGAGTTCTCGATCCGCGTCACCTCGGCGATCGCCTTGACGCGCTTGTCGCCCGGGGACGCGACGGTGAAGCGCGTGCCGAGCGGCAGGCGGTTCGCGGCGCCCAGGTCGATCCAGCCGGCGGAGAGGACCTTCGACACCGACAAGATCTTCCCGTCGGCGGCCTCGGGCTCCTTCAGGAACGGCTGGAGCTTGCGCCCCATCTCGTTCATGCGCGTGCGCAGCGCCTCGGCTTCCTGCGCGAACTGCTTCTCGGCGTCGGACTTGGCGACCTGGACCGTGCCGACTTCGGTGGTCTTGGCGCGGACCTGCTCGCGCAGCTCGGCGACCTGGCGCTCGTACTCGCCCTTCGTGTCCTCGACCTGCTGCTGCGCGTCACCGAGCTTGCTGCGCAGGTCCGAGGCCTCGGCGGAAGCGGCCGTTCCGGCTTCGCGCAGCCCCTTCTGGAGCCCCTCGATCTCCGCCGCCTTGGATTCCAGCTGCGACTCGAGCTCCGTGATGCGCTGCTTCTTGTCGTTCATGGCGTTGGCCATCAACGGCATCGCGTCGGCGAAGGTCTTCACGCTGCCGCCGACGTCCGGGAACGCCGCCTTCAGGCCCGCGAGGCCCTTCTTGAGCGTGTCGACGTCCGTGTTGTTGCCCTTCGAGGGGTCGCTGTAGCCGACGGTCTCCGACAGGGCGACGAACTCCTCGGACTTCTTCGTGACCGTGCTCTTCAGCTCCTCGACCTGCTTGGCGAGCGAGTCGGCACGGTTCTTCTGGTTCTCCATCTCGCCGCTGGCGAGGAAGAAGGACACGCCGCCGACGATCGCGACGACCAGGAACACGATGCTCCAGACAACGCTGACCTTGGCCATGCCACGGACCGAACTCTTCATCCGTCGTGCTCCTCGGGGGAATCGTCGCAAGCGGCCGCGCGCGGGCGGCCTCGAGTGGGGGGGGGCTCGGAAGGGCGGGCCCGGGGAGGGCGCCGTCCATCGAGGGGGTAGGTTGATAACCGAACGCGGGTCGGACCGGCAAGGGTCCGTTCGAGCTGGTCGCGCGAGCTTCCGCCCCGCCGGTCCAGCGCGTAGCCTCGCCCGTCCGCGCCCCCTACCCCGCTCTCCCCCTCCGGTTTCCTCCCCGCATGCCCTCGACCCGACCGCCGCGGAGCCTCGTCCTGGGTGTCCTGGGCGGGATCGCCTCGGGCAAATCCGCCGTGGCGCGCCTCCTGGCCGGGCCGGAGGGGACCGTCGTCGACGCCGACCGGCTGGCGCGCGAAACGCTGGAGAGCGCCGCCGTGCGCGCCGCCCTGTCCGAGCGCTTCGGCCCCGAGATCGCGCCGCCCGGGAAACCCGTCGACCGCGAACGCCTCGGGGCGGTCGTCTTCGCCGACCCGGCCGCGCGCCGCGCGCTGGAGAGCTTGACCCACCCGCGCGTCCGTGCCAGGGTACGCGAGCTCCTGGACCGGGCGCGCTCCGAAGGCGTGCCGCGGATCGTGCTCGACGTCCCCCTCCTCCTGGAGAACGACGTCCAGCACGAGCTGGTGCGGGAGTGCGACGTCCTGGTCTTCGTCGACGCCGATGCCACCGCCCGCGAGGCGCGGGCGCGCGCGTCGCGGGGCTGGGCTCCGGGCGAGGTCGCGCGCCGCGAGGCGGCGCAGATGCCGCTCGAGGCGAAGCGCGCGCGGGCCGACCACGTTCTCGTGAACAGCGGGAACCTCGCCGACCTCGAGCGCGACGTGACGCACCTGCTCGCGCGGATCCAGCGCGAGCGACAGAACCCCTGACCCGCGGCCGGAGCTTTTTCCGGAGGCGGGTCTCAACTCGAAGCGCGCCGCAGCCCGGCGCCGAATCCCCCTCTCCCATCGTGAAGAAGCGCTTCAAGAAGCAGTGGCACAACCGCGGACCCCAACAAGGCGGACAGGGGGGTGGTTTCCAGGGTGGCGGCGGAGGAGGCGGCGGCGGCGGATTCCGTCCGCGCTACCAGGGCGGCGGCACGGCGACGCTCGAGCTGCCGCCGCTGGACCACGCCGGCCTGCCGGCCGACCTGAACGCGGAGGACCTGGCCGCGCTCGAGGAGTCGCTGCCGTCCCTGGGCCGCAAGAAGAAGCCCGAGCCGGCCGCGCTGTCGGACCTGCTCGCGCTGAACCTCGCCGACCTGCACGAGATCGCCGAGAACGAGGAGGTCGAGGGCGCCGAGAACGCCCGCAACCGCCGCGACCTGATCTTCTCGATCACGGCGGCGCGCCTGCGCGCCCGCGTCCCGGTCGTCGTCGACGGCGTGTTCGCGACGTTCGAGGGCTTCGGCTTCCTGCGCTCGTCCGCCTACGACTACCTGCCGTCCGCCGACGACGTGTTCGTGCCGCCCTCGATGGTCCAGTCGCTGGCGCTCCAGCCCGGCATGACCGTGCGCGGCAAGATCCGCCTGCCGCGCGAAGGCGAGCGCTACTTCGCCCTGTCCGAGGTCGAGTCGATCGACCTGCACGAGCCCGAGGAAGCGCGCACGCGCGCCCCATTCAAGGAGCTCGTCCCCCTCTACCCCGAGAAGCGGATCATCCTCGAGGGCACGAAGGAGAATCCGCTCGAGATGCGGATCGTGGACCTGATCACGCCCGTCGGCCGCGGCCAGCGCGGCCTGATCGTGGCGCCCCCGCGCACGGGCAAGACGATCCTGCTCCAGATGCTGGCGAAGTCGATCGTGCAGAACGCGCCCGACGCCCACCTGATCGTGCTGCTCGTCGACGAGCGCCCCGAGGAAGTCACCGACTTCGAGCGCATGCTGCCCGAGGGCAAGCGCGAGATCATCAGCTCGACCTTCGACTAGCCCGCCTCGCGCCACCTCGCGGTGGCCGAGATGGTCATGCACAAGGCCAAGATGCTGGTCGAGGCCGGCGAGGACGTGGTCATCCTGCTGGACTCGATCACGCGCCTCGCGCGGGCCGCGAACGTGGAGGCCCCGAGCAACGGGAAGCTCCTCTCGGGCGGCATGGAGGCCAGCGCGCTGCAGTTCCCGAAGAAGTTCTTCGGCGCGGCGCGCAACATCGAGGGCGGCGGATCCCTGACGATCCTCGCCACGGCGCTGATCGAGACCGGCTCGAAGATGGACGACCTGATCTTCGAGGAGTTCAAGGGCACGGGGAACATGGAGCTCGTGCTCGACCGGCGCCTGTCCGACCGCCGCATCTTCCCCGCGATCGACATCAACCGCTCCGGAACGCGCAAGGAAGAGCTGCTCTTCACGCCCGAGGAGATCAAGCGCGTCTGGATGCTGCGCAAGGTCCTGAACGAGATGGATCCCGTCGAGGCGATGGAGATGCTCGTCTCGAAGATCAAGAAGACGCAGGTGAACGGGCAGTTTCTGTTGTCGATCGGCTGAGCAGGGGGCCTCCGGCGGCTCCCCCGGTAGATCGCGAGCTCCGGGGCCCCTGATGGGGCCTATCGGGGCCACCTTGATTTTCCGGCGTCTGCCGCCGGAGTTTCAAGGCAGGCGCGAAGGAGAACCGTCTAGGTATCCAGCGCGATCGCGAGCACGGCCAACTCATCTGCCCGACCCGCGAGCAACGCATCCAGCGCCCGCGCCTCGAGCGCCTCCACGTGCTCCCTACGCCGCTCCGGCGCGTCGAGGTGCTTCCACGTCAGGAGCAGGCGGTTGCGGATCGCGAGCGAACCCGCGAGCTCCGGCGAGAGGCCGCCGTTCGGACCCGCAGACCGTACGACGACCGACCGCGGCACCGTGACCACGCGACGGCCCGACTTCTTCCAGGTCCAGGACAGGTCGACGTCGGCCAACTCGCCCGGAGTGAACCGCGCGTCGAAGCCCGCCGCGAGCAGTTCGTCGCGGCGCACGAGCATCGCGGACGAGGACGCGTAGGCGGCGTCGGCGGGATCGCCGTCCGTGCCGTCGGCTTCGCCGGGCTCGATCTCGAGCATCCCGCCGCGCCACACGAGCCGCGGCAGCCCGCGCCCGTCCGCGCCGACGATGCGCGGCGACGCTGCGGCCACGATCGGATCCTCGAGCGCCGCGCACAGGGGCGCGAGAAAGCCCGCTCGCACCTGCACGTCCGGCGCGAGCAGCAGCACGTGCGCGTGCCCCGCGGCCCGCGCGCCGTCGAGCGCTGCGCGCTCTGGTCCGGCGTTCTTCTTGCGCCGCAAGACGCGCACGTCGGCCCGGGCGGAGTCGAAGGTCGCGGGCGGCGGGAACGTCGCGGAGATCCAGGCTTCGAGGCCGTCCAGGCCGCCGTCATCGACGACGATCACCTCGTCGCCCAGGGCGCGCTGCTCGAGCTCGTGGAGGAGCGCGGGCAGGTTCGCCGCGAGCTGCGCGCGCGCTTCGAACGCGGGGATCACGACGGATACGGGATTCACGGGCGCGCCTCCCTTTCTGGCGTCTCGGACCAGCGTGCGACGCGCGCGCCGAGCTCGCCGCCCAGCAGTTTCCAGCGCAGGCCGCTCGACTCGGCCAGCACGGCGTCCATCTCGCGCTGGCGCCAGGCGAGCTCGCGGCGCAGCGCCTCGAGCTCGGCCTCGCGCGCGGCGAGCGCGTGCTGGGCGTCGGCGAGCTGCTGGCTGCGCGTCGTGCCGTCGCGCAGCGTCTCGCCGCGCACACGCGCGAGCTCGGTCGAGAGCTCCGCGCGCTCGCGGCGGAGCAGGGCGACCTCCCGGTCGAGCTCGCCGATCCGATCGAGGTGCGCGGCCTTCTCCAGGTCCTCGACGTCGCGCGTGGCCTGCGTGCGCGCTTCGGCGGCGAGCAGCGCGGCGCGCAGGAAATCGAGGCGCGGCGCGACCGCCGACCGCGCGGTTTCGAGCTCGCGCCGCGTCTCCGCCAGGCTGCCCTCGAAGCGCTCGCGCTCCTCGGCGGCGGCTCCATGCTCGGCGCGCGCGGCGGCACGTTCGGCGGCGAGGGCGGCCAGCGCCTCCGCAACGCGCGTGTTCTCCGCCAGCGATCGAGCGAGGTCGGCGGCTGCGCGATCGCGCTCGAGCTCGACTTCGGCGAGCCGCGCGCGGACCGAATCCAGCTCGCGCTTCGCCGCGGGCGCCTCCTCGGCGCGCGCCAGGGCCAGGGCGAGATCCGCGCTGCGGTCGCGCAGCGCTTCCTTGAGCGACTCGGAGCGGCGCTCGACGTCCGCGGCCGCGCGTTCGCGCTCCAGGACGAGAGCCTGCGCGGCGACGAGATCGCGCTCGAGATCCACGCCGCGCCGCGCGAGTTCGGTGTTCGGCAGAGCGGCGAGCAGCGCGCTCCACGGGTCGGTCGCACGCGGTTCGAGGCCGAATCCGGCGCGCAAACGCGCCAATCCGGCCGCGACGCGCTGCGCGAGATCGCCGAGCGGCAGCGCCTCGAGCTTCTGCATGCGGTCCGCGAACGGCTTCGCGTGCGGCGGGATGCGCGCCGTGTCGTGCTCGGGGACGATCTCGATTTCGTGGGTCACTGGACGCTCAGCTCATGTACGCGCCACCGTTGACGTCGAAGCCCTGCCCGGTCGCGCCGCGCGCGTCGGGAGACAGGAGCCAGGCGACGACGCCGGCGATCTCGGCCGGCTGGCTCATGCGCCCGAGCGGCACCGCGGTCATCGCGATGCGCCGCGCCTCCGCCACCGCGACGTTCATGCCGCGCGCCATGCCTTCGAGGCCCTCGAGCGCCATGTCCGTCTCGACCCATCCGGGACAGATCGCGTTCACCTGCACGTTCTGCGGCGCGAGCTCGACCGCGAGCGCGCGCACGAGCCCGAGGAGTCCCGCCTTGCTGGCGCAGTAGCCCGTGTAGCCCGCGACGCCGATGCGCGCCAGGATCGAGGCGATCACGACGACGTGGCGCGGGTCCGGGCCGGGCGCGAGGTGGCGCTCCGCCGCGCGGATCGTGCTGTACGTGCCCACGAGGTTCGTCGCGACGAGGTCGTCGAAGCGGTCGCCCGCGCCGGGCTGGTTCGCTCCGCCGACGCCGGAGTTCGCGACCAGCGCGAAGAAGGCGCCCTGCGCCTCGCGCGCCGCGTCGAAGGCGCGGTCCACGGATGCGCGCTGTCGCACGTCGCAGGCGAAGGCCTGGGCGCGGCCGCCGCGCGCGCGGATCTCGCTCGCGACCGCTTCGATGCGCCGCGCATCGCGCGCGAAGAAGGACTGGATGGCGCCCTCCTCGGCCAGGCGCAGCGCGATCGCGCGCCCGATCCCGGTCCCGGCTCCCGTGACGGCGACGTGACGGCTCTCGAAACGCCGCGGCCAGCTGGAACCCGGTTGCATGGGCGCATTCTGGCGGGCCGGAGCGAACCGGTCCACGTGGGTCGTGATCTGGATCGGCGAATTCCAGACCGAAGCTCGCGGCCGGACCGGCCGCGGAGACCGCCCGAGTCGCCGAGCAGGTGGACCGGGATCCGGGAGCGCGCGGCGTCACGAAGGCGTCCAGGATCCGAGGCCCACGGCCCCGCGGCCGGAGCCGGCCGACGGGATCCGTCCATCCCCTGGAACTCCCCTCCCCCGCGGGCCGTCCTCCTGGGTAGTCTCAGGGTGTACGAGCGCTGCTCTGGCCGTGCGGGGACCTGCTCCTGCGCGCCGTGCCGCCCCCCCCAGGAACGACCACCCATGAACCACTTCACCCTGCGCGTGGCGATCGGCCTCGCCCTCCTCGTCCCCACCACATCGGCCCAGCAGTCCGGCTCCAAGTCGGACTGGCTGAAGCGGAACTCTCCGCGCGCTTCCGTGCCGCACGGCGCCGCGGCTCCGAGCGTGAACGGGAACCCCGTCCTGTGGACGTCCAACCTCGTCGGAGGCTCGGACAACTGCGCGACGCCGGACGTCCTGGTCGGCACGGGGTCGTTCCCCTTCAACAACACCTTGGCCACGACCGGCACCCAGGGCCAGACCGAAACGGTCTGCCTCCTCTTCGGGAACACGGCGGTCCTGAACGACGTGTGGTTCCGCTGGACAGCCACCTTCAACGGCGTGGCGCGCATCTCCACGTGCGGGATCGGCAACTCGATCGACACGAAGCTCGCGGTCTACAACGGCGCGGGCTGTCCCACGGGGCCGGCCATCGGCTGCAACGACGACGCCTGCGCGACCTTCGAGAGCACGGTCGACGTGTCGGTCGTCCTCGGCCAGTCGTACACGATCCAACTGGGTCTCTACCCGGGCAACAACCCGCCGGCCGTGCCGGGCGCCGGACAGATCTCGATCAACTCGATCACGCCCCCGCCCGAGGACAACTGCGCGACGCCGGTCGTGATCGCTGGACCGGGCACTTTCTCCTACAACAACGCGACGGCCACGACGGGCCCGCAAGGACAGACCGAGTCCATCTGCAACATCTTCAACAACACGGCGGTCCGGGCCGACGTGTGGTACCGCTGGACGTCGACGTTCACGGGCACGGCGCGCGTCGAGACGTGCGGGGCCGGCTCGGGCATCGACACGAAGCTCGCGGCCTACGCCGGACCGAACTGCCCGACGACGCCGGCTCTCGCCTGCAGTGACGATGCCTGCCCGTCCTTCGAGAGCACGCTGGTCTTCCCGGTCACGAACGGTCAGCAGTACATGATCCAGGTCGGCTGCTACCCGGGCGGCAATCCGCCCGCGGTGCCGGGCGCGGGTACGTTCTCGATCCAGCCGTTCGTGGGCCTGCCGAACGACGAGTGCACCGGCGCCCTCCCGATCGTCGGCGCCGGTCCGCACGGCTACGACACGACGAACGCGACGACCGGCACCGTCGGTCAGACCAACGCGCGCTGCCGCATCTTCAACACGACCACGATCGCGGCCGACCTGTGGTACCGCTGGACCGCGCCCTCGAGCGGTTGGTTCGCGCTGAACACCTGCGTGGGCGGGCAGCACGACCTGAAGGTCGCCGTCTACGCCGGTGGCGGCTGCCCCTCGGGCGAGCCGCTCTCGTGCGACGACGATGCCTGCGGCACGGTCGGCGCCACCGCGCGCGCGGCCTTCCTGGCCGTGTCGGGACAGCAGTACCTGTTCCAGATCGGCAGCTACCAGGGCCAGCTGGGCGGACCGGGCTTCTTCACGGTCGACCCGTTCACGCCGGCGGCCGGTGACGACTGCGCCGCGCCGATCGTCCTGACGGGCAACGGGCCGTTCAACTGGGACGACACGAACGCGACCACGGGCTTCGCCGGACAGAGCGAAGTGCTCTGCAACAGCGAGCTGATCACGTACGACCTCTGGTACCGGTGGACCTCGACCTGCACGGGCCCGGTGGTCGTGTCGCTGTGCAACCTCACGGCGTCGGACACGAAGGTCGCGATCTACTCGGGATCGGCCTGCCCGAGCGGTTCCTCCCTGGCCTGCAACGACGACGGCTGCGCCATCGTCGGCGGTCCCTCGGAGGTCACGTTCAACGCCGTGCTCGGCCAGAACTACGTGATCCAGCTGGGCCTGTGGCCGGGCGAGGTCCCGGGCAGCGGCAGCTTCACGCTCACGCCGTCGTGTCCGCCCGCCGTCGGAACCCCCTTCTGCTTCGGCGACGGCAGCGGCACCGCTTGCCCCTGCGCGAACTCGGGCGCGGCCGGGAACGGCTGCGCGAACAGCATCGTGGCGGCCGGTGCCAACATCGCCGCGACCGGCGTCGCGTCGCTCACGGCGGACACCGTCGTGCTGCGCGGCTCTGGAATGCCCAACAGCTCTGCCCTGTACTTCCAGGGCACGTCGCAACAGAACGGCGGGCTCGGCGGCACCTTCGGCGACGGCCTGCGTTGCGCGGGTGGGTCGGTGATCCGCCTCAAGACCGTGAACAACGCGGCCGGCGCCTCGCAGTACCCGGGCGTGGGCGATCCCACCGTGTCGGTCCGCGGCGCCGTGGCGGCTCCCGCCACGCGCACGTACCAGGTCTGGTACCGCAACGCGGCGGCGTTCTGCACCGTCTCGACGTTCAACCTGTCGAACGGCCTGCAGGTCGCCTGGCAGCCGTGACATGGGTGGACCTGTCGTCCTCCGGATGACAGGCCGACGTCGCTGATTCCCGCGAGGCTGGCCGACATCGGTCAGCCTCGCTCGCTCCTGGCGAGCGGATCGGGGAGGAGCTCGGGCAGCGGCCGGGCGGTGCCTCGCTCAGGCCCGATCGCGGCGACACGTCGACCGTGGACCGCGCCGCGCCTATCCTGCCGCGCCCGTCCGAGGGTCACGCACCATGAAGAAGCTCGATCTCCCCCACGCCCTCGACGTCGCGCGCCGCGCCGTCGAGGCCGCGTCGCGCGTGGCGCTGCCGCACTGGGAACGCGGCGTCGCGGTCGAGACGAAGTCCGACGACACGCCGGTCACGGCGGCGGACCGCGCGGCGGAGGACGCGATCCTGGCGACGATTCGCGCCGCGTTCCCCGATCACGCGATCCTGGCCGAGGAAACCGGCGCTCACGCCGGATCGGCCCGCACGCGCTGGATCGTCGACCCGCTCGACGGCACGCGCGGCTTCGCGCGCGGCGGAGCATTCTGGGGGCCGCTGCTCGCGCTCGAGCACGAGGGCGAAGTCGTGGTCGGCGCCTGCGCGCTGCCCGTGCTCGGGAAGCACTACTGGGGCGCGCGCGGGCTCGGCGCGTATCGCGACGGCACGAAGCTCGCCGTGTCGCGCATCGCGACCTGGAAGGACGCCACGCTCTCCCTGGGAGAACTGCGGCGCATGCTGGCCATGCCGGAAGGCGGGGCGGTCGCGGGCCTCATCACGTCATCCGCGTCGACGCGCAGCTTCGGCGATCCGGCGGCGCCGGCGATGGTGCTCGACGGGCGCGCGGAATGCTGGCTCGAGGCCGGCGTCAAGACGTGGGACCTCGCGCCTTTCGCGGTGCTCCTGGAGGAGGCCGGCGGCCGGTTCACGTGCTGGGACGGCACGCGCTCGATCGAGACGGGCAACGCGATCGGCACGAACGGTCTCGTGCACGAGCACGTGCTGACGGCCTTGCGAACGCGCTGATCCTGGCCGGACCGCCGAGGCTCGCGACGCGCGGGCCCCGCGGGGCCGCGTGCGCCCGGGTCTCGGCCTCCGCGAGCGCGACGCCGGCCCTTTCGACCTTCGGAGGGCGGCCGCCGCCCGCCGTGAATGGGTCAGTGATCGCCCTGCGCCTCGAGCCAGCGCTCCGCGTCGATCGCGGCCATGCATCCCGAACCGGCGGCCGTCACGGCCTGGCGGTACGTCTTGTCTTGCACGTCACCACACGCGAACACCCCTTCGACGCTCGTGTACGTCGAACCCGGGCGCACCGTGATGTAGCCCGTCTCGTCCATCTTCAGCTTGCCCTGGAAGATCGACGAGTTCGGCTGGTGACCGATGGCGATGAAGACGCCGTCGCAAGCGACCTCCATGCGCTCCTTCGTGCGCGTGTCCTCGACGAGGGCGGCGCGCACCTTCTTCTTGTCGGGGTAGGACAGCACGTCGACGACGGCCTTGTTGAGCAGCCACTCGACCTTCGGGTTCGCCTTCGCACGGTCGATCATGATCTTGCTGGCGCGGAAGTCCTCGCGGCGGTGCACGACGGTGACCTTCGCGGCGTGGCGCGTGAGGAAGTTCGCCTCCTCCATCGCGGTGTCGCCTCCGCCCACGACCAGCACGTGCTTCTGCTTGAAGAACGCGCCATCGCACGTGGCGCAGGCCGACACGCCGTGCCCCATCAGCTCCGTCTCGGCCGGCAGCCCGAGGAGCTTCGCGCTCGCGCCGGTCGCGATGATCACGGAACGCGCCTGCACGCTGTCGAAGTCCGTCTTCAGGGTGAACGGACGCTTCGACATGTCGATTTCGATGATCTGCTCGAAGCGGATCTCGGTCCCGAAGCGCTCGGCCTGCTTCTGGAAGTCCTCCATCATCTTCGGGCCCATCACGCCGTCGGCGTAGCCCGGGTAGTTCTCGACGTCGGAGGTGATCGTGAGCTGACCGCCCGGCTGCATGCCCTGGAACAGGAGCGGCGCGAGGTTGGCGCGCGCGGCGTAGATGGCCGCGGTGTAACCGGCCGGGCCGGATCCGATGATGACGACTTCGCGGACTGCGCTCATGTTGCTCTCTGGGTCCGGCCTCGGGACGAACGGGCCGGAAGTGTAGGCTCGGGCCCGCGGGAGTCCACCGCGCACGATCCGCATGAGCCCCCTGTCGATGGTTCCGATCGCCGAATTCGATGCCGCGTGGACGCCGCGCCTCCTGGATCTCGCCGCGCGCATCCGCTCTGCGGCGCGCCGGGCCCTCACGGAGGCCATCGCCGCGGGTCGCCTCGACGACCTGATGCGCCCGCACGAGCAGGGCGCCGGCGACGTGACCTACGGGATCGACGTCCCGACCGAGGTGGTGCTCACGGACTGGCTCGCCGAGGTCGCGCGAGAGAAGCCGATCTCGCTCCTGACGGAGGATGCCGGTTGGCGACACGCGGGCCCCGACGGCCGCGGCGGAGTGCGCGACCTGCCGGACTTCGCGCACGGCGGCCCGCGCGTGGTCGTCGACCCGATCGACGGCACGCGCAACCTGATGGCCGACGTGCGTTCGGCGTGGACCGTGATCGGCGCGTGCCCTCCCGGCGCGGAACCGCCGCGGCAGCGCGACGTCGCCCTGGGCGTGCTGACCGAGATCCCCGATTCGCGCGGGGCGATCGCACGCGAACTGTGGGCCGCGCGCGGCCGCGGCGCGCACGCGCGCGAGATCCGCCTGGGCGACGGCGCAGTCGTGCGGGAGGAGCGCCTCGTGTGCGATGCGAGCGACCGCGCGGACCACGGGTACTTCCCCTTCTTCCGCTACATGGCCGACCTCCGGCCGATGATCGCGCGCATCGAGGCGGACTTCTTCGCACGGCTCGAGCGCGAGGAGCACGCGGAAGTGCGCAATTGCTACGACGACCAGTACATCAGCAACGGCGGCCAGCTCGCGCTGCTCGCGCTGGGCAAGTACCGCATGATCGCCGACCTGCGCGCGCATCTCGCCGAGCGGCGCGGCGCGTCGACGCTCACGACGAAGCCCTACGACATCAGCGGCGCCGTGCTCGTCGCCGCCGAAGCCGGCTGTGCGATCACCGCGGCGGGCGGGGCCGAGCTCGACTTCCCGCTCGACGTCACGACGCCGATCGGCTTCGTCGGCTGGCACAACGCGGCGACGCGCGCGCGGCTCGAGCGGCACTTGGCCGCGGCGCTGGCGTCCGTCGGCTGATCCCTCCGGTTCGTCGCGCCGACGATCCGCCGGCGAAGGCCAGCGCGGGCCGCGCGCATCGACCGCGCCGCGTCACACGCCGCGGTCGCGCGCGACGTCGAACCGTCCCAGGATCTTCCCGCCGGCCCACACCAGTCCGCAGTCCACGGCGAGGATGCCGAGCCAGCCGACGCCCGCGGCGACGGCGATCGCGGTCTCCTGCGTCGTCCCGAGCCCGAAGTGCAGCAGGAATCCGATGCCGGCCGCGGGGGCCAGGGCCACGGCGGAGGCGACCAGCAGCACCACGCCGCGCAGGAGCATGAGCAGGATCGAGCGCCCCATGTTCTGCAGGGCGCTCTCCTGGCCCGGTACGTAGCGCACCGGCGAATGCAGGAACACGGCGTTGTCGAGCGCGACCCAGGTCATGACGACGAGCGGCTGGAACAGGACGACGGCGACGAGCCCCGGGTGGAAGGCGCCGATCCAGAGGGCTCGCCCCACGACCGCCGCGACGAGGAAACCCGATACGAGCAGGACTTCCGGCAGGATCGTGGCCAGGAAGATGCGCCACGGCGCCAGGGGCCAGGCCTTCACGAGGTCCATCTGCTCCAGCCGGCCGCGGAAGTCGAACTTCAGGCCGGCGCACAGGTACGCGGTCCCGAAAAGCGAGATCATCATGGTCCCGACGAAGAGGTTCTTCAGCGCGTCCTGCTCGGGATCCCTCCCGTCTCCCTCGCCGAGCCCCTTGGATAGGAACACCAGGAGCGCGATCAGGAGGAACGACAGGATCAGGGTGCCGCGCGCTCGTCGCAGCATGGACGTCGTCTCGAGCCAGGCGATGGCCCCGAAGCCGCCTTGACCGAACATCCACGGCGCGCCCGAGGTCTTCGCGGGCTGCGTCACGCGCGACTTGTTCGCCGCCCAGCCGCCGCGGCGCGCCATCGAGATGCGCTTCGCGACCTCGGCCGAGGTGGCCAACGAGAGCTCGCGGTAGTCGATCTTCGCGCGCACCGTGACCTCGTACAGGACGATCCAGAGCCCGAGGCTCAACGCGAACCAGGGCAGGAACTCTCCCACGCTCGTGGCGGTGACCATGCTGCCCCACGGCGCGACGGGCAGCAGCAACGCGCGCAGGACGGGCTGGCTCGCGAGCCGGGCGACGATCCCGTCCTGGTCCCCGAGCACCTGCGTGACGTGCGCCCCGTCGGAGACCATGAGCATCACGACGCCGATTCCGACGCACGCGCCGAGCGCCACGGAGACGACCTTCAGCGGCGCCTTGCGCGCCAGCCGGCCGATCCGGTTCTCGCCCTCGCCCAGGAACAGGGCGACGCCCTGGCCGAGGATCGGCACGGTCATCATGACGAGGAACATCCCCGTGAACGCATAGCCGGCGACGGGCATGCGACGCGCGGTGAGGAACCCGAACAGGAGAGCCGCGAACACCGACCGGAACAGGTTCGTGCCCAGTCGGTAGCGCACGAGCTGCGTGCGTTCGAGCGGCGCGCTGAACGCGAGCTCGATCTCCTCCTTGGGCAGGTACAGGCCGCGGTACTGGAACGCGCCGACCAGCGTGAGCACGACGAGCACGAGCAGTCCGACGTCGACGCCGAACCGCAGGACATTGCCCGCGATCACCGGTTGCCCCGAGGAATTCCGGCCGAAGATCATGAGGGCGATCCAGCCGAAGACGAGCAACCCGCCCACGATCAGGAAGACCCAGCTCGAGGGCCGGCGGAGCTTGCGCACCTGCAGGCGCAAGCCGCCGCGCAGCTTCAGCCAGAACAGCAGGAGCAGTGCGGGATGTCCAAACACGCCGTCAGGGCCCCCGCGTGCCGGCCGTCGACCGGTCCACGGAAGGTCCGGGATCCGTCGCCGAGAGGAAGATGTCCTCGAGGCTCTTGTCCTCGCCGAGCGAGAGGGTCGCGCGTGCTTCGCCGAGCGTGCCTTCGAAGCGCTTCGTGCCGCGGTCGATGATCAGGATGCGATCGGCCAGTTCCTGGATGAGCTCGAGCTGGTGCGAGGAGAGCACGACCGCCGTCCCCGTCTGCGCCAGCCGTCGGATCTCGTCCTTCGCGGAGCGGATCGCGCGCGGATCGAGGCCCGACAACGGCTCGTCCATCAACACGAGCCCGGGCTCGTGGATCCAGGCCATGCAGAAGGCCAGCTTCTGGCGCATGCCGCGCGAGAGCTCGCCGCCCAGCGCGGCGCGTTTCTCGGTGAGCTCGAAGCGCTCGAGCAGCCGCTCGGCGCGGTCCTTCCAGTCGCGAATGCCGTACAGCGCCGCGGAGAAGCGCAGGTGCTCGAGCACGGTGAGCGTGTCGAAGGGCTGCGGGTCGTCCGGGATCCAGGCGAGGCGCGACTTGGCAGCGACCTCGGACGCCGCCAGGTCGTGGCCGCAGACGACGACCCGCCCGGACTGGATCGGCAGGACGCCGACGATCGAGCGCAGGGTCGTCGTCTTCCCCGCACCGTTCGGGCCCACGAGGCCCAGGATCTCGCCCTCCGCGACCCGGAACGACAGGCCGTCGACGGCGCGGTGGCTCTCGTACTCCTTCGAGAAGTCCTCGACGACGAGCGCCGCGCGACGCTCCCCTGTCCTCGGGACGGGCACTTCCGGATTCGGGATTTCCAAGGCGTGGTCGCGTTGCGTGGCGGATTCGGGAGTACTTTTCGCGCGTGCCCCCATGGACCCGCGGTCGGGGCGTCGCCCATAGTAGGGACTCCCGTTCCGCCGTCCCACGTCCGCCTGCGATGACGACCCCATGAGCCAGACCCCGAGCACCCCGGCCACGGCCGCCGCGACCGGCCCCTTCGTCCTGCCGCCCCTCCCCTGGAAGGACGACGCGCTGCAACCCTTCGTGAGCGCGCAGACGATCTCGTTCCACTACGGCAAGCACCACAAGGCCTACGTGGACAACCTGAACAACCTCGCCAAGGGGAAGCCCTGGGAGAAGATGACCCTGGAGGAGGTCGTGAAGGCCTCGGCCAAGGACTCGGCCGCGCAGGGCGTCTTCAACAACTCCGCGCAGATCTGGAACCACACGTTCTTCTGGCACTCGATGCGACCGAACGGCGGGGGCGCGCCGACGGGCAAGCTGCTGGAGAAGATCACGGCCGACTTCGGCTCGTTCGACGCGTTCAAGACGCAGTTCGCGGACGCGGCGAAGACCCAGTTCGGCAGCGGTTGGGCCTGGCTCGTCCTGGAGGGCGGGAAGCTCAAGGTCGTGAAGACGCCGAACGCCGAGACGCCGCTCACGGGCGCGGCGAAGCCGCTGCTCACCTGCGACGTGTGGGAGCACGCCTACTATCTCGACTACCAGAACCGCCGTCCGGACTACGTGACGACGTTCCTGGACAAGCTCGCGAACTGGGAGTTCGCGGCGAAGAACCTGTAGGAGCGGAATCCCTCGGCGCCCGATGGCGGCGCCGAGCGCTCTCTCGCGACGCTGGCCCGCCGATCAGGCAGCCAGCGTCGACTTCTTGACGAGCAGTCCCACCGTGCGCGCGAGCCCCAGCACGACCCGCGTCATGCGCTCGTAGTCGAGCCGGTCGTGGGTGTCGCTCGGCGACCCGAACCGCTTGCTGCGCCACTCCCCGGTGTCGGTCACGACCACCGCGGGGAAGCCCGCGTTCCAGAACGCCGCGTGCGGCGAGAATCCCGTGCCGGGCGCGAACTCCGGGACCACGAGGCCCTGGATGGAAAGCCCCGTGCCGGTGCGCATGAGTTCCGTCGTCTTCGAGGTGAGGTCACGGCACTGGTATCCACCGACGACCGCCAGGAAGTCGGCCCGCGACGGGAACGCCAGCATGAGCGGGAACGGGTACGTCTGCGTGTCCTTGTCCTCGAAGAGACCGACCGAGTCGAGGTAGACCACGGCCGCGATCGTCTCGCCGCGCGACTTGCACTCCTTGGCGTAGTTCGCGGCGGCGGAATCGGGATCTCCGTCCCGCTTCGATCCGTCGGGGAAGAGGACGAAACGCAGCGTGCGCTCGTGCGAGGAGCCCGCCAGTTGGCGCGCGACCTCCACCAGGACCGCGGCGCCGGAAGCGCCCGCGTCCGCGGCCGGCGACGCGCGCGGACCGTCGTAGTGCGCGGCGAGGATCACGACCTCCCGGGCGTACTTCGTCCCCGTGACCTCCGCGACGAGGGTCTTCGAGCCCCCGGCGGCGGAGCCGCCGTCGATCGCTTTCACGTCCTGGCCCGCCCGCCGCAACTGCCGCTCGAGGTAGTCACCGGCATCCTGGATCGGGCCGGGCTTGTCGCGGGAGCCGACGCTCTGGGCCAGGTACTCCACGTGGTCCTTCAAGCGCGACATGACGTCGCCGCTGTCCGCGGCCGCGCCTTTCGCCGGCGCGTTGGTGCCCGGGAAGAAGGTCGAGTAGGCCCCGAACAGCCCCAAGAAGATGGCGGCGACGAACAACCAGACTAGGACGCTCTTCACGGTACAAGGACCTCCGATCCGAGCGGTCGTCGACAGCAACCGTGCCTGGACTTGAGCGAGAACGCGGAGGGGCGCCGGAATCAGGTCGCGAATCGGGGTCGCGGCGCGACCCGCCGCAGGAGGAACAGCGTCGCGAGCCGCAGCACGGTCGACAGGGCCATCACCGCGATGAAAGCCGCCGCCGCTCCTCCGGCGCCGGCGAGGACGGCCCCTCCGAGGAGCGAACCCG
Organism: Planctomycetota bacterium; assembly: GCA_026692665.1. Lineage (GTDB taxonomy): Bacteria > Planctomycetota > UBA1135 > UBA1135 > JAEUHZ01. Next base: position 17,105 of record JAPLOF010000064.1, read on the forward strand.
CCGCGATCGCGACCGCGTTGGCGACGTGGTACTTGGTCAGGATGCTGGTGCGCTCCTCGGAACGGATCGAGTCGAAGAACATGAGGAACGTCGAGAGCTCGTAGGCGGACCAGACGAACCCGGCGAAGAGCTGCGCCAAGAGCAGCAACACGAAGTCGTGGGTCAGGAGCCACAGGCCGACCGAAGGCGCGATGCCGAGCCCACCGATCCACAGCAATGCACCCACGCCGTGCCGCCCGGCGATCCGCCGGTGGAACGGCATGGAGATCGCTCGGGCGAGGAACGCCGCGGCGACGAGGCCCATCGCCTGCGCGTAGCTGAACTCGAGCTCGCGCAGCATGTAGGGCATGTAGAACGGCGACGCGACGTTGGCCGAGAACTGCACCGCCAGCATGTAAGCGAGCAGCCGGCCATCCGATCCGTGGCGGAACCGCGCGGCGAGGTCGCGGAACCCGACGCGCTGCATGCCGCCCGGCATCGGATCGGGTTCGCTGTGTCGCGTGAGGCACGCGGTCGAGAGAGCGCGCGCGAGGAAGGCGAACGCGAAGACCACGCCGAAGGCTGCGAGCGGCTGTTCCCAGGCCTCGCCGACGAAGAGGATCCAGCCCGCCGCGAGCAGCGCCCCGATCTGGAACACGTGCAGCCACACCGTGCGCCGCGCGAAGTAGCGCAGGCGCACCGGCCCGGGCACGAGGGTGCCGACCCACGTGCTCCAGGCCGGGTTCGTGGCGATGCCGGCGCCCCAGTAGATCGCGGCGACGGAGTACAGGGCCCACCCCGGGAACACCCCGACGACGGCGGCGATCGCGAGGGGCACGAACGAGAGCGCCTGGATCCCCGCGTTCCACACGACCCAGCGCCGGTGGGAACCGAGCCGCCGGATCATGGTCGGCGACACGAGTTGCATCAGCGCGCCGACGACCATGGGCACCGTCGCCACGAGTCCGGCCCAGGCTCCCGGCAGCCCGAGCGCCACGGCGAACGCGGGGATCGATTGCTCCCCCATCCCGACCATCACGGACCAGGCCAGGCCGTCGATCCAGATCGCGCGGAGATCGGCCGCGACCTGCGGAGCGCGGCGCGGGCTTCGGAGTGGGGTCGCGGCTTCCACGAGGGGGCGGAATGCTCACGATTTCGAGGCGGCGTTGCGAACGTGCGCGTTGCGTTCGCGCGCGCGGACGGGCATAACCGGCCAGCAGAGAACGACTTCGCATGAGCACGCCCGAGCTCGTCGCGCACCGCGGATACGCAGCCCGCTACCCCGAGAACACGCTCGCCGCCCTGGAGGCCGCGATCGACGCCGGCGCACGCCACGTCGAAGTCGACGTGCAGCTCTCGGCGGACGGCTTCCCGGTCCTCTTCCACGACCGCACTCTCGATCGGATGTGCGGCACCTCGGGCGCGGTGCACCAGAAGTCCCTGTCCGAGCTGCGCGCGCTGTCCTGCGGCGAGCCCGGGAAGTTCGGCGATCGATTCCAGCGCGAGGGGCTCCTGAGCCTCGCGGGGTTCGTCCAGCTGCTGCGCCGGCACCCCGACGTCCGAGCCTTCGTCGAGATCAAGCGCGTGGCCATCGAGCAGTTCGGCCGCGAGCGGATCCTCGAGCGCGTCCTGCCCGCGATCGACGCCGCGATCCACCAGTGCACGCTGATCAGCTTCAGCCTCGAGTTCCTCGCCGCCGCGCGGCGCGCGCACCCGATCCCTCTGGGCGCCGTGTTCGACCGCTGGGAGGAGCGCGAGAACCAGCTCGTCCCCGAGATCGCGCCCGAGTTCGTGTTCGTGGACATCGACGGGCTGCCCGCTACGGGCGATCTGCGCATCGCCGGAGCGCGCGTCGTCGTGTACGAGGTCGCGTCTCCCGAGATCGCGCGCGCGCTCGCGCGCCGCGGGGTGGACATGGTCGAGACGTTCCAGATCGCCGAGATGCTGGCGGCACTGCGACCTGGCGGATCGTGAGCGCGGTCCCGAGGTCCACCGCGACGCCGTCCGCCACGGCCGACGTCGAGCGCTACGACCTGGCCGTGATCGGCGGCGGGATCCACGGCGTCGGCGTGCTCCAGGCCGCCGCCGCCGCGGGACTCACCGCGATCCTGCTCGAGGAGCGCGCGGTCGCGGCCGGCACCTCGAGCCGGTCCAGCAAGCTGATCCACGGCGGATTGCGCTACCTGGAGAGCGCGCAGCTGGCGCTCGTCCGCGAGTCGCTGCGCGAGCGCACGACGCTCCTGCGCATCGCCCCGAAGCTGGTGCGCGTCGTGCCTTTCCTGATCCCGATCTACCCCGAAACCACGCGACGGCCGCGCACGATCCGCGCCGGGCTCGGGCTGTACGCGCTGCTCGGGAACCTCCGGCGCGAGGCGCTCTTCGCACGCATCCCGCGCGAGGAGTGGGACGCGCTCGACGGGCTCGAGACGCGCGACCTCGAGGCCGTGTTCCGCTACTTCGACGGTCAGACGGACGACGCCGCGTTGTCGCGCGCCGTCCTGCGCAGCGCGCTCGAGCTGGGTGCCGTGGCGCGCATCCCGGCTGCGTTCCAAGGCGCCGAGCGCAACGTCGATGGCTGGGCAGTCCGCTGGACGGAAGGGTCGTCGGCCCGCCGCTGTCAGGCGCGCGCGCTGGTGAACGCAGCCGGGCCGTGGGTCGAGGCCGTGCGCGCGCGGATCGAACCAGCCCCGCCCGGGTTCGCCGTCGAGTTCGTGGCCGGGACGCACGTCGAGCTGGAGGGCGCTCTCGCGCGCGGCATCTACTACGTCGAGGCGCCGCGCGACCGCCGCGCCGTGTTCGCGATCCCCTGGAAGGGCCGGACGATGGTCGGGACGACCGAGACGCCGTACGCCGGAGATCCGGCGCGCGTCGTGCCGCTCGATTCCGAAGTCACGTACCTGCTGGAGACGTACGCGCACTACTTCCCGCGCCGCTCGACGAAGGTCCTCGCGTCCTGGGCCGGCCTGCGCGTGCTGCCGAAAGGCGAAGGCCGCGCGTTCGACCGTCCGCGCGAGACGACGCTCGTGGTGGACGACGAGGCGCGGCCGAGCCTGGTCGCGATCTACGGCGGGAAGCTGACGGGGTATCGCGCGACGTCGGAGCGCGTGGTCGAGCGGCTGCTGCCGCACCTGCCGAACCGCGCGCGCGTGGCGCGGACCGACGAGCTGCCGCTGGAGCCCGAGCCGGGGTTCTCGCTCGACGGCTGAACCGCGTGGACGACGAGCGGACCGCTGCGCTCGCGTCAGGACGAGCTCCTCGCCGGCTCCTCGTCGCGGGCGAGGACCGCGAACGAAGGATCTGTGCCGAATCGAACGGTGCGCGGACGACCGCCAGCACGATCTGCCGATCGGGCCGGAGCGGTCAGCTCTCGGCCCGCACAGCAGCGGACATCTCCGCGCGCCACAGCGCATACCGCGCGCGCAGCGCGGGAGAGTCCTCGGCCACGAACGTCTCGACCATCGGCGCCTCGGGTTCCGCGCCGAGCAGTCGCGCCAGGCCGAGCGCGGTCGTCTCGGTCTCCGAATGCCGCTCGACGGGCAGTCCGGAGAGCGCGGCGAGCCGCGCGCACAGTCCGTCGAGCTGCGCGAGTCCCCCGCCCACGCGCAGCACGCGCGGCTTGCCCTGCGAGGCCTCCATCGCGCCCAGGATCTCGACGACCAGGAACACGACGCTCTCGAGCACCGCCACGACCTTCGCGCCCGCGTCACCCGCGCCGACGAAGCGCGACGCGAAGTCCGCGCGCCACCACGGCGCACCGAGACCGCCGACGCCGTTCAGGAAGAGCGGCGGCTCGCGCACTTCCTCGAGCCACGATTCGACGTCGAGTTCTGGCAGCTCGAGTTCGCTGGCGATCCACGCCAGAGCGGAACCGGCGCCGTTGACCGTGCCTTCCAGCGCGAACGTCGACACGTCCTTCTCGCGGTGCACGAGCGTCGTCAGCAGACCCGGCACGTCCGGCACCGCGCCCGCGGTCGCCCGCAGCACGAAGGCACCCGTCCCGAACGTGATCGACGCGACGTCGGCGCGCGGCGCGCCGCTAGCGAAGAACGCCGCGGACTGGTCGCCGGTCAGGACGCGCAGCGGGATCTTGCGCGGCCCCACGTCGAGCGTGCCGAATTCGTCTACGGTCGGCGCGACGCGCGGCAGCGCCGTGCCCGGCACGGCGAAGAGGTCGAGGAGCTTGGGCGACCACGTCGCGCTCGCGACGTCGAGCAGCAACGTGCGCGACGCGTTGGCCGCATCGACGACGAACGGGCGCTCGTCGAGCAGCCGGGACGCGAGGAACGACGCCAGGGGGCCGAAGGCGAGCCGCCCGTCCAGGTGCGCCGCGCGCACGGCCGGGACCGCGTCGAGGAGCCACGCGAGCTTCGTCGCGCCGTAGTGCGGCGAGAGGCGCAGGCCGGTGAGCTTGCGCACCTCGTCCGCGTGCTCGTCGAGTCCATCCAGCCGCGAAGCCGCGCGCCGGTCCTGCCAGGACAGCACGGGAGCGAGCGCACCGCCGCTCGTCTTGTCCCACGCGACGACGCTCGAGCGCTGGGTTGCCAGCCCGGCGGCGGCGAGGTGATCGATGCGACGCCCCAGCTGCTTCACCACTTCGCGGACCGCGCGGCGGAGCGAACGCACGAGATCCTCGGCGTCCTGCTCGACACGATCGGGCGCTGGCCGCGCGGTCGCGACCTCGACGGACGACTTGGCGACGACACGGCCGGCGCGATCGAAGACGAGGGCGCGGCTCGTGGAGCCGCCCTGGTCGAGGGCGAGGTAGAGCGATGTCGAGTGCATGATCCGGTCGCCGAACGAGCGCGCGGATCCTACCGACTCCGCTGACGATTGCCTGCGAAGACTTCCGTGATGATCCAGCCGAGGTCGCTCATGAACCTAGTCGATCGACTCCTCGGCGTTCGGTTTCACTGCGCGTCGGAGCTCCGCGCGCCGACGCGAAGACCTCGCTGCGAGCACGGCGAGATACGTGAAGAGCACGATGCTCGGGACCAGCACCACGTTCAGCATCGTGCGGGATTTCGCGCGACGTTCCTCGGCCCACGGATTCCCGGCGAGCACGAGGCGCGCCTCCGCGCCGGCGATCTCGCGGTCCGCGTGCACGACGGTCCACGACACGCGTGAGGGCGCGTGACCGTCGAGGCAGAGGGGCAGACCGTGGCCGCGATCCTCCACGGGCGCGAGGCTCGATTCGATCGGGAGGATCCCCTTCCCGCTGTCCATCCACTCGCTCGGGGACCCCATCCACTCGCCCCCGTGCGAAGTCGCGAGGTGGTCGCCCAACGACTCGGCGACGATCACGATCGCCAGCGATTCCGGATCGGTCCACGCCGGATCGGTCTCGAGGCGCAACTCCGCAGAACGGGCATTCAGCGGCTCGGGAGTCCAGACGGGATTCCAGGTCCCCATGGCTCCCGCTTCCATCTGGAACGTCGGACCGGCGACGTCCGGCGAGATCGCGAGGCGGTGGAACCGGGCGTGTGCCGCCGCGAAGAGCCCGACCAGCGCGAGTGCGAGGATCCCCGACAGCGCGGCCGCGATGCGGAGCAGGACGACCATCGCTCACGACTATCCACGCCGACCGCATCGGCAACCGTGATAATCGAGCTTGGCTCGTTCATCACGCGTGATCATCCGACGAAGCGACGGCCACGTCACGCCGGTCCCGATACAGGGCGAAAGCGAAGGCGAGCGCAAGCAGGAGCATGAAAACGGTGCAGAACGAGCCTCGGACCCAGTTCGCCAGCTCGATGTGATCAGCCTCGTGCAAACGATCAGTGCCTAGCTCCCCGTCCAGGACCAGGCGAGCCTCCACTCCCAAGAGTTCCTCCGGCACGGACTCAACGCGCCACGTGATGCGGCGCGTTTCCGCCGGATCGAGGGTTACGGCGTACCGGAAGTCGAAGCGCGTACTGACCCTCCATTCCCCACCGTCCGGACGTCGTCCCTCGTGTCACGGGGTCACGGCCGCCACCGGATCGGTACGGATGCGCACGTCGGGTTCGACGTCGATGCGACGTCCGAGCACGTCGAGGTAGGCCAAGGCCGGCCCGAGCGGATGGACGACGGGAGTCCATGTGGGTCCCCAGGCACCGGTCGCTCCGACCTCGAGGGGAAACGTCGGCCCCGACAGCGTCTCCCACCTCGGCATCGCGCGAATCCGTTCGACCCGGCGGAGTCCATCCCACGCCGACCATAGTGCCCAGCAGAGCCCAAGCAACGAGAGGGCGAGCGCGCTGCGTAGGATGATCCGCTTCACGCCGGGATCGCCGTCCCCTCGCGCTTCACGACCTCGGCGAACAGCGCGCACAGTCGCGACGTCACCGGCCCGCGCGCGTCGCCGATCTTCCGGCCGTCGATCTCCTTCACCCACGCCAGCTCGCCCATCGTGCCCGTCGTGAACACCTCGTCGGCCGTGTGGAACTCCATCAACGAGATCCGGCGTTCGACGGCGACGATCCCGGCCTCGCGCGCGATCCTCAGCACGACGCCGCGCGTGATCCCGGGCAGGCAGTGATCGCCCGTCGGCGTGTGCAGCTCGCTGCGCTGCACGAGGAAGAGGTTCGTCGCGTTCGTCTCCGCGACGTAGCCCTCGACGTCCAGCATGACCGCGTCGTCGGCGCCGGCGGCGTTGGCCTGGATCTTCGCCAGGATGTTGTGCACCAGGTTGTTGTGGTGGATCTTCGAGTCCATCACCGCCGGCGGCGCGCGGCGCACCGTCGACGTCACGAGCTTCAAACCGCCCGATCCGTAGACCGGCGCCTTCCACTCCGCGAGCACGATCAGGCACGGCCCCGACTGGTTGTTGCGCGGGTCCATGCCCGAGGTGACTTTCTCGCCGCGCGTCAGAGTCAGGCGCACGTGCGCGCCGTCGCGCATCCCGTTCTTGGCCAACGTCGCGAAGAGCGCGGCGCGGATCTCGTCGCGGCTCGGGACCTTTTCGAACGCCATGGCCTTCGCGCTGTGCTCGAGGCGCTCCAGGTGCGCGTCCAGTTGGAACACGCGGCCCTGGTACACGCGCAGGCCCTCCCAGACGGCGTCACCGCCCTGTACGGAGCTGTCGAACACGGAGACCTTGGCTTCCGCGCGGGGGACGAGGCGGCCGCCCACGTGGGCGTAGAGGTTCTGGTTCCTGGGATCCATGGGTGCGGAGCACTCTCCCGCCCGGCGGATCGCTGCGCAAGCGTGGTTGCGTGCTCGCCGCGGCTCGGCGATCCTGCGCGGCATGCACAAGAGCCTCGCGACCCTCCTGTCGGCCCTTCTCCCCGCGCTCGCCCTCGCCGCCTGCGCCTCGCCCAAGGCCTCGACCGCGGCCTCGGATCAACTCGCCGCGGCTTCCATCGCGCGTGGTTCGGATCCGCGCGCAGTGACGATCGCCGGCGAGGTCATGCACGCCCTGGGCGGCCGCGCGGCCTGGGATCGCGCGCGCGTGCTCGAATGGAACTTCTTCGGGCGCCGGAGCCACGTGTGGGACAAGTGGACGGGCGACTACCGGCTCGACGACGGCAAGAAGGTCATCTTGATGAACTTGAACACGGGCGCGGGCCGGGTGTTCGAGGACGGCGTCGAGGTCGTGGACGAAGCGCAGCGCGCGAAGGAGCTCTCGCGCGCCCGTTCGATCTGGATCAACGACAGCTACTGGCTCGTGATGCCGTACAAGTTGCTCGATCCGGGCGTGAAGCTCGCCGACGCCGGCCAGAAGAAGCTGGGCACCGGCCAGCCCGCCGACGTGATCCGCCTCACCTTCGACGCCGTCGGTGACACGCCGCGGAACGCCTACGAGGTCTTCGTGACCCAGGACACGCGCCGCGTCGCGGAATGGGCCTATTTCGAGGACCAGAGCGACGCGGAGCCCAAGCTCGCGTCGCCTTGGGCCGGCTGGAAGGACTACGGCGGCATCCAGCTGTGCGGGGACCGCGGCCCCAAGCGGGAGATCACCGCGATCGCGGTCTTGGATGCGCCGCCCACGAAGCTCCACGCTCCGTGAGGGCGAGGGGCGGCCGTGCTGGCCGCCGAGGTGCGGTCGATCGGCCGGCGTCGACAGGCCGGTTCGCTCTCGGCAACGGGTGGACTCGGCGGGTGGGTTCGGGTGGGTCGAGTTCGGGGGAGTCTGGTTTGGGGCGGTGGCGTTCCGGGGCTGTCGCTCTCCGGACTGTGGATCTCGGGGCTGCGGTTTGCAGGGCGGTGACGCTCGCGTGACTGATCGTTCTTGAGCACACGCCGGAGATCGCGCGTGGACGATGGAGGTACCCCGCCGCGGCCCGCAGCGATCCTCCCCCGTCGCGACACACGCTCCGCGTTGTGTCGACGGATCGCGCCAGAGCGGGCGTGAGTGATCGCGTGCGGGACTCGGTGCTCGGCCAGCGGCGCAACCAGGACCGTCGGCCAGCCGGACTGCAAGGATCGCCCGCGTCAGCCCCTGTTCCAGGAGAGGGCGCGCGGGTCAGGCCAGCAAGGCCGCGTCGGCCGTCACGAGACTGCGCGAAGTACGCGCGATGCGGCCGATCCCGAGCAGGGAAGTCGGCGACGGCACACCCCTACGCGTCCGTTCCCCCGCTGGCGGCACCGCCGGCGCCTCGCGCGTGCCGAGCAAACCGCCCCGTCGCCAGCCGGCGGTGAGGAGCCACGAGCGCGCCTCGGCGATGGGGCGCGGCGCGCGCGCCACCCGATCTCGCCACCCGTCGAACCACGGCCCCGACGAGCACGCATCGACGCCGATCAGGCGCGCGCCGTGCTTGCGCGCATTCTGCAGCACGTAGACGAGCGCGGTGCGCACGTCGCGCGGCGTGCGCAGGATCCGCGCGTGGTAACGGTCGCAGAGAACCTTGCCGCGACGCTCCCACGCACGGTTCAGCGCCTTGGCCACACGGACGAGCAGGCCCTGCATGCCGCGCGCGATCGAGCGCTCGTCCTCCGCCTCGGCGATCAGGTGCAGGTGATTCGTCTGGATCGAGTACTCGACCAACCGGAATCCAAAGCGATCCGCGCCCGCGGACAGCGCATCGCGCAGGACGACGAGCGTCCTCTCG